>NZ_JBNHIN010000028.1:0-28667 GCF_050054615.1 Streptomyces sp. YGL11-2
AGCCGGCCGCTCCAGCAACGGAAGCTCGGTGAACAGAATCGACAGGTTGACGTTGAAGCGCATGTCCGTGAAACCCATAGGGCCGGCGCTCCTTCCGGATCGCGGAACTTACTTTCTGCGTAATGGAACACTGCCGGGCGGGCGGGGAGGCTGTCAAGGGGGACCGGAGCCAATTTCTGGTGGCCGGGCCGAACCGCGCGTAGGTTGAACGGCGTGCGATTGAGAGTTGAGTTCACGACGGAGCCGTTCGATCTGGACGAGGCGCCGGATCATGCGGTGGTGGCGCGGGACATCGTCACCGGAGCCGGGCTGGACGCCGTCGACGTCGGACCCTTCGGCAACACGGCCGAAGGGGAGGCCGGCCGGGTACTGGCGGCGGTGAACGCCCTGCTGCGCGAATCCCTGGAGGCCGGCGCCACCCGCGTCTCCCTCCAGGTCAATGTGATCGCGGACGCCCACGGGGCCGGCGCGGCCGAGGACGAGGGGGACGAGTCGTGACCGAGCCCGCCGACCACCCGTTCGTCCAGGCGGTCAAGCCGCTGGTGGATGCGATGGGCGGCCGACTGGTCGCGCCTGACCAGGCCCGGGGCGACGACGTCGTGCTGGCCTGGGAGGGGCAGGACCGGGTGGCCGTACGGCTTCCCCACCTGTCGGATTCGCTCGACCACATCCTCGCCGAGCTGGAGCGCCGGCACGGTATGCCGCTGTCGGAGCTGGACCGCAAGACCAAGCAGTCGGTCGTGCGCATACTGGAGACGCGGGGCGCGTTCTCCGTCCGGCACGGCGTGGAAACCGTCGCCGGGGCGCTCGGTGTCAGCCGTTTCACCGTTTACAACTACCTGAACCGGGAATCCGCCGCGAAGGACGCCGACTGAGCTGAACCGGCCGGAACGCCCGCAGCAGGCCCGAAGCCGCCGCCCCGAACTCACCGGGCGGCGGCTTTTGTGTCGCCGACTTTTCAACAAAGTGTTGACGTGATGTTGCCGGGGGTCTTAGCTGTTTCCAGCCAAACAGGCTGTCCAGCACCAGGCCACGGAGGCTTCCCGTGTCTTCGAGTACGCCCCAAGGGCTCTCCCGGTTCAACGCCGCCGACGACAGTACGGCTCGGGCCGCACTGCACGAGGTGTGCGCCAGCCGGTCCTGGGGGAGCGAGATTCTCGCCCAGCGCCCCTACGCCACCACCGACGCCCTGTTCGCCGCGAGCGACGCCGCCATGGCCGAGCTGTCCGCGGAGGACCTGGCCGAGGCGATGGCCGGGCACCCGCCCATCGGCCGGCCGAAGCCGGGAGACGCGACCTCGAACCGCGAGCAGAGCGGAATGTCGGGCGCCTCCGACGCACTCAAGGAGGAGATGCTCGAACTGAACCTGGCCTACCAGGAGAAGTTCGGCCACGTCTTCCTGATCTGCGCCACCGGCCGTACCGGCGAGCAGATGCGCGACGCGGTCCGTAACCGGATCGACAACACGCCGGAACAGGAACGAGAGATCGTTCGTGTGGAGCTCGGCAAGATCAACCGCATTCGCCTGACCCGCATCGCAGAAGGAGACGCAGCATGAGCAGCGAGACGGCCGCACCGACGTCGGTGTCCACGCACATCCTGGACACCAGCGTGGGCCGCCCCGCCGAGGGCGTCGCCCTCACGCTCGCCGTGCGCTCCGGCAGCGCCGGCGCCTGGACCGCCCACGGCGCGTCCACGACCGACGGGGACGGGCGCTGCAAGGATCTCCCGGCCCTGCCGGCAGGCACCACCCATGTCCGCCTCGACTTCGCGGTCGAGGAGTACTTCGTTTCCGAACAGCACAGCATCCACAAGCAAGCCGAGGAACAGCAGGACGCCCCCCGCGTAAGGGACAGCGGAGCCTTCTTCCCGGAGGTGGCAATCACCTTTGCCGTCAAGCCGGGCGAGCACTACCACGTACCGCTGCTGCTCAACCCGTTCGGCTACTCCGTATACCGAGGGAGCTAGCACCGACATGCCCACGATTCTCGGCCAGAACCAGTACGGCAAAGCGGAAAACCGCGTCGTCAAGATCACTCGCGACGGCACCACGCACCACATCAAGGACCTGAACGTCTCGGTCGCGCTCTCCGGCGACCTGGAAGAGGTCCACCTCTCCGGCTCCAACGCCAACTGCCTGCCCACCGACACGACCAAGAACACCGTGTACGCCTTCGCCAAGGAGTACGGGATCGAGTCGGCCGAGCAGTTCGGCATCCACCTGGCCCGGCACTTCGTGACCAGTCAGGAGCCGATCAAGAGGGCCCGCATCCGGATCGAGGAGTACGCCTGGGAGCGGATCGAGACCGCGGACGCCAACTCGCGGTTCATCGGCTCCGACGACGTCAAGCACTCCTTCGTCCGCAAGGGCCAGGAGACCCGGCTGACCGAGATCACCTACGACGGCGAGCAGTGGCAGGTCATCTCGGGCCTCAAGGACCTGGTCGTCATGAACTCCACCAACTCGGAGTTCTGGGGGTACATCAAGGACAAGTACACGACCCTGAAGGAGGCGTACGACCGCATCCTCGCCACGCAGGTGTCCAGCCGCTGGCGGTTCAACTGGACCGACGACGAGCAGCGGATGCCCAACTGGGAGCGTTCGTACGAGCAGGTCAAGAAGCACATGCTGCAGGCGTTCGCCGAGACCTACAGCCTCTCGCTGCAGCAGACCCTGTACCAGATGGGCGCGCGCATCATCAACAACAGGTCCGAGGTCGACGAGATCCGCTTCTCGCTGCCCAACAAGCACCACTTCCTCGTGGACCTGGAGCCCTTCGGGCTCAAGAACGACAACGAGGTCTACTACGCGGCGGACCGCCCGTACGGCCTGATCGAAGCCACTGTTCTGCGCGACGGTGTCGAAGCCCGGATCCCGATGGATCTGACGAACCTCTGACGGTTCCGACGCAACGCCGTGCCTCGTGTCCCCTCCCCACCCCGCAGCGGGGAGGGGACACGAAACCCGAGGGGAACGACCCATGGCACAGCACGAGCAAGCCCCGCACCACCCCGTCCCACCGGTCCATCCGGTGGACGAGAAGCCGGCAGTCAAGCGGCTCGCCCCGGCCGCCCTCCAGCACATCGCCGCCATGTACGCCGGCGTCGTCACCCCTCCGCTCATCGTCGGCCAGGCCGTCGGCCTGGACACCGCGGGCCGGACCCGGCTCATCGCCGCCAGCCTGCTCATCGCCGGGTGCGCAACGCTGTTGCAGACGCTCGGCATCCGTAAGTTCGCCGGCAACCGCCTGCCGTTCGTCAACGCGGCCAGCTCCGCCGGTATCACCCCGATGCTCGCCATCGCCGAGACCACCGCCAAGGGCCACCAACTCCCCGCCATCTACGGCGCGGTGATGGTCGCCGGGGTGTTCTGCCTGGCGGTCGGACCGTTCTTCGGGAGACTGCTCCGCTTCTTCCCGCCGCTGGTCACCGGCGTCGTGATCACCCTCATCGGGGTCACGCTGATGCCCGTACCGGTCGGCTGGGCACAGGGCGGCGACAAGCACGCCGCCGACTTCGGCTCCCCGCAGAACCTGGCACTGGCCGGCTTCACCCTCCTCGTGGTGCTGCTGATCCAGCGCTTCACCAAGGGCTTCGTCAAGCAGATCGCGCTGCTGATCGGCCTGGTCGCCGGCACGCTGGCCGCGATCCCCTTCGGGATGGCGAGCTTCGACGGGCTGCGCTCGGCCCCGGTCGCCGCACTGCCCACCCCGTTCTCCTTCGGCCCGCCGGAGTTCCAGCCCGCCGCGATCCTCTCCCTGTGCATCGTGATGCTGGTGCTGATGACCGAGTCGTCGGCCGGGATGCTGGCCCTCGGCGAGATCTGCGACCGCCCGACCACCGGCGACACCATCACCCGCGGACTGCGCACCGACGGCATCGCCACCCTCCTCGGGCCGGTCTTCGGCGGCTTCCCGACCAGCGCCTTCGCGCAGAACGTCGGCGTGGTCTCGCTCACCCGGGTCCGCAGCCGCTATGTCGTCGCACTGGCCGGCGCGGTGCTCCTGGTGCTCGGCGTCTTCCCCGTCCTGGGCGCGGTGGTCTCCCTCGTACCGATGCCGGTGCTGGGCGGCGCGGGTATCGTGCTGTTCGGCTCGATCGCGGTCAGCGGCATCCGTACGCTCTCCGAGGCCGGACTCGACGACAGCTCCAACATCATCCTGGTGGCCGTGTCGCTCGGTGCGGGCATCATCCCGCTCGCCGCGCCGACCTTCTACGCCGGGTTCCCCGCCTGGGCACAGACCGTGCTCGGCTCCGGGATCAGCGCCGGAGCCCTGGCCGCGGTCCTGCTCAACCTGTTCTTCCATCATCTCGGCACCCGGAGCACACCACGGGCAGCGGTACTGTCAGCCGCGTCGTCCGGCTCCGGCACTCAAATCCCGTAGGGCCTTGCCGTGCCCACATCGCCACGAAAGAACGAGGAAAGCCCCATGGCAGCATCGGCAGCCCCTGACAGCGCGGTGAAGCAGCGCATCGTTATCGAGAACTGCGCCATCGCGACCGTCGACGCCGACGACACCGAGTACGCCAACGGACATGTCGTCGTCGCGGACAACGTCATCGAGTCGCTGGGCGCGGGAAAGGCCCCCGAGGGCCTTGCGAACGTGGTCCGCCGCGTCGACGGGACCGGCCACCTGGTCACCCCGGGCCTGATCAACACCCACCACCACTTCTACCAGTGGATCACCCGTGGCCTGGCCACCGACCACAACCTCTTCAACTGGTTGGTCGCGCTCTACCCGACCTGGGCCCGGATCGACGCGCAGATGCTCACCGCGGCCACCCAGGGCTCGCTCGGCATGATGGTCAGGGGTGGCGTCACCACCGCCTCCGACCACCACTACGTCTTCCCCAAGGGCTCCGGCGACCTCGTCGGCGCCGAACTGGCCGCGGTCGCCGAGATCGGCGCCCGGATCACCCTCGCCCGCGGCTCCATGGACCGCAGCGAGAAGGACGGCGGACTGCCGCCGGACTTCGCGGTGGAGACCACCGAGGGCGCCCTGATCGCCACCGAAGAGGCCATCGACAAGCACCACGACGCCTCGTTCGGCTCGATGGTGCACATCGCCGCCGCACCCTGCTCCCCGTTCTCCATCTCCACCGAACTCCTCAAGGAGGGCGCCGCGCTCGCCCGCCGCAAGGGCGTGCGGATGCACACCCACGGCTCGGAGACCGTGGAGGAGGAGAAGTTCTGCCACGAGCTGTTCGGCATGGGCCCCACCGACTACTTCGAGTCCACCGGCTGGCTCGGTGACGACGTGTGGATGGCGCACTGCGTCCACATGAACGACTCCGACATCGCCGCCTTCGCCCGCACGAAGACCGGCGTGGCGCACTGCCCGTCCTCCAACGCCCGCCTCGCCGCCGGCATCGCCCGGGTCCCGGACATGCTCGCGGCCGGCGTCCCGGTCGGCCTCGGCGTCGACGGCACCGCCTCCAACGAGTCCGGCGAGCTCCACACCGAGCTGCGCAACGCGCTGCTCATCAACCGCCTCGGCGCCCACAAGGAGGCCGCCCTCAACGCCCGCAAGGCGCTGCGGCTCGGCACCTACGGCGGTGCCCAGGTCCTCGGCCGGACCCGCGAGATCGGCTCCCTGGAGCCGGGCAAGCTCGCCGACCTGGTCCTGTGGAAGCTGGACACCCTCGCCCACTCCTCGATCGCCGACCCGGTGACCGCCCTGGTCTTCGGAGCGGCGGCCCCGGTCACGCTGTCGCTGGTCGACGGCAAGCCGGTCGTCGAGGACAACCACCTCACCAACGTCGACGAGGACGCCATCGCCCGCTCCGCGCGCGATGAGGCCCAGCGTCTGGCCCGTATCGCCGCCGAGGGCTGATCCCCCCGGCCGCGGCACAACAACCCAAGACTCGGTCGGGAGGGACGGCTCCCGGCTGAGCTTGTGGATCCGACAGGGATCCGCAAGCGCCGGACCCCGGGGGTGCGGGATCACCTCGTACCCCCGGGCCGGTCATCCCCCACATCGCCGCCCACGCGCCACAAGCGCGGCCATCTGCACGCTCACCAGCGCGACTTCCGGCACCACGCACCACATCGCACGCCCTCCGTGACAGCCTCGCACCGCCTCCCCCGGCGGAGCAGAAATCGACAGGAGGCCCGCAGTGGCCGCAATTACCGGGCAGCAGCCGGAGGAGGACCGGAAGCATCCGGTCGACGAAACCCTCCCGCCCTTCAAGATGTTCACCAGCGGCCTCCAGCATGTGGCCGCGATGTACGCGGGTGTGGTGGCCCCGCCGATGATCGTCGGGCCCGCCTGCGGGCTCAGCCCCACCGAGACCGCGTTCCTCATGGGCGCCAGCCTCTTCACCGCCGGGATCGCCACCCTCCTCCAGACCCTGGGGTTCTGGAAGGTCGGGGCCAAGCTCCCCTTCGTCAACGGCGTCTCGTTCGCCGGTGTCACGCCCATGGTGGCCATCGCCAAGCAGCACGGCCCGCACGACGCGCTGCCGGTGATCTTCGGCGCGGTCATCGTCGCCGGTGTCCTGGGCTTCCTCCTCGCCCCCTACTTCTCCCGGCTCGTCCGCTTCTTCCCGCCGGTGGTCACCGGCACCGTCATCACCCTGATCGGCGTCTCGCTGCTCCCGGTGGCCTTCCGCTGGTCCGAGGGCGGCAACGAACAGGCCGCGGACTACGGCTCGTTGAAGAACATCGCGATGGCCGCGGTCACCTTCCTGATCGTGCTCGCGCTGCGCCGGGTGCTGCGCGGGTTCCTCCAGCAGATCGCCATCCTGCTCGGCCTGATCGCCGGCACCGTGGTCGCGATACCCGTCGGCATCACCCACTTCTCGGTCCTCACCAAGGCGAGCCTGGTCGGCTTCCCGACGCCGTTCCACTTCGGCGCCCCGCGGTTCGACCTCGCCGCGATCATCTCGATGTGCATCGTGATGCTGGTCTGCATGACCGAGTCGACGGCCGACATGCTCGCCCTCGGCAAGATCGTGGACCGCCCGGCGGACGAGCGCACCATCGAGGGCGGCCTGCGCGCCGACACCCTCGGCACCGCCCTCAGCCCGCTGTTCAACGGCTTCGCCAACAGCGCCTTCGCGCAGAACATCGGCCTGGTCGCGATGACCAAGGTCCGCAGCCGCTTCGTCGTGGCCACCAGCGGGGCGATCCTGATCGTCATGGGCCTGTGTCCGGTCGCCGCCTCGGTCATCTCGCTGGTCCCGCTACCGGTCCTCGGCGGCGCCGGCATCGTGCTGTTCGGCTCGGTGGCCGCCAGCGGCATCCAGACGCTGGCCTCCGCCGCCATGGAGAAGGGCGAGAACGCGCTGATCGTCGCCGCCGCCCTCGGCATCGGCCTGATCCCGATCGCGGCGCCGGAGTTCTACCACAACTTCCCCAAGGACCTCCTGGTCGTCCTGGACTCCGGGATCAGCACCGGCTGCCTGGTCGCCATCGTCCTCAACCTCGCCTTCAACCACTTCGGCCGCAAGGACCCGTCCGCACCCGACGCGCCGGCGGCCGACGGCCACACACCCCCGTCCGCCGCGGAGATCCCGCACCAGCCCGAACGCGGCCGGATGGACGACGGTGAGACCGCGGCCTCGCCCGCGCACTGACCCGACCGCCCCGCCCCATCGCAACGGCCCGTAGGGGAACGGCAACCGCCGTACCCGTACGGGCCGTTGGGCGTGCGCGGACCGCCGTCCGCGGCGGGGCCGGTCAGCCGATGTGGTAGCTGTCGCCGTACACCTTCCAGTCCAGCGGGGTGTGCAGATCGAGGTTGCCCTCGTTCAGGAACACCCGCTGCTCGGTGTCCACCCGGCTGGTGTCGCTGTGCGCCGGCTCCTGCTTCATCGCCCACACCCGGGCGTCGAGGAAGGCGTTCAGATACGCCGTCTCGTCGCCGCCCTGGGACGGCGGCTTCGCCTGGGCCAGCGCGCGCTTGCGGATGCCGGAGAAGCCGGTCGGGTCGCTGCCGTCGCCGTGCATCACGAGCGCGTCGTAGTACGCGAACTGCCCCAGGACGCCTACCCCGTCGGCCTTGCCCTGCTCCACCGCCGGGTTGAAGTACACCCGGTCCCGCTCGTCGTTCTGCGCCTGCTGGAAGTCGGGGTCCTGCGCCGCCGTCTTCCAGTCCTTCGGGTAGTCCGGGTCCAGCCCGTCGTGGGAATCGCTGCCGTCGACCTTGCGCAGCGCCGGAAGGTACGTGGCGAGGACGTTGTCCGGCTTGCGCTGTGTGTAGAGCTCGACGAGCTGCAGCATGTCGTGGGTGCCGGAGGTGAACCCGATGATGCCGCCGGTGTAGCCGCGGCCGTCGCCGATGTCCTCGATGTACCCGTACTGGGCCTTCCAGTCGAGCGAGGAGTTCTCCGCGCTGGAGACCAGCTGCATGGCGATCTCCTTCTTCGCCGGGTCGTCGAGGCCGACTCCGGCCCGTACGGCGTGCGGAGCGGTGTGCGAAGCGCTGTGGGGTGCGGTGCGCGCGGGCGCCCGGCCGGGGGGAACGGCCGTGGTGGCGACGGCGGTTGCGGGGACGGCGAGCAGTGCGAGGCCGAGCGCGACACGGGTGGCGGTCCTGGGCAGGGCTCTGGCTATCGATCGGGTGCGCATGGAGTCCTCCTGTACGGAGTGGGCCGTGGGGGGTTCACCAATCGTTAGGAAGCTTTCCTACCAGACTTGGAAGGTGTCGTATACCCGTCAGGCGCAAGGTCTGGACCGCACCGGAGGACACCAACGGGCCCCGTGCCGCGGGTGGTTGGCCGTCCCCGATGGTCAGCGCACGTCCGCCGGCCGCCAGACGTACGGCACGGTCACCGCCGCCGCGACCAGCCCCACCCGGGCGAGCACCGGCCGGCTGCTCTCCAGCGCGTCCACCTGGACGTAGCGGAACCCGCGCCGCGCGGCGAGCGCCGCCCGCGCCGCCACCAGCGCCCGGTACAGGCCCTGCCCGCGCCAGTTGGGGAGCGTGGAGCCGCCCCACAGCGACGCGAACTGCGTTCCCGTGTGGAAGCGCACCCAGCCCGCGCAGATCACCTCACCGGCCAGCGACTCCGCGACCATGACCACACACGGATCCTCCGCGCCGGACACCCACCTCTCCATGGCGTCCGGCAGCCAGTCCCACTCCTCGCCCCACACCGCCTCCGCGAGCTCCTGGATCCGCGCGAAGTCGGCGCGGGCCGTGACCTCGCGCAGCTGCACCCCCTGGGGGAGCCGCGGCACGGCGGCGGCCTCGGCGACCTCCGCCGCCTCCCCGATCATCACCGTCTCCGGCGCCTCGGGGGCGAACCCGGCGGCCCGCAGCCGCTCGGGCAGGTCGGCCGGCAGGTCGTGCGCGTGGTACTTCCACTCCACCGGCTGCCCCAGCGCCGCGAAGTGCGCGCGCTGCGCGGCGATGAACGCATCCAGCTCCGGCCCGTCCAGCCCGCCCAGGTCGCGGTAGAGGATCACCCCGCCCTGCCCCGGCACCGCCCTGCGCAGCACCGGCCCGACCTGTTCGGCGCCCGGCTCACCGGGGGCGAAGCCGCGGCCCCGCACCTGCTCGTCGTACGCGGCGCGGTAGCCGGCCGCCCGGCTGTCGAGGTGATGGTTCGTCACCCGCGCCACTCCACCACACCGCATGCCGCGCGGTGTCCCTTTCGCGCCAGATCACCCGTCCTGGGGCGCGCCGGTACGCAGCGCCCCCGCTCGGGCGGGTCGCTCACCCGAGCAACCGCCCCACCAGCTCCCGGATCTCTTCCTCCGGCGCAAACGCGCCTTCAGGGAAGGCAAGTTGATGAAGCATCACACCATCCACGTAGTCCAGCAGCAGCCGCCCGTGCCGTTCGGGCGCCGCCGACCCGGAGCGGCGGACCCACTCCGTGCTCCACTCCAGCACCGCCTGTCGCCCCCGTCCCAGCGGCGCCCGCAGTTCCGGCCGGCCCGGGGACTCCAGGAACAGTGCGAACCGCGCGGCCGTACGGACCCGCGCCGGCCCGACGGCATGCCGCACGAACGCGGCGAGCGCCGCCGCCAGTTCCGGGTGGCCGGCCGGTGCGACGCCGGCCGTGAACGCCTCCCAGTCGCGCCGCTCCAGCACCTGGAGGTGCGCCACGATCCCCTCGATCAACGCCGCCCGGTTGCGGAAGTAGTTGGACGTGGTCCCCGTCGGCACCCCCGCCGCGCCGTCCACCGCCTGATACGTCAGCCGCCGGGAGCCCTCGCCCCCCAGTACCTCGATCGCCGCGTCCAGCACCTGCTCCCGCCGCCGTGCCACGTCCCACTCGCCCCTTACTGCGCTCTTACTACACCCATAGTACGAGCTGAGGTTGGCGCGCCTCGGCGGCGTCCACGATCCGCCGCCCCCCCACGCGCGCACCCGCACTCGCCCCGTTATGCCCGATATGCTGCAAAAGAACCGAAAGTGAGTCACCGTGCGCCCACGCCCGCCGCCACAGAGAGGGACCCGCGTGCACCACGACGCCAACGCGCTGGAGTCCACCGTCGACGCCCTGATGGACGACCTGTGCGCCGACCTCAAACGCCTCGCCGCCATCCCGTCCATCGCCTTCCCCGGCTTCTCGCCCGAACCGGTCCTCCAGGCCCGCGACCTCGTCGTCGCCCTCCTCAGAGACGCCGGTGTCACCGATATCCGCGAGCTGAACCTCCCCGACACCGCCCCGGTCATCACCGCAACCCTCCCCCCGCCCACCCCCGACGCGCCCACCGTCCTCCTCTACGCCCACTACGACGTCCAGCCGCCCGGCGACGAACACCTCTGGGACTCCCCGCCGTTCGAGCCCACGGACATCGAGGGTGGCATCCGCGCCCGGGGTATCGCCGACGACAAGGCCAACGTGATGGTGCACATCGGCGCGCTGCGCGCGTTCGGCGGCCGGCCGCCCGTCGGCCTCAAGATCGTCATCGAGGGTCAGGAGGAGTACGGCAGCGCCTTCGACGACTACCCGCCCACCGACCCGGACCTCTTCGCCTGCGACGCGATGATCATCGCCGACACCGGCAGCATCCGGCCCGGCACCCCCACCCTCACCACCGCCCTGCGCGGCGCCGCCGAGGTCTTCGTCGAGGCCCGCACCCTCGGCGCCGCCGTTCACAGCGGCGAGTACGGCGGCGCCGCCCCAGACGCCCTGCTCGTCCTCGTCAAGGCCCTCGCCACCCTCCACGACGTCCACGGCGACGTCGCCGTCGAGGGCCTGCGCCGCGAACCCTGGTCCGGCACCGACCTCACCGACGACGAGTTCCGCGAGCTGGCCGGCGTCCGCCGCGACACCCCCCTCATCGGCTCCGGCGGCCTCGGCGAACGCCTCTGGAGCGGCCCGGCGATCACCGTCATCGGCCTGGACGCGCCGCCCGTCGACCACGCCGCCTCCGCCGTCGTCCCACGCGCCCGCGCCAAGCTCAACCTCCGGGTGCACCCCCGGCAGGACCCCAAGGAGGCGCAGGCCGCGCTCGTCCGCCATCTGCGGAGCCTGCGCCCCTTCGGCATCCCGCTCACCGTCACCCCGGGCGACACCGGCCCGGGGTACGAGGCCGCCATCGGCGGCCCCGCCTACCGCGCCGCCCGCACCGCCCTGCGCCGCGCCTGGGGAGCCGGCCCCGTACACGCCGCGTCCGGCGGCTCGATCCCCCTGGTCAACGGCCTGGCCAAGGCGGCACCGGGCGCCGAGATCCTGCTCTTCGGCGCCGAGGACAACCTCTGCAACCTCCACGGCCCCAACGAACGCGTCCTGCTGTCCGAACTCCGCGCCGCCCTCCTCGCCGAGGCCGTCTTCTTCGCCGAGTACGCCGCCACGCACCGTGCCGGCGCCGCCACATGACGCCAGGCCAGCCTGACGAAGTGTCAACCGACGCCGTGCTGCGGTCCATCGAGGGCGTGGTCTCCGGCGCCCCCAGGATCGGCCATGACAGGTGCCTTCGAATCTGAAGGGGGAGCGGCACGGCGAAGGGCCGGTGCGTACCGCGGTGTTGCGGTGCGTACCGGCCCTTCGGCCGCCCGGCGGCGCGTCGGATCAGCCCAGCAGCTCGTAGGCCGGCAGGGTCAGGAAGTCGGCGTAGTCGGCGTCCAGGGAGACCTTCAGGAGGAGGTCGTGGGCCTGCTGCCACTTGCCGGCGGTGAAGGCTTCGTCGCCCAACTCGGCGCGGATCGCGGCGAGTTCGTCGGTGGCGATGCGGCGGACGAGGTCGGCGGTGGCCTTGGTGCCGGCGTGTTCGCCGTCCTGGAAGACGACACCGGCGTCGACCCACTGCCAGATCTGGGAGCGGGAGATCTCGGCGGTGGCGGCGTCCTCCATCAGGCCGAAGATGGCGACGGCGCCGAGGCCGCGCAGCCACGCCTCGATGTAGCGGGTGCCGACCTGGACGGCGTCGACCAGGCCCTGGTAGGTGGGCTTGGCGTCGAGGGAGTCGATGGCGATGAGGTCGGCGGCGGCCACCGAGACGTCCTCGCGGAGTCGGTCCTTCTGGTGGGGCCGGTCGCCGAGGACCGCGTCGAAGGAGGCGCGGGCGACCGGCACCAGGTCGGGGTGGGCGACCCAGGAGCCGTCGAAGCCGTCGCCGGCCTCCCGGTCCTTGTCGTTCTTGACCTTGGTGAGGGCCTTCTCGTTGGCCTCGGGGTCGCGGCGGTTGGGGATGAACGCCGCCATGCCGCCGATGGCGTGGGCGCCGCGCTTGTGGCAGGTGCGGACCAGCAGTTCGGTGTAGGCGCGCATGAACGGGGCGGTCATGGTGACCGCGTTGCGGTCGGGGAGGACGAACCTGGCGCCGCCGTCGCGGAAGTTCTTGACGATGGAGAAGAGGTAGTCCCAGCGTCCGGCGTTCAGGCCCGAGGCGTGGTCGCGCAGCTCGTAGAGGATCTCCTCCATCTCGTACGCGGCGGTGATGGTCTCGATCAGGACGGTGGCGCGGATGGTGCCCTGCGGGATGCCGACGTAGTCCTGGGCGAAGACGAAGATCTCGTTCCAGAGGCGTGCCTCCAGGTACGACTCGGTCTTCGGCAGGTAGAAGTACGGGCCCTTGCCGAGGTCCAGCAGGCGCTGCGCGTTGTGGAAGAAGTAGAGGCCGAAGTCGACCAGTGCGCCGGGGACCGGGCGGCCCTCGAACTGCAGGTGGCGCTCCTCCAGGTGCCAGCCGCGGGGCCGCATCACGACGGTGGCGAGCTCCTCGGCCGGCTTGAGCGCGTACGACTTGCCGGTGCGGGCGTCGGTGAAGTCGATCCGGCGCTCGTAGGCGTCGATCAGGTTGAGCTGGCCGGTGACGACGTTCTCCCAGGTGGGGGCGGAGGCGTCCTCGAAGTCCGCGAGCCAGACCCTGGCGCCGGAGTTGAGCGCGTTGATGGTCATCTTGCGGTCGGTGGGGCCGGTGATCTCGACCCGGCGATCGTTGAGGGCGGCGGGGGCCGCGGCGACCCGCCAGCTGTCGTCGGTGCGGATCTGCGCGGTCTCCGGGAGGAAGTCCAGCGTGCTGGTCCGGGCGATGTCGGCGCGGCGCTCGGCGCGGCGGGCTAGCAGTTCGTCGCGGCGCGGGGTGAACCGCCGGTGCAGCTCGGCGACGAAGGCGAGTGCGGCCTCGGTGAGGACCTCGCCCTGCCGTTCCGGGGTGTGCGCGGGGTCGACTTCGACGATGGCCAGCGGGGACGGCGCTGGTGCGGACATGAGCTGTCACTCCATTCAGCGGCGGTGCCTGGCGGCCGCCGGGGCGCCAAGGGGCGGCACGGGGTGCCGCGGGCTCCGAGATACGGTCGCGGGCGCCGTTCGGGTTCAGGGCGCTTCTGACCAGTGGAGACTAGTTTCCTTATCGCGGAACTTCAATGGTTTGTTGATATCGAGATTCTCCGGGTCGACAGAAGTCGAGATCGAATGGCTCTCGGTGCCACGTCGGTCACGCTCCATGACCGTGCCCGCGGGGCGGCGTCCGCAGGTCACAGGGGTCGCTCCCGGTTCGCGGGCGGGGCCGCACCGCCCGCGCTGTGGCATCCGCCACTTCTCGCGCCGCCCGCTATTCGAGCCGCCGCAGGTCCTCCGGTGTGTCGATGTCGTACGCCTCGGCCACGTCCCCGCACTCGACGAGCGTGATCGCGGCGTCATGCCGCCGGAGATAGGCCCGCGCGCCGCGATCGCCCTCCGCGCTCGCCGCGATGTCCGCCCACCGCGCGGCGCCGAACAGCACCGGATGCCCCCGCCTGCCCCCGTACGCCGCCGCGGCCAGCGAGTCCGGCCCCTCGTACGCGGCCACCACCCGGGCCACCGCCGCGGCGCCGATGCCCGGCTGGTCGACCAGCGACACCACGACCGCGTCCGCCCCCGAACCGGCCAGCGCGGCCAGGCCCACCCGGAGCGAGGAGCCCATGCCCTGCGCCCAGTCCGGGTTCACCGAGGTCCCGTACCCCGCCAGTTCGGCCCGCTCGTGGACCGCGTCGGCGGCCGCGCCGAGCACGATGTGCACCGGGTCGCAGCCGCCGTCCCGCAGAACCCCCGCGGCATGCTCGACCAGTGGGCGCCCCCGGTGGTCCAGCAGTGCCTTGGGTCGTCCCCCCAGTCGCCGCCCGCCGCCCGCGGCGAGCAGCAGCCCGGCCACCTTCCCCTCGGGCCGTCCGGCCCCCGCCGGCCCCCCGGTGCGGTCGCTCTCCCCTGTGTGTGCCATGGGAACTGCTTACCTCATGGCACGGCACCGCGCCGCACGACCGGGGTCAGGCGGCGTCCCCCGACGCCCGCGGGCGCGGAATCCTCGGGCGCAGCCGGTCCCGGAGCTGCTGCGTCCGCTCGTCCACCCGCCGGTGTTCGCTCACGTAGCGGTGTATGTGCTCCTCGGTGATCTCCGACGCATCGGCGAGGCCATACGCCCGGCAGATGAGCTGTACGACGCTGACGCGCCGGGAGTTCGGGCCGGTGTCGGGGCCTGGGTTGGGCTCCATGGCGTTCTCCGATCCAGTGATATGCCGGATATTTCCCCGGAAGGGAGAATGCTCCATCGCGTCGGGCCGTACGCCTGGTACCGGATACGCCCACGCCAACGGGTGCCCGGGGGAACGCACGTGCTGAGGAATGATCGGGCCGGGCGCCGGTCACGCGCGCGCGGCGTACGCGGGCGCGAAGCCGCGCGGGGCGGTTGGCGGTGATCAAACCGGCCGTGAACGGACGCTTCGGACGCGGCGCTTGAGCTGCCGGCGGCTTTCCGGACCTGGATGCCACGGTGCGCAGGCGGCCGGATAGGGTGCTGCAGCGGCGCGGACCTGCGCCCGCCGCGCCGACCGCGGCGGGTCCGCGAATCGGTCGGTCCGCGGGGCACTTTCGGGGGACGTAGTGGTGAACAGCGTGGGGCCGTCCGGGATCTTCCAGCCGCTGGAGGGCGACGACCCGCGGACGATAGCGGGCTACCGCCTCACGGCGAAGCTCGGCTCCGGCGGGATGGGCAAGGTCTACCTCTCCCACACGCCCGGCGGGCGGCCGGTGGCCATCAAGGTGATCCGGCCCGAATTCAGTGAAGACACGGAATTCCGCCGCCGGTTCACGCAGGAGGTGCACGCCGCGCAGCGTGTCCAGGGGCTGTTCACCGCCCCGGTCATCGACAGCGACACTGACGGCGCCACCCCCTGGCTCGCCACCGCCTACGTCCCCGGCCCCTCGCTCGCCGAGGCCGTCGCCGGGCACGGCCAACTCCCGGTGTACACCGTGCTGTTGCTGGTCGCCGGGGTCGCCGAGGCGCTCCAGGTCATCCACCGCGCGGGCATCGTCCACCGCGACCTGAAGCCGTCCAACGTCCTGCTGGCCGCCGACGGCCCGCGGGTCATCGACTTCGGGATCGCCCGCGCCGCCGACGCCCCCTCGCTGACCAGCAGCGGGGTCACCGTCGGCACCCCCGCCTTCATGGCGCCCGAACAGGCGGCGGGCGCCCCGATCACCCCCGCCGCCGACGTCTTCGCGCTCGGCCAGGTCGCGGCGTACGCGGCCACCGGCACCCCGGCCTTCGGCAAGGGCACCGCGCACGGCGTCCTCTACCGCATCGTCCACGAGGAGCCCGACCTCTCCCGAATCCCCGACGAGCTGCGGGAGTTGGTGAGCCGCTGCCTGACCAAGGACGCGGCCGGCCGGCCGTCCGTCGCCGAGGTCATCGCGCTGTGCGCCGCCGCTTCCGGCCAGACCCAGCTGCGCCGCCCCGAGGACTGGCTCCCCATCGCCGTCGCCGCCGACCTCACCACCCGCGCCGCCGCCCCGGCTCCCCGGCCCACCCCGCCCCCGGAGGTCCTCGCGGCCGGCGTCGCGACCCACCCGGCGCAGCCACCGGCCCAGCCGGCCGCCCCGGTGCCGACCGCGCTGGACCACCCCCGCACCCCGCCGCCCGGCTTCGGCGCGCCGGAGTCCGCCCCGTCCGCCGGAACGTCGGCTCCACGGCTTCCCAAGAAGAAGCGCAGGGGACCGGCCGTGGCACTGGTGCTGGCCGGCGCGCTGGCCGTCGCGGGCGCGGGCGGCGGCGCGGTGTACGTCGTGATGAAGAGCGACGGCCGGACGAAGACCGACCAGGCCGCCGACCACAAGCCGAAGACCGTCACCGGAACGCCGACCCCCACCGACTCCCCGAGCAGCGGCGACACCGGATCCGATACCCCTCAGCCGCCGCAGGAGGATCCGCAGCCGGTCGACACCCAGGGCATCGACCTGCCCCACGGTTACTACCTGTCGTTCGCCGACGACCCCGTCACGCCGAAGAACACGCACGCCGAGGAGGCCGACGCCGCGCTCGACGGGAACGACAACTCGGACGGCGGTATCCATGCTCCTGACGAAAAGCTGGTGCTGCTCAGACCGGGCCAACAGGGCACGCTCGACACCTGCCGCAGCGAGACCCGCTTCACCTCGCGCGTGGACATCGGCCTGCTCACCGAGGGCTCGCAGATGTGCCTGACCACCAGCAGCGGCACGATCGCGCTGATCACGTTCCAGGGCAAGTCGGCGGACTCGGACCCGAGCAGCTATGTGACCCTCGACGTCCGGGTCTGGCGCGACGCGGTGGCCCCGCAGCAGGGTTCCTGAGCGCCGGTGATCGGTTTTTTTCGCTCTCCGTATGGCGCGCGCGGCGCAGAGTGGCGTTAACTGTCCCGCACTGCGGAACGGCAACGGCCTTGGAGGACGCCGTCGTTGTGGAACAGCTGCACAGGGACAGACGAGTGACGGGCGCCGGCGGCGACCCGCGGGTCCAGGAGTTGCGGGGGGCGGTGGCCCGGTTGCGCCGTCAACTGGCCGTGCTGCCCGCGGAGTTACCGGACCGTGCGGCCGCCGATGACGAACTGGCCGCACTGGACGCGATGATGAGCCACGGGATGCCGGAGGTGCCGCGATTGCGCCGCTCGCTGCTGCTGATCGCCGGGGCGGTCGGCTCGGTCAGCGCGCTGTCGCCCGCCCTGACCGAGGTCCGCGAGCGGATCGACGGGTTCGGCCAGCTGCCGAGGGGGCGGTGACCCCAGGGGCCCGGCCGTCCCGGCAGCCGCCCCGGTCACGCCGGTGTCTGGTTGGCGAGCGCCACCGACAGCTGCGCCGCGACGTCCTGGAGCACCGGCACGATCTTGTCCGTGGACGCCTCCGTCACCCGGCCCGTCGGGCCCGAGATGGAGATGGCCGCCGAGGTGGGGGAGTTGGGCACCGGGACCGCGAAGCAGCGGACGCCGATCTCCTGCTCGTTGTCGTCGACCGCATAGCCGAGCCGGCGGACCTCGGCGAGCGCGTCGAGGAAGCGGTCCGGGTCGGTGATGGTCTTCTCGGTCGCGGCCGGCATGCCCGTACGGCCGAGCAGGGCGCGGACCTCCTCCGGCGGGTGGTTGGCCAGCAGGGCCTTGCCGACGCCCGTGGAGTGCGGCAGCACCCGGCGGCCGACCTCGGTGAACATGCGGACCGCGTGCCGGGACGGGACCTGGGCCACGTAGACGATCTCGTCGCCGTCGAGGAGCGCCATGTTGGCGGTCTCGCCGGTCTCCTCCACCAGGCGGGCCAGGAACGGGCGCGCCCAGGTGCCCAGCAGCCGCGAGGCGCTCTCGCCGAGCCGGATCAGGCGCGGGCCCAGGGCGTACCGGCGGTTGGGCTGCTGCCGGACGTAGCCGCAGGCGACGAGCGTGCGCATCAGGCGGTGGATGGTGGGGAGCGGCAGTCCGCTGCTGGTGGACAGCTCGCTCAGCCCGACCTCGCCCCCCGCGTCGGCCATCCGCTCCAGGAGGTCGAAGGCGCGCTCAAGGGACTGGACGCCGCCGCTGGCGCCTGCGGGCTTGGCTTCGGCGGCGGAGGTGCTGGCGCTGGACGGCGGCACGTCGCGTTCCTTTCGGGGCGGGTCTGATCGGTCTCGGCTCTGGTGCTTGCGGGCGCCGGGCCCGACCGGAGCAGCCTACCGGTCACACCGCGCAGGCACACGGCCTATCGCACAGTCGTTCCCGCCGGTCAGGGCCTGTATGTCCCAAGGTGCCACGTCCTTGCGCAGATCTCTTGACGGTGCCAGTGGCCGTAGCTACGTTCTGCTCCGCGAAACCTACTGTCCATTCTGTGGAATCCTCCAAATGGCTGGAGCGTCATGCGCCTGCTCGTCATGAACCCGAACACCACGGCTTCCATGACCGCCTCGATCCGCGCGACCGCCACCGCGGCCGCCGCACCGGGCACCGAGATCCTCGCCACCGAACCCCTGTGGGGTCCCGAGTCGATCGAGGGTCACTTCGAGGGGTATCTCAGCGCCGCCGCCGTCCTGGACCGGCTGGCCACCCTGGACGCGCCCTTCGACGCGCTGGTCATGGCGGGCTTCGGCGAACCCGGCCGGGAGGGCGCCCAGGAGCTGCTGGACGTCCCCGTCCTGGACATCACCGAGAGCGCCGCCCAGATGGCGATGATGCTGGGGCACGCGTACGGGATCGTCACCACCCTCGACCGCTCCGTACCGCAGATCCGGGACCGGCTGCTGACCGCCGGGCTGCTCCAGCGCTGCGCCGCCGTACGCGGCACCGGGCTCGGCGTCCTGGAGTTGGAGGGGGACCCCCGACGGACGGTCGAGGTGGTCATCGAGACGGCGCGCGAGGTGGTCCGGGCCGGGGCCGAGGTGATCTGCCTCGGGTGCGGCGGGATGGCCGGACTTCAGGAGGCGGTCTCCGCGGCGCTCGGGGTGCCCGTCGTGGACGGGGTCGCCGCCGCGGTGAAGTTCGCGGAGGCGGTCGTCGGCCTCGGGCTCACCACCAGTACGGGGCGCAGCTTCGCACCGCCGCGCCCGAAGGCCATCGGCTCCTGGCCGCTGAGCAGCCACCTCGCCCGTGGCGCCGCGTTTTCGCAGGGCACCACACGGCACACCGATTTTTCCGCACAGACATCAGACATCTGACAACTGGCAGCTGATACACGAGATCCACCCAATCTGCCTGGGAGGACACATGAGCACACCCCCGCAGCACCGTCCGGCGCCGCCGGACCCGCGGCTCTTCAACGAGGACCTCGCGCCCGCCCCGGAACGCAAATGGGGCACCTACAGCGTCTTCGCGCTGTGGATGTCGGACACCCACGCGATCAGCAACTACGCCTTCGCCGCCAGCCTCTTCGTGCTCGGCCTGCCGGCCTGGGAGGTGTTCCTCTCGCTGCTGGCCGGCATCACGATCGTGTACTGGCTGATGAACCGGATGGGTCACGCGGGGCACCGGACCGGCGTCCCCTACCCGGTGCTCGCCCGCGCCAGCTGGGGCGTCTACGGGGCCAACATCCCGGCCCTGCTGCGGGCGGTGATGGCCGTGTCCTGGTACGGCATCCAGACCTGGCTGGCGTCCACCGCCGTGGTGCTGCTGACGCTCCAGATCGCGCCCGGCCTGGACGCCTACGACCACAACTCGGTGCTGGGGCTGTCCACCCTCGGCTGGATCGCGTTCCTGGTGATGTGGGGGCTGCAGGCCGTCCTGCTGACCCGGGGCATGGAGTTCATCCGGAGGGTGCAGGACTTTGCGACCGGGCCGGTGGTCTGGCTCGTCGTCCTCGCGCTGGCCGTCTACCTGGTCGTCAAGGCGCACGGCGACATCTCGCTGACCCGCAGTCTCACCGGCCTCGGCGGCGCCGCGCAGGCCCGGCAGAGCCTGATCGCGGTCAGCCTGACCGTGGCCACCTTCCTCACCCTGGTCCTCAACTACGCCGACTTCGCCCGCTTCACGCCCGACCACCGCTCCTACCGGCGGGGCAACCTGATCGGCCTGCCGGTGAACTTCACCGCCTTCGCGGTGGTCGCCGTCCTGGTCACCGCGGGCACCATCTCGGTCTTCGGCGAGGCGATCTACGACCCGGTGAAGGTGATCCAGAAGATCGACGATCCGGTGGTCACCGTGATCGGCGCGCTCGCCTTCATCATCGCCACCATCGGCATCAACGTCGTGGCCAACTTCGTCTCGCCCGCCTACGACTTCGCCAACCTCGCGCCGAAGTACCTGGACTTCAAGCGCGGCGGCATGATCACCGCGGTGCTGGCCATCCTGGTCCTGCCGTGGAAGCTGTACTCCTCGGCGCTGGTGATCCAGTACTTCCTGGGGGCGCTGGGGGCCTTCCTCGGCCCGCTGGTGGCGATCCTGCTCGTCGACTACTACCTGGTGCGGCGCGGCCGGATCGATGTCGACGCGCTGTTTTCGGCCGATGCCGAGGGGGCGTACTTCTACCGGCGGGGCTACAACCCGAAGGCCGTGATCGCCTTTCTGCCGGCCGCCGCGGTCGCGGCCTCGCTGGCGCTGATACCGGCCTTCGGCGCCGTGGCGCCGTTCTCCTGGATCTTCGGGATGGTGCTCTCCGGGCTGCTCTACGTCCTGGTCTCCGGCCGCTCCCGGGCCGCGGCGGACGCCGGCCCGATCCCGCAGGAGATCATCCCGTCGCAGGTCAGGGCCGGGGCCGAGGAGGTGGCCGAGCGGCCGGGGCGGACCGGTGCCGGGGCGGCTCCCGTGGTGGCGAAGGGGTCTTGACGGGCCGGGGTCCGGAGTGAAGACTCGCTCAACAGACTGTTGAATTCTGGATGCCGGCCGGCGGATCCGTCCTGAGGGATGCGCGCCGGGGGCCCCACGGCCCCCGGCGGGCGCGCCCCACGGCCGCCGGCCCGCGACCATGGAAGAGAACCATACGAGGAGGTACTGGGTGTCCGAAACAGTGCTGGTGCTGCGCTCCACGCGCGTCGTCACCCCCGAGGGGACCCGCGCCGCGACGGTCACCGTCGAGGACGGGAAGATCGCGGCCGTCCTGCCGCACGACGCCCAGGCCCCGGCCGGAGCGCAGGTCGAGGACTTCGGTGACGACGTCCTGCTTCCCGGCCTCGTGGACACCCACGTACACGTCAACGACCCCGGCCGCACCGAGTGGGAGGGCTTCTGGACCGCCACCCGCGCCGCGGCGGCCGGCGGCATCACCACGCTCGTGGACATGCCGCTCAACAGCCTCCCGCCGACCACCACCACCGCCCACCTCGACACCAAGCGCGAGGTCGCCCGCGGCAAGGCGCACATCGACGTCGGCTTCTGGGGCGGCGCCATCCCCGGCAACGTCAAGGACCTGCGTCCGCTGCACGAGGCCGGGGTGTTCGGCTTCAAGTGCTTCCTGTCGCCGTCCGGCGTCGAGGAGTTCCCCGAGGTCGACCAGGAGCAGCTGGCCGCCGCGCTCGGCGAGATCGCCGGCTTCGACGGGCTGCTGATCGTGCACGCGGAGGACCCCGGCCACCTGGAGGCGGCCCCCGAGGCACACGGCCCCAAGTACGCCGACTTCCTCGCCTCCCGCCCCCGGGTCTCCGAGAACGACGCCATCGCCGGGCTGATCGCCCTCGCCAAGCTGCTCGGCGCCCGGGTGCACGTCCTGCACCTGTCCTCCGCCGACGCGCTGCCGCTGATCGCCGCCGCCAAGGCCGAGGGCGTCCGGATCACCGTCGAGTCCTGCCCGCACTTCCTGACCCTGACCTCCGAGGAAATCCCGGACGGCGCCACGGAGTTCAAGTGCTGCCCGCCGATCCGCGAGGCCGGCAACCAGGACGCGCTGTGGGCCGGCCTGGCCGACGGCACCATCGACTGCATCGTCTCCGACCACTCGCCCTCCACCGCCGACCTCAAGTCCGGTGACTTCGGCACCGCCTGGGGCGGCATCTCCTCCCTCCAGCTCGGCCTGCCCGCCATCTGGACCGCCGCCCGCGAGCGCGGCCACACCCTGGAGGACGTGGTCCGCTGGATGTCGGCCGCCCCGGCGGAACTGGTCGGCCTCCACCAGAAGGGCGCCATCGAGCCCGGCCGGGACGCCGACTTCGCGGTCCTGGCCCCCGACGAGACCTTCACCGTCGACCCGCAGGCCCTCCAGCACCGCAACAAGATCACCGCCTACGCGGGCCGGACCCTCCACGGCGTCGTCCGGTCCACCTGGCTGCGCGGCCGGCGGATCAACGACGGCACCACCCTCGCCGAACCCACCGGCGAGCTCCTGGAAAGGCCGCGCGCATGACCACCGGCGACATACCCCGCTACACCGGCGACGCCGACCCCTACGGAGGCGGCGACCCGTACGCCGACTACCGCACCCCGGGCCCGGACGGCTTCCCCTTCACCCACCTCCCCGACCTCGCCGACCGGCGGCTCGGCGCGGGCGTGCTCGCCGCCAACGACGAGTTCTTCGCCGAACGGGAGAACCTCCTGACGCCCGGGGCCGCCCACTTCGACCCCGAGGCGTTCGGCCACAAGGGCAAGATCATGGACGGCTGGGAGACCCGGCGGCGCCGCGGCACCGACGGCGCCCACCCGTTCCCGGCCGAGGAGGACCACGACTGGGCGCTGATCCGGCTCGGCGCACCCGGCGTGATCCACGGCATCGTCGTCGACACCGCCCACTTCCGCGGCAACTACCCCCAGTCCGTCAGCATCGAGGGCACCTGCGTCGACGGCTCCCCGTCGCCGGCCGGACTCCTCGCCGACGACGTCAAGTGGACCCCGCTCGTCCCGCGCACCGCCATCGGCGGGCACGCCGCCAACGGCTTCGCCGTCGACGCCGCACAGCGCTTCACCCACCTCCGGCTCCACCAGCACCCCGACGGCGGGATCGCCCGCCTCCGGGTGCACGGCGAGGTCGTCCCGGCCCCCCGCTGGCTGGCCGCGCTGGGCACCTTCGACCTCGCCGCGCTGGAGAACGGCGGCCAGGTCGAGGACGCCTCGGACCGCTTCTACTCCTCGCCCACCAACACCATCCAGCCGGGCCGCTCCCGCAAGATGGACGACGGCTGGGAGACCCGGCGCCGTCGCGGCCATGGCAACGACTGGGTTCGCTACCGCCTCACCGGGCAGTCCGTGATCCGCGCCGTGGAGATCGACACCGGCTACCTCAAGGGCAACTCGGCCGGCTGGGCGGGCCTGTCCGGCCGCGACGGGGAGAGCGGCGACTGGGTCGAACTGCTGCCGCGCACCCGGCTCCAGCCCGACACCGTCCACCGCTTCCTGCTGCACGACGCGCCCGCGGTGACCCACGTACGGATGGACATCTTCCCCGACGGCGGGATCGCGCGGCTCCGGTTGCACGGCTCCCTCACGCCCGAGGGGGCCGCACGCCTGGAGGCCCGGCACCGCGAACTGGGCGGCTGACGCACCCGGCGGGGGGGGGTCCCCGACAACCGGTCAGGGGCGCCCGCCCGTTCACCGGGCCCGCCCGCCGGAGCCGCCGGTGCGGCTCCGACGCGCGGGGAACGGGTCACTCGTCGACCGAGTTCCAGAACATCACCTCGTACGCCTGCAGCAGCCGCCCGTAGCGGTGCGCGGCCGCCGGTCGCGCCTGGCCGGTGTCGATGCCGTGCTGCACCGCCGCACGGGCCCGGGAAGCCAGCTCCGGCGAGGGCCGGGCGAACAGCGCGAAGAACCCGCGGGCCGCTTCGGGGAAGTCGTAGTGCTCCCGCATCGCGGTGTGGACCGTGGCGCAATAACCGCTCCAGGCCGAGAAGTTGGCGGTGATCGCGATGGCGGCGTCGGCCGGCTCGGCGCTCAGCGCGAGGCGCGCCGCGTAGGAAGGGTACGCCTGGCAGCCGGGACGCGGCTGGTACGCGGCGAGGTCGCGGCCGGTCAGCCCGCAGGCGTCCGCCAGCGCGGCCAGCTGCTCCAGGGCCAGCGCCTCCCCGTGGGCGAGCAGATCGAAGAAGTCGGCCATCGGCGGATCGCCGTCCGCCCGGCGCGCCAGATGCTGGAAGCTGATCCGGTCGGCGTCGATGATCTGGTGCTGCTCCAGGGCGAAGGTGGTGAACACCGAGCGCGGCGCCTCGCCGGTGGCGATACGGCGGACGAGCCGGTTGGCGTCCGGGTCCGGGGCGAGCGCGCGCACCGCGTCGTCGAGGACGGCGGCGGCGCTCGGCCGGGGGGCGGCGGGTCGGGCCATGCGGGTCTCCTCCTGTGGGGCGCGAGGCGGGTGGCCGGGGCCTCAGATTAGGGCCCGGCCACCCCCCCGGCACGGAGGACGCCCGCCCGGGTCACCGCGGAATCACCTCATCGCCGCCCACCCGGCCGCCCGTCCCGCCCGGCGCCCGGTCCGGTCAGCGGGCCCGCGCCGCCCGGGACGCGCCGTGCCCGCCCAGCGCGTCCGCGACGAAGGTGTCCAGCACCCCGTCGCCGACCACCACCGGGATCCGCTTCCCCTTCATGTCGACATAGACGTACGACTTCGCCGTCCTGACCAACTCCGGGATCCGGCCCCGCAGTTGCCGGGCCGTGGCGGTGTCGCCCGCCCGGTCCGCCTCGATCAGCCGGAGCGCGTCGCGGGCCGCGACCCCCCAGGCGCGGGTGGCGTCCAGCCACGGCCCGCCCTCCCGGACGAACGCCCGGGAGTCGAGCCGGTCGCGCAGCACGGCCGGCGCGTTCTGGAGGCGGCGCAGCACCGCGTCCAGCCGCCCGGCCCGGCCGTCCCTCCGGAACCGGGCGATGGCAGCGGCCAGTTCAGGCGCCTGACGCGGGTTGATGGCCGAGGTGTAGTTGACGTCCGCGAAGGCGCGCAGCGCGCTCTCCGTGCGGGCGTCGCCGCCGGCCAGCTCCCGGATCGCATCCCGCCAGGACGCCCGCGCGTCGTACGCCCGGTCGTTCCACACGTAGTCGGCCACCGTGTGCAGCGCCAGCTCGGACGCGGCGGGCTGGATCATCGGATTCGCGGTGATCCCGGCCAGCTGCCCCGGCACCCCCGGCGCCCGCCCGTTGAACGGCCCGAGCATCAGCCGCTTGCTCACGTAGTCGTTGACGGGGTAGTTGTCCCACAGCAGGATCCGGTGCCCGAAGAGCTCCCGGGCCTGCCGCGCCTGCCCGACGCTGATCGTCGGCGCGATGACGCCCACGCCCGTCCACTCCACCAGCACGTTCCGGTCCAGCCGGGTGGCCAGCGCCTTCTTGTACGGCGACGACTTCAGGTCGGCGTACTCGGTCGGCACCATCTGGAGCGGCTGCGCGCCCGGATGCCGGGCGATGAACTGCCGGTTGACCCGGTTCAGCAGCTGCGCCTGCGCCGCCCCGGCCGCCCCGCCGCCGGTCCCGAACCGCGCCTTGTCGGCGGCGCAGTTCCACCTGGTGTAGCTGATGTCGTCCAGCGGCACCGCGAAGGTCCGTACGCCGATGTCCCACAGCGTGCCGAACTTGGCGGTCAGCGCCTGGACGTCGGCGGCCGAGCTGTAGCAGACGGACAGGCCGGGGGAGAGCGCGTAGGTGAACTCCACATGCCGCGCCCGCGCCCGGTCCACCAGTTCCCGCAGCTGCGCCAACCGGTCGGCGGGGTAGGGGTCGCGCCACTTCTCCCGGAGGTAGGCGTCGTCCTTGGGGGAGTAGACGTAGATGTTCATCTTGTGCTCGGCGGAGAAGTCGAGCTGGTCGAGGCGGGCCTGATGGGACCACGGGGTCCCGTAGAAGCCCTCGATCACACCGCGCAGCGGGGTGGCCGGCCAGTCCCGCACGGCGGTGCCGCGCACGCGGGCGCCGGGCCGGTCGCGGTGCGGCAGCAGCTGACGCAGCGTCTGGGCCGCGTAGTACGTGCCGGTGGCGTCCCGGCCGGCCAGCGCGATCCGGCCGGCGCCGAGGGCCAGCGCGTACCCTTCGGCCGGCAGCCCGCCGGTGCCGCGCGCGCCCAACTCCCGCAGCGCCCGGGCCGCGCCCGCCCCGTCCACGTAGACGGTCAGCTGCCCGCCCCCGGACGGCGCCTTCCCGGCCCGTACGACATGCCGGGCGCCGGCGTCCTTCAGCGTCCTGGTGACCAGCGCCAGTGCCGGGGCGTCGGTTCGCGGCCCGGCGACCACGGTCACGGACCGGGTGACGGTGATGTGGTCGGCGCGGTCCCGGACGGACTGCGGGGTGGGGGTGACGGCGGCGGCGTCCTCGGGGCTGTCCCGGGCGTCGCTGCTGCCGGCCGGAGCGGCGCGCGACGGCCCCGACATGCCCGCCAGGGGGATCACGGCAAGGGCCACGGCGAAGGCGGTGGCAACCGCGGTGCGCGTACGGTGCATCCTTCGGTCCTCCTCGGTGCAGCGAGGTTCAGGGACGAGTCTGGTGCGTGCGTCGCGCGCCGGGGCGCGCTGCCGGTCGTGCGTCGGGCACGGTGGCAGCAGGGTCACCCGATCGCCGGGACGGGGCAAGGGGGCGTACTCCGTGCAGCGGCGCGTCGCGTCCCGCGCCACGGCTGACACCGACTCACCGGCCGACTCCTAGCGGGACTTGGCGATGATGACCAGCAGGCTCATGAAGGCGAGCAGCACATGGGTGGCGACGACGTAGACGAAGACCCGCACATACAGCCCGCGCGGTGGCTTGTTCTCGACGTACTGCGCGGAAGCCGGCTCGGGAGACGAGGGGGCGGGGCAAGCGGGGGTGGGGTTTTCGGGCACGGCGAACGGACCTTCCCTTCCGGAACGGTGAACGGTGAACGGCGGACGGCAGACGGCGGACGGTGCGGGCTCAGACCCCGCGGTGTGGCGGCGCCCCGTCGCCCAGGCACAGCTCGGCGGCGCCGCTCTGCAGCAGCGTGTGCACGAACAGCAGCTCCACACCGCCGCGGTTCGCCGCGGCGATCCGGTGCGGGGTCAGCGAGTCGAAGTGCGCGGCGTCGCCCGGATCCAGCACGTGCGCCGCCTCGCCGAGGGTCAGCCGCAGCCGGCCGGAGAGGACGTAGAGCCACTCCTCGCCGGGGTGCACCCGCACCAGCTCGCGCTGCGCCCGGTACGGCACCCGGACCCGCAGCGACTGCATCGCACGTCCGGCGCCGCCGACGGTCCAGTACGTCCAGCCGCCGGCCTCCGACGGCTCGGCGCGCCCGGCCCGCACGATGGGGTCGCGCTCGGGCGCGGTCTCGCCGAGCAGGTCGGATACCGTGGTGCCGTACGTACGGGCCAGCGCCAGCAGCATCGGCAGCGACGGCTGCCGCTGACCGGTCTCCAGCCGGGACAGGTGCGCCGGCGACAGGCCCACCCGACGGGCCGCGGCCTCCAGCGTCAGGCCGCCGCGTCGTCGCAGGTCACGCAGCCGGGGGGCGACGGTGGCGAACTCCTCAGGAGCGGCGCCGGAGGGCTCGTCGGGGAGCTGGGTCATGGCTCCGGTATAGCCAGCCTTCACCTCTGAGGCAAAAGATTTGCCTCAGAGGCAAAAGCGCCCGACCCGTCGGAGGGGCTCGCGGCCCGTTACGCGACGTCCTGCGGGTACCAGCGGAGCTCGACGGTGTTGCCGTCGGGGTCGGACACGTAGATCGACTGCGCCTCGCCCCGTGCCCCGTACCGGCCGACGGGGCCCTCCAGCACCGTGAAGCGGCCCGAGTCGATGACCTGCTGCCAGTCCAGCGGGTCGACGACCAGGCAGATGTGGTCCACGTTGGACCCGCTGCGGGGGCCGGTGATCAGGTCGATGATGGTGGACGGGCTCACCCGCACCGAGGGGAACGGGGCCTGGCCCGCCCGCCATGCGTCCACCCGGACCGGCTCCAGGCCGAGCGGTCCGCAGTAGAAGGCCAGCGAGCGCTCGATGTCCTGCACGGTGAGCACGAGGTGGTCGAAGTCCTTGACGCGCATGGGGCGGCCCTCCAGAGGGGTGTCGGCAACAGTGCCAGTAGAGCGGAACTGGTGATCGGTCAAGGGGAACACGCGGGCGGTGCAGCGGAACAAATGGGGTGTCCTCGGGGTGTCCCTGTGAACTCCCGGGAAACTTAGGCTTCTTGGGATTGACAGGGGCATGTCTACGCGCGTCATTCTGTACGGCATGAGAATCCCCCCACGGATTACGAAGATCGGCGCCGCGGGCGCCCTCGCCTCGGCCCTGCTCCTCGGCGGGACCGCCGTCGCCGCGACGCCCGCTGTCGCCACGACCCACACGGTCGCGGTCCACGTCAGGGCCGCCGACGACACCAACGACATCGGCAAGGTCTGCTATTCCCAGCTCCCCGACCAGGCCCACGACACCCTCAAGCTGATCGACCAGGGCGGCCCCTTCCCGTACCCGGGGAAGGACGGGTCGGTCTTCACCAACTCCGAAGGCGTCCTGCCGGCCCAGAGTGCGTCGGACTACTACCACGAGTACACCGTCATCACTCCGGGCGCCCCCACCCGCGGCGCCCGCCGCATCGTGACCGGCGAACAGCCCCAGGAGGACTACTACACCGCCGACCACTACAAGACCTTCAACCTCGTCGACCGCAGCTGCTGAGACCTCAGCAGCGGTAGCTGACGTACCGTCCGCCCGGCGGCCGGGGTGCACTCGCACCCCGGC
>NZ_JBNHIN010000028.1:28805-110434 GCF_050054615.1 Streptomyces sp. YGL11-2
CCGCCGTTGTGCTCCCCCGGACTTACGGGCCTCACCTGCCACTTCTCCCTCTCCTTCGCCCATTCTCGGCAGAAGGGGCGCACAGGGGCGCACCCCGAGGGAGGATTGTCAGTGGTTGCCGGTAGCGTTTCGGTGGATACGAGGAGTGGGCGGGCATCGGCGGCATACGGGCCAGTAGCGGTCAGCCGGCGCGGCGCGCCCCGGGAAGTGCTGGGTCTGTCGCGAGCCGTGTCGCAGCGGCAGCGAGCGTCGGAGAAGAAGGAAGGGCGGCGAACTGCCGTGTATCGCTGGGAGATCACCCGGGCCGCACTGGCGCAGCGCGTTTTCGCCATCGTCCGCAGCGCCACGTACGACGAGGCGAGTGCCACCGCCGACACCCTGCTGTCGGCCGGCATCACGAGCCTGGAGATATCCCTCACCACCCCGTTCGCCCTGGAGGCGGTGACCACCCTCACCCGCGAGCTGGGCGACGACGCCGTCATCGGCGCCGGTACGGTCCTTGACGCGGTGTCGGCCCGGATGGCGGTGGACGCGGGCGCCCGCTTCCTGGTCTCGCCGAGCCTGGACGCCGAGGTCATCCGCACCGCCCACCGCTACGGCGTCCCGGTCTTCGCCGGGGTCTCGACGCCGAACGAGATCGTGCGGGGCCTGGAGCTGGGCGCGGACGCGCTCAAGCTCTTCCCGGCCACCGGACGCCACCCGTCCTGGATCAGCGACGTCCGCGCCGCCCTGCCGCAGGCGCCGTTGCTGCCGACCGGCGGGGTGACGGTGGAGGCCGCGCCGGAGTGGATCGCCGCGGGCGCCGTCGCGGTGGGGATGGGCTCGGCCCTGTCGGAGGGGGACCGCGAGACCGTCGCCAAGCGCGCCGCGGACCTCCTCGTACGGCTCGCCGACGCGGTGCCGGAACAGCCGGGCGGCGAGAGGACGATGGACCTCTACGGGGACTGACCGGGGCCGAACCGGGGGAGCGGGACGGGGAGTTGTGGGCCGGTGCCGTCCTACTGAAGGGGCGGGGGGTTCACCTGGCGCAGCGGCTCTGCCACCCTGAGCGCTCCGCTCACCTGATCAGGAGTCAGCCCACCATGAAGCGCGCCGTCCTGCTCCCCGCCCTCGCCTGCCTGCTCGCCCTCGCCACCGCCGCCCCGGCGGCCTCGTACGCCACCCCCGCCCCGAGCCCGGGGGCCGCCCCGACCGCCGGGGTGACGGCGGCGGGGGCGTCGGCAGCAGACCAGCCCGACCGGCGGCCGGGCAGCCTGCTGGACGCCGTCCCGCGCCGCGGGGTGCTGCGTGTGTGCACCACCGGCGACTACCGCCCCTTCAGCTACCGCGACCCCAGGACCGGCGCCTACAGCGGTGTGGACATCTCCATGGCCCGGGACCTCGCCAAGAGCCTGGACGCCACGCCCCGTTACGTCCCCACCACGTGGGCGAAGCTCGTCGGCGACCTCGCGGCCGGCCGCTGCGACATCGGCATGGGCGGAGTCTCCGTCACCCTCGCCCGGGCCCGCGCGGTGTACTTCAGCGAACCGACCCGCACCGACGGCAAGACGCCCATCGTGCGCTGCGCGGACCAGGACCGGTACCGGACCCTGGAGCAGATCGACCGGCCCGGGACACGGGTCGTCGTCAACCCCGGCGGCACCAACGAGCAGTTCGCCCGCGCGCACCTCAAGAAGGCCACCATCACGGTCCACCCGGACAACACCACGATCTTCGACGAGATCGTCGCCGGCCGGGCGGACGTGATGATGACCGACGCCAGCGAGACCCGCTACCAGGCCAGGGTCCACCCCGAGCTGTGCGCCGTGCACCCGGACCGGCCGTTCACCTTCTCCGAGAAGGCGTACGCGCTGCCCCGCGGCGACGACGCGTTCCTGGCGTATGTGAACCAGTGGGTCCACCTGGCCACGCACGACGGCACGTACCGGAAGTACGAGGGTGCGTGGATGGGGAAGTGACGAGCAGTCAGTGATGGCTGGTCAGGCGTCAGTTGTCGGGGTCGGACGGGGCGGTGGAGTCGGGGGGCCGGTGCCCCAGGACGTTGATCACCTGGCCGTTCGGGTCCACCGCGAAGAAGCGGCGGACACCCCACTCCTCGTCCTGGAGCGGGTGCACGATCCGCGCGCCGGAGGCGAGCACCGCGGCGTACACCGCGTCCACGTCCTCGACCTCGATGCTCAGGTCGGGGGCGACCGGCGCGGTCTCGTCGCGGGTCATGAAGGTGAGTTGCGCGGTGGGGTGGGAGGGCGAGGCGAGGGTCATCACCCAGCCGTGGTTCATCACCTCCTCGAAGCCCAGCAGGCCGTAGAAGGCGCGGTTCTCGGCCAGCGCGTCCGGCGCGCCGCCGGGGGCGAGGTGGATATCGGGGACGACACGGCGTACGGACACGGGGGCTCCTCGAAGGCGGGGCGCCGGGCGGTGGGCCGGATGTGACGGAGGCTACGGGACCGGGAGCTGCCGTACCGCCTCAATGACGTCGCGGAGCACCGTCCGGTGGTCGTCCGGGCGCCGGGCCAGCGCGAGCCGGCTGGGGGAGAGGCCGCCGACGGGGCGGGCGACCACGCGGGGGCGCCGGTAGAGCGCGGCGTTCCCGGCGGCCGGCAGGACCACGCCCAGCCCGGCCTCCACCGCCTCGAACGTCTCGCCCGCACCGGCCACCACCGCACCGGTCCGCACCGGCCGGCCGCCGCGTTCGGACACCGCCGGCCAGGAGTCGCGCAGCGCGCCCGCGCTCTCCGGGAGCGCCAGGAACGGCTCGTCGAGCAGTGCGGTGAACGGGATCGCGGCGGTGTCCGCGAGCCGGTGCCCGGCCGGGTCCGCCCGAATGGTTCCGACCCACCTTGTCCGGACAATGTGACCTACGGACTTCCCGTCATCTGCGCGGGCGGATACGCTCGCCGGCGTGGGGAAACGCGATGCACAAGCCGTGGGAGCCGAGGGCCCCGTCCAGTTCAGCGTGGACCGGAACAGCCCGGTGCCGTTGTATTTCCAGCTGTCGCAGCAGCTGGAGGCCGCGATCGAGAACGGCAGGCTGGCGCCCGGCAGCCTGCTCGGCAACGAGATCGACCTGGCCGGCCGGCTGGGCCTGTCCCGGCCCACGGTGCGCCAGGCGATCCAGTCGCTGGTGGACAAGGGGCTGCTGGTCCGCCGCCGCGGCATCGGCACCCAGGTCGTCCACAGCCAGGTCAAGCGCCCGCTGGAGCTGAGCAGCCTCTACGACGACCTGGAGGCGGCCGGGCAGAAGCCGGCCACCCGGGTGCTGCTCAACACCACCACCGAGGCGGACGCCGAGGTCGCCGCCGCGCTGGGCATCGCCGAGGGCGCCGAGGTGGCGCTGGTGGAGCGGCTGCGGCTGACCCACGGCGAGCCGGTCGCGCACCTGCGCAACCACTTCCCCGTCGGGCTGCTCAAGCTGGAGACGGCCGCCCTGGAGGAGACCGGCCTGTACCGGCTGATGCGGTCGGCCGGGATCACCCTGCACAGCGCCCGCCAGGCGGTGGGCGCCCGCGCGGCGACCGCCGAGGAGGCCGCGCGGCTCGACGAGCCCGAGGGCGCGCCGCTGCTGACGATGCAGCGCACCACCTTCGACGACACCGGCCGCCCGGTCGAGTTCGGCTCGCACGTCTACCGCGCGTCCCGCTACGCCTTCGAGTTCCAGCTGCTGGTCCGGCCCTGAGACGGTCCCATCCGCGCTGACCAGCGGTTTCGTCCGCCGGTGAGCGGTGCTTCCGGCTGCCCGCGTGCGCGGGGCGCCGGGCCGGCCGCCGCCCGACCCGCTCCCCGTCCCGCCACCCCGCTCGCGTCAGAATGTTCGGACAAACTATTGACGTGGCGGGACGCGCGCCGTTAGAACTCCTCCAGCCGCAATCCGGCGGCCGGGGAGCGAAGGCGGTCCACGATGATCTGCGCGCGCAAGGCTCGACCCGTATCTGCTCGGCACGCGACCCTCCGTACCGTCGTCGCCTTACTGGCCGCCGGTGCCCTGCTCGCCGGATGCGGCACCTCCGGCGGGAAGGCCGGGAGCACGCCCGGCGGCAGCGGCGGGCGTGCGGGCGCGGCACACATGACCATCGGGATGGTCAGCCACTCCGGGGACGGCGACACCTTCTGGGACATCGTGCAGAACGGTGCCCGGCGGGCCGCCGCCAAGGACGGCGTCAGGTTCCTCTACGCCCATGACAAAGAGGGCTCGCGGCAGGCCGAGCTGATCCAGTCCTACATCGACCAGAAGGTCGACGGGCTGATCGTCACGCTCGCCAAACCGGAGGCCGTCAAGGCCGCCGTCCAGAAGGCGGTGGCACAGGGCATACCCGTCGTCACGGTCAACTCCGGCGGCGAGTTCTCCGCGGCATACGGGGCGCTCGCGCACATCGGGCAGGACGAGTCGGTGGCCGGCCGCGCGGTCGGCGACGAGCTGAACAACCGGCACGCCCGGCACGTCCTCTGCGTCATCCACGAGCAGGGCAACGTGTCGCTGGAGGACCGCTGCGCCGGTGTCCGCGCGGCGTTCCACGGCAAGGTCGACACCCTCGACGTCGACGGGACCAACGCGCCCGCCTCCCAGTCCTCCATCCAGGCCGAACTCCAGGCCGACCCCTCCCTCGACACCGTCGTGACACTGGGTGCGCCCATCGCGTCCCTCTCCGTCAAGGCGAAGCAGGAGGCCGGCAGCTCGGCGCGGATCGCGACGTTCGACCTCAACGCCGAGGTGGTCAAGCTCCTCAAGGCCAAGGACGTGGAGTTCGCGGTGGACCAGCAGCCGTACCTCCAGGGGTACGAGGCGGTGGACCTGCTCCGGCTCCACCGGGACAACGCCGACGTCCTCGGCGGCGGCAAGCCGGTGCTCACCGGGCCGGCCATCGTCACCGGCAAGGACGTACCGGAGCTGGAGCAGTACACAGGGCGTGGCACCCGGTGACGGAGAAGGGAAGGCGGGACCCCATGAACCGGTACAGATCGCCGGTAACGGATACTTGGAAGGTTGCCCGGCCCGGCCGGCCGGAGCCGGGGCGACAGCGGACAGAGCAGGAACGGCAGGAACGGCACGCACCGCCGGCACGGACGGGCCGGCGCACGCGGCCGGCACAGCGACAACAGCGGGAAGGGCAAGTCCTCGTGGCAAAGGCAGGAAGAAGAGGACGCGTCGTGTGCGCCGTGCTGGCAGCGGTGCTCGGCGCCTCCCTGGCGGGATGCAGCAGCACCGGAGGCAAGCGCGCCGAGGACGCGCGCGCCGCCCAGGCCGCCGGCGGCAAGGCCGCGGTCAACACCCCCCGGTGGACCTTCGCGATGGTCACCCACTCCGGGGACGGCGACACCTTCTGGGACATCGTGCAGAACGGCGCCCAGCAGGCCGCCGTCAAGGACAACATCAAGTTCGTCTACGCACACGACAAGGAGGCCCAGCGGCAGAGCCAGCTCGTCCAGTCCTACATCGACCAGAAGGTCGACGGGCTGATCGTCTCGCTCGCCAAGCCGGACGCCATGAAGGACGTCGTCCTCAAGGCCGAGAAGGCCGGCATCCCGGTGATCACGGTCAATTCCGGCGCCGACGAGTCCAAGGCGTTCGGCGCGCTCAGCCACATCGGGCAGGACGAGACGGTGGCCGGCGAGGCGGTCGGCGAGGAGCTGAACAAGCGCGGCAAGAAGAAGGCGCTGTGCGTCCTGCACGAGCAGGGCAACGTCGGCCACGAGCAGCGCTGCGACGGTGCCAAGCAGACGTTCAAGGGCGATCTGCAGAAGCTGTACGTGGACGGCACCAACATGCCCGACGTCCAGGCGTCCATCGAGTCCAAGCTCCAGGCCGACCCGTCCATCGACGCGGTGGTCACCCTCGGCGCGCCCTTCGCCCCCACCGCCGTCAAGGCCAGGGAGCAGGCCGGCAGTAAGGCCGAGGTGGACACCTTCGATCTGAACGCGCAGGTCGCGACCGGTCTCAAGGACGGTTCGCTGGGCTTCGCGGTCGACCAGCAGCCCTACCTCCAGGGATACGAGGCGGTCGACCTGCTGTGGCTGTACAAGTACAACTCCGACGTCCTCGGCGGCGGCAAGCCGGTGCTCACCGGACCCCAGGTGATCACCAAGAAGGACGCCGACGCGCTCCTGGACTACACGAAGCGGGGGACCCGATGAGCCACACCGACGCACCTCCCCGGCAGCCCGCCCGGCCGTCGAAGAGCGCGGGCGACGAACGGCTGCTGCACCGCTCGCTGGCGCGACGGCTGATGGGCCGGCCCGAACTGGGCTCGGTGGTCGGCGCCGTCGCGGTCTTCCTCTTCTTCTCGATCGCCGCCGAACCGTTCCTGCGGGCCTCCAGCCTCTCCACGGTCCTCTACGCGTCCTCGACGATCGGCATCATGGCCGTCCCGGTCGCGCTGCTGATGATCGGCGGCGAGTTCGACCTGTCGGCCGGTGTCATGGTCGTCAGCTCGGCGCTGATCTCGTCGATGTTCAGCTACCAGATGACCGCCAACACCTGGGTCGGCGTCGGGGTCTCGCTCGTGGTCACCCTCGCCTTCGGCGTCCTCAACGGCCTCCTGCTGACCCGTACGAAGCTGCCCAGCTTCGTCATCACACTCGGCACCTTCTTCATGCTGACCGGCCTCAACCTCGGCTTCACCAAGCTGATCAGCGGCACCGTCTCGACGAAGTCCATCGCCGACATGGAGGGCTTCGACTCGGCGCGGGCGCTCTTCGCCTCGCATCTGACCATCGGGAACGTCGACATCCAGATCACCATCGTGTGGTGGATCGTGCTGGTCGCGGTCGCCACCTGGATCCTGCTGCGGACCAGGGTCGGCAACTGGATCTTCGCGGTGGGCGGCAACGCGGACGCCGCGCGGGCGGTCGGCGTCCCGGTCACCAAGACCAAGATCGGCCTCTACATGGGCGTCGCCCTCGCCGCCTGGATCTCCGGACAGCACCTGCTGTTCTCGTACGACGCGATCCAGTCCGGCGACGGCGTCGGCAACGAGTTCCTCTACATCATCGCGGCGGCCGTCGGCGGCTGCCTGATGACCGGCGGCTTCGGCTCGGCGATCGGTGCCGCCGTCGGCGCGTTCATCTTCGGCATGACCAGCAAGGGCATCGTCTACGCACAGTGGAACCCGGACTGGTACAAGTTCTTCCTCGGCGCGATGCTGCTGCTCGCCACGCTGCTGAACGCCTGGGTCCGCAAGCGGGCGGAGGCCACATCATGACCGCGCTGGTCGAACTCCGGGACGTCAGCAAGCTCTACGGCAACATCAAGGCGCTGGAAGGCGTGTCGCTGGAGGTGCACGCGGGCGAGATCTCCTGTGTCCTCGGCGACAACGGCGCCGGCAAGTCCACCCTCATCAAGATCATCGCGGGGCTGCACCAGCACGACGCCGGCACCTTCGCCATCGAGGGCGAGGAGACCCGGCTCGGCTCCCCGCGCGAGGCCCTGGACCGCGGCATCGCCACCGTCTACCAGGACCTGGCCGTCGTCCCCCTCATGCCGGTGTGGCGGAACTTCTTCCTCGGCTCCGAGCCGACCACCGGCTTCGGCCCGTTCAAACGGCTCGACGTCCGCACCATGCGCGAGACCACCCGCAGCGAGCTGCTGCGGATGGGCATCGACCTACGCGACGTCGACCAGCCCATCGGCACCCTGTCGGGCGGCGAACGTCAATGCGTCGCCATCGCCCGCGCCGTCTACTTCGGCGCCAAGGTCCTCGTCCTGGACGAGCCGACGGCGGCGCTCGGCGTCAAGCAGTCCGGCGTGGTCCTCAAGTACGTCGCCGCCGCCCGCGACGCCGGGCTCGGCGTGGTGTTGATCACCCACAACCCGCACCACGCCTACCTCGTCGGCGACCGCTTCGTCCTCCTCAAGCGCGGCACCATGGCCGGCAGCCACCTCAAGTCGGAGATCGCGCTGGACGAGCTCACCCGCCAGATGGCGGGCGGCAGCGAGCTGGAACAGCTCAGCCACGAGCTCGCCCGTACGGAGACCCCGGAATTCCCGGGAGGCCACCGCCCCGAGTGATCACGGCGGCGCCCCGCGTCGGCCCTCCGGCCGCCGCGGGGCCCCTCGCCCCACGTCGCGGTGCGCCGGACGGCGCGGTTGATGCACAATCGCAGCGGACCATCCGCGCCGAGGCCCCCGGCCTCCCCGAGACCCCGCAGGGACGAGACGACTCTTGCGAGCACTCAGCCGCCGCGACCGTAACGGCAGCCGTAACGGCGAAGAGGTGGGCCCATGAGCATGTACCGGGACCGGGTGCACCGAGGATCCGCCAGAGCCACCGTGCTGCGCACGGTCGGCACCCGGGAGCGCCGCTCCCACCTGACCGCCCCGCGCGTGCCCACCGTCGGCATCGACATCGGCGGCACCAAGGTCATGGCCGGCGTGGTCGACGCCGACGGCACCATCCTGGAGAAGGTCCGCACCGAGACGCCGGACAAGTCCAAGAGCCCCAAGGTCGTCGAGGACACCATCACCGAGCTGGTGCTCGACCTCTCCGACCGGCACGACGTGCACGCCGTGGGCATCGGCGCCGCCGGCTGGGTCGACGCCGACCGCTCCCGGGTGCTCTTCGCCCCGCATCTGAACTGGCGCAACGAACCGCTCCGCGACCGCCTCGCGGGCCGGCTGGCGGTCCCGGTCATGGTCGACAACGACGCCAACACCGCGGCCTGGGCGGAATGGCGGTTCGGCGCCGGCCGCGGCCAGGACCACCTCGTCATGATCACGCTCGGCACGGGCATCGGCGGCGCGATCCTGGAGGACGGTGCCGTCAAGCGCGGCAAGTACGGTGTCGCCGGCGAGTTCGGCCATATGCAGGTCGTGCCCGGCGGCCACCGCTGCCCCTGCGGCAACCGCGGCTGCTGGGAGCAGTACAGCTCCGGCAACGCCCTGGTGCGGGAGGCCCGCGAGCTGGCCGCCGCCGACTCCCCGGTCGCGTACAACATCATCGAGCGGGTCGGCGGGCGCGTCCAGGACATCACCGGACCGCTGATCACCGAGCTGGCCCGCGAGGGCGACGCCATGTGCGTCGAACTCCTCCAGGACATCGGGCAGTGGCTCGGCGTCGGCATCGCCAACCTCGCCGCCGCCCTCGACCCCTCCTGCTTCGTCATCGGCGGTGGCGTCAGCGCCGCCGACGACCTGCTGATCGGCCCGGCCAGGGACGCCTTCCGGCGCCATCTGACCGGCCGCGGCTACCGCCCCGAAGCCACCATCGCCAAGGCCCAGTTGGGCCCCGAGGCCGGCATGGTGGGCGCCGCCGACCTGGCCCGCCTGGTGGCCCGCCGCTTCCGGCGCGCCAACCGCCGCCGAGTGGAGCGCTACGAGCGCTACGAACGGTCCGGCCGCCGATGACGGAACCGGACCTGCCCCCCATGCACGACGACCTGCCGTCCGTACGGGACGACCACACCGCGCTGCCGCCCCGCCCCAAGCGCCGCCGGCCGTTCCTCAAGGCGCTGATCATCTTCCTGCTGGTCACGATGCCGGCGGGCTACCTCGTGATCTCCGCCGAGCAGAGCCGCGACAGCGGCGAGGACAAGGAGGCGGAGGCCGCCGCCACCGGCCTGACCAACGCCTTCCCCTCCAAGCTCCAGCAGCGGGTCTACAACGTCCCGGTACCGATCGGCTCCACGCCGGTCTACTACTACGAGACCAACTCCTGGCAGACCAGTTCGCTGTTCGTGCAGTTCCGGACCGACGAGTGGGGCCTCGCGCACTATCTCGCGGCCGTCGGCTCCAGCACCGCGGCCCTCAAGAAGGACGCGATCACCATCCCGCCCGCACAGGCGGCCAAGGTGGGCTGGGACTTCGACGCCGACTGGCCCTGGCAGGGCACCACGGTCGCCAGGAAGGCGCCGCTGCCCACCCAGCAGATCATGGTCAGCAACGACGAACCGGGCCACCCCGTCGTCTACGTCGTCTCCACCGTGACGTTCTGAGGGCCGCGCTCCGCCGCCCGGCGGCCCACGGCGTTCCGCCCGGTCACCGGGGCGGTCCTGACCCGGGTGTCAGGACCGCGTCACGGAGTCGGTAGCGTGGTCGGGTGAGCGAGAAGACCCTGCAGCACCGGATCGACGGTCCCGACGACGCCCCCGTACTCGTACTGGGCGCCTCGCTCGGTACCACATGGCACATGTGGGACCGGCAGATCCCCGAGCTGACCCGCCAGTGGCGGGTCATCCGTTTCGACCTGCCCGGTCACGGCGGATCGCCCGCCCACGCGGCGACGTCCATCGCGGAAGTAGCTGACCGGCTGATCGCCACCCTCGACCTCCTGGGCGTCGAGCGCTTCGGCTACGCCGGCTGCAACATCGGCGGCGCCATCGGCACGCAGCTGGCCCTCACCCGCCCGCACCGCGTCACCTCCCTGGCGCTGGTGTCCTCGTCGCCGCGCTACGGAACCGCCGACGCCTGGCGCCAGCGCGGCGTGGTGATCCGGACCAACGGACTCGACCCGATCGCCCGCACCGCGCCCGAGCACTGGTTCACCCCGGGCTTCGCCGGCGCCCAGCCCGCCATCGTCGAATGGGCCGTCCAGATGGTGCGGACCACCGACCCCGGCTGCTACATCGCCGCCTGCGAGGCGCTGGCCGCCTACGACGTGCGGTCCTCCCTGGGCCGGGTCGGCGTGCCCACCCTCGTCGTCGTCGGCTCCGAGGACCAGGTCACCCCGACCACCGACGCCCGCGCCCTGGTCGCCGGCATACCGGACGCCGGTCTGGCGCTGGTCCCCGGCACCTCGCACCTGGCCCCCGTCGAGCAGCCCGCGGCGGTCACCGAACTCCTCATCCGCCACTTCAGCACCGCCTGGCACGACAAGCCCGGCCCCGCCGGCCCGGCCGCCATCGGCGCCGCCGCCCCCAAGGCCCAGATCGCGCCCCCGATGCCGACGACGGCCCCGGCCGCCATCGAGTCCGGCCTCAGCCAGCCCGCCCAGGTCCGCGGCGGTACGTACGAGCAGGGCATCAAGATCCGCCGCGAGGTCCTCGGCAACGCCCACGTGGACCGCGTCGAGGCCGCCACCGACGACTTCAACGCCGACTTCCACGACTTCATCACCCGCTACGCCTGGGGCGAGACGTGGACCCGCCCCGGCCTCGACCGCCGCACCCGCAGCATCATCACCCTCACCGCGCTGGTCGCCCGCGGCCACTACGAGGAGCTCGCGCTGCACACCCGCGCCGCCCTCCGCAACGGCCTCACCCCCACCGAGATCAAGGAGGTCCTCCTCCACACCGCGGTCTACTGCGGCGTCCCCGCCGCCAACTCCGCCTTCGCGGTGGCCCAGCGGGTCATACGGGAGGAGACGACACCGGAGGCGTGAGGGGCGCCTGTGGCGGGTGAGGGCGGGACTGCCGTGGTCGGCCGTGATCGGCCGGGGCCGGTCGATGGCCGCCCGCCCGCGGCCGCCGGGCGGCAGGATGGCCCCATGGAACTCACCAAGAAGACCCACGCCTGTGTCCAAATCACCAAGGACGGGCGGACGCTGGTCATCGATCCCGGTGGCTTCAGCGAGACGGACGCGGCCGTCGGGGCGGACGCGATCCTGGTCACCCACGAGCACATGGACCACTTCGACCAGGCCCGGCTCCGGGCGGGTATGGAGGCCAACCCGGGAGCCGAGATCTGGACCCTGGCGAGCGTCGCCGAGCAGATCTCCGCGGCGTTCCCCGGGCGGGTGCACACCGTGGGGGAGGGCGACACGTTCACCGCCGCCGGCTTCGAGGTGGAGGTGCACGGCCAGCTGCACGCCGTGATCCACCCGGACATCCCGCGCATCACGAACGTCGGCTTCCTGCTGGACGGTTCGGTGTTCCACCCCGGCGACGCGCTCACCGTCCCCGAGGGCCGCACCGTCGACACCCTGCTGCTGCCCGTCCACGCCCCCTGGAACAAGGTCGCCGAGATCATCGACTACGTCCGCGAGGTGGCGCCGCGCAGGGCCGTCGACATCCACGACAGCCTGCTCCAGGACCACGCCCGGCCGATCTACGACTCCCTGATCGACAAGCTGGGCGGAACCGACCACGGCCGGCTCGCCCCGGGCACCGGCACCGAGGTGGGGTAGCTGTCGGTGCCGGGTTGTAGGTTGGCAGACATGCGCATCGCGACCTGGAACGTCAACTCGATCACCGCCCGCCTGCCGAGGCTGCTGGCCTGGCTGGAGAGCACCGGCACGGACGTGCTGTGCATCCAGGAGACCAAGTGCTCCGCCGAGCAGTTCCCCTACGACGAGCTGCGCGAGCTGGGGTACGAGGCCGCGGTCAACGCCAGCGGCCGGTGGAACGGCGTGGCGCTGCTGTCCAGGGTGGGCCTGGAGGACGTGCTCCAGGGGCTGCCCGGCGGCCCGGACTACGAGGGCGTGCAGGAGCCGCGCGCCGTCTCGGCGACCTGCGGCCCGGCCCGCGTCTGGTCGGTCTACGTCCCCAACGGGCGCGAGGTCGACCATGCGCACTACGTCTACAAGCTCGGCTGGTTCGAGGCGCTGAGGACGGCCGTCGCCGAGGACGCGGCCGGCGCCCGGCCGTTCGCGGTCCTCGGCGACTACAACGTCGCGCCGACGGACGACGACGTCTGGGACCCCGCCGTCTTCGTCGGCCAGACCCATGTCACGCCGGCCGAGCGCGCCGCCCTGGCCTCCCTGCGGGAGGCCGGCCTGACGGATGTGGTGCCCCGCCCCCTGAAGTACGACCGGCCCTACACCTACTGGGACTACCGCCAGCTCGCCTTCCCCAAGAACAAGGGCATGCGCATCGACCTGGTCTACGGCAACGCGCCGTTCGCCAAGGCCGTCTCGGACGCCTATGTCGACCGCGAGGAGCGGAAGGGCAAGGGCGCCTCGGATCACGCCCCGGTCGTGGTGGACCTGGACGTCTAGGCGAAGCCCGCCGCTCGCTGCCCACCGCCCGCCGGGGAGGCGTGCGGAGGTGGTGAGGTGGCGTGCGCGCCGCGCCGCGCGCCTGTGGCCCTGGCGCGTGGGCGGGTGGGACCCTCGCACCATGAACATGTCTTTCCTGGACAGGTGGCGCGGGCGCGCGCAGCGGGCCGGCTCGGTGCCGCTGGCGGAGTCGGTGCGCGCGGACCCCGAGAGCGTTGTCCAGCTGCTGTCCGAGTGCGAGCTGCTCCGTGACCAGGCGGCCGCCGCGGGGGTCGAACTGGACGACTCCGTGGGCTCGTTGGAGGCGCTCGACCAGTTGCAGCCGGTGTGGCGGGACGACCCGGAGGTGCTGCCCTGGCTCGGCAACGACGCGGGGCTCTATCTCGGTACGGTCGTGGTCCGCACGGTGCGCGGCGCCGTCTGGCACGTGTGGCCGGACGGACAGCCGGTGGTGCGGCTGGAGTCCGGCCGGGAGATCGACGTGGTGGCGGCCGGCCATGAGTGGGCCGACGACGGCGCGCCCGAACTGTCCCAGGTGTACGCCGAGGTGGCCGAGGGCTGATCCGCCGGCGCGGTCCCCGCGGGTGCCCGGCAGGGCGGCGGCGCGGTCCTGCCCCGGCGCCCGATGCCGCAATAGGTCCCCTCCATGCGTGTCAGCGGCTTATCGCCCCATGTGTACGGGTAAGTTGCGGGCCCTGTGCTGCACGGACGACAGGGGGCAGGTCTCCATATGGCCGCTGAGGCGCTGATCGAACTGCGCGGGGTCAACAAGCACTACGGCGCACTGCACGTCCTCCAGGACATCGATCTCACCGTCGGCCGCGGGGAGGTGGTGGTGATCATCGGGCCCTCCGGGTCCGGGAAGTCGACCCTGTGCCGGGCCATCAACCGGCTGGAGACCATCGAGTCGGGCAGCATCGAGCTGGACGGCGTACCGCTGCCCGAAGAGGGGCGGGCGCTGGCCGCGCTGCGGGCCGAAGTCGGCATGGTCTTCCAGTCGTTCAACCTCTTCGCGCACAAGACCGTGCTGGCCAACGTGATGCTGGCGCCGGTCAAGGTGCGCCGGCAGAAGAAGGACGAGGCGGCGCGGCGGGCCCGCGAACTCCTGGACCGGGTCGGGCTCGCGGCCCACGCGGACAAGTATCCGGCGCAGCTCTCCGGCGGCCAGCAGCAGCGGGTCGCCATCGCCCGCGCACTCGCCATGGAACCCAAGGCGCTGCTCTTCGACGAGCCGACCTCGGCCCTCGACCCGGAGATGATCAACGAGGTGCTGGAGGTCATGCGGCAGCTCGCCCGGGACGGGATGACGATGGTCGTGGTCACCCATGAGATGGGCTTCGCCCGCTCCGCCGCCAACCGCGTGGTGTTCATGGCCGACGGCCGGATCATCGAGGACCGCACCCCCGAGGAGTTCTTCACCGCGCCCCGCAGCGAACGCGCCAGGGACTTCCTCTCCAAGATCCTCAAGCACTGAACGGGGCGCCCGCGATGCCGCATCCGCCCACCTCGCCCGCGCACCGCCGTACCGCCCGTGCCCGCCGCGCCGCCGTCGCCTGCCTCCTGGGCCTGGTGGTCCTCGTACTCGCCGCTACGGGCTGCGGCCGGCCCGGCAGCCCGCCCGTCAAGGGCCCCAGGGGCAGTGACCTGCCGACGTACCCCGTCGCCCGGAACTTCTCGCTGCCCGCCTCCCCGACCTGGAGGGCCGCCGCGCGCCGCGGCCGGCTCGTCGTCGGCGTCAAGGAGGACCAGCCCTACCTCGGCGAACGGGACCCCGCCACCGGCACCTACAGCGGCTTCGACATCGAGATCGCCAGGATGACGGCCGCCGCGCTCGGCTTCCCCGAGCGGTCCGTGGTGTTCCGCACCATCGCCTCCGCCAACCGCGAAACGGCCCTCCAGAACGGCCAGATCGACCTCTACGTCGGTACGTACACCATCAACGCCAAGCGCAGGCGGCAGGTGGGCTTCGCCGGCCCGTACTACATGGCGGGCCAGTCGCTCCTGGTCCGCAGCGACGAGCACGACATCCACGGCCCGCAGGACCTGGCCGGCAAACGCGTCTGCTCGGCGGCCGGCTCGACCGCCTACCAGCGCATCCGGGCCGACTACCCCCAGGCCGTCCTGGTCGCCTACGACACCTACTCGGTCTGCGTGGACAACCTGCTCACCTACCAGGTCGACGCGGTCACCACCGACGACGCGATCCTGCTGGGCTATGCCGCCAAGGTGCCCGACGAGCTGAAGGTGGCCGGCCGGCCGTTCTCCCGGGAGCCGTACGGCATCGGCGTACCGCGCGGCGACGCGGCGCTGCGGTTCGCGCTGGACGACGCGCTCGCCGCCGCCGAGAAGAACGGCAGCTGGCGGGCCGCCTACGACGCCACGCTGGGCGTGTCCGGTGTGCCCGCGCCGCAGCCGCCCCCGATCGACCGCTACCCGGCGGGCTGAGGACACCGGCCCCACGAGGAACCAGGACCGACCGATGAACGTTCTTCTCGACAACCTCTCCCTCTACGGGCAGGGCCTGCTGGGCACCGTCGAACTCACCGTCTTCGCCTCGCTGCTCGCCCTGGTCCTCGGCTTCGTCATGGCGGCGTTCCGCGTCGCGCCGGTCGGCTCGCTGCGGATCTTCGGCACGGTCTGGGTGACGGTGCTGCGCAACACCCCGCTGACCCTGCTGTTCTTCGCCGTGCTGCTGGGCCTGCCGCGCTTCGGGCTGGTGCTGCCCTTCCAGCTCTTCGCCGTCCTCGCGCTGGGCTGCTACACCTCCGCGTTCATCTGCGAGGCGGTGCGCTCCGGCATCAACACCGTGCCGGCCGGGCAGGGCGAGGCCGCCCGCAGCTTGGGCATGACCTTCGTGCAGACGCTCGGCCTGGTGGTCCTCCCGCAGGCGTTCCGGTCGGTCATCCCGCCCATCGGCTCGACCCTGATCGCGCTCGCCAAGAACTCCGCGATCGCCGGCTCGTTCAGCGTCGTCGAACTCCTCGGCGTCTACAAGCCGCTCAACGAGATGGGGTACGGCATCGTCTGGTCCTTCGTCTGGATCGCCGTCGGCTACCTGCTCGTGACCCTGACCATCGGCGCGCTCTTCAACGCGCTGGAGAAGCACTACGGAGTCGCCCGATGACCACCGCCCTCTACGACCTGCCGGGCCCCAGGGCCCGCCGGCGGCACCGGTGTTACGGGCTCGGCTCGACGGCCGTACTGCTCGCCCTGCTCGTCTGGATCGTCTCGCTGCTGTGGCGCACGCACCAGTTCACCGCGGCGAAGTGGACCCCCTTCCTCTACCGCGGCATCCAGGACCTGCTCCTGACCGGCCTCGGCAACACGTTGCGCGCCTTCGGGCTCGCGGCGGTGCTGTCGCTGGCGCTGGGCGCCGTGCTCGCGGCGGGCCGGCTGTCCGTGCACCGGCCGCTGCGCCGGGTGTGCACGCTGCTGGTGGAGTTCTTCCGCGCCATGCCCGTGCTCGTGATGATCTTCTTCGTCTATGTGGCGCTGCAGATGGCCCCGCTGACGGCGCTGGTCAGCGGGCTGACCCTGTACAACGGCTCGGTGCTCGCGGAGGTCTTCCGCACCGGCGTCAACTCCGTCGAACGCGGCCAGGGCGAGGCCGCCTACGCCCTGGGCCTGCGCAAGACCCAGGTCATGACGTACGTCCTGGTGCCGCAGGCGGTCCGGGCGATGCTGCCGGCGATCATCTCCCAGCTGGTGGTCGCCCTGAAGGACACCTCGCTCGGCTTCCTCATCACCTACGAGGAGTTCCTGCACGCCGGCAAGCTCATCGCGTCCAACCTCGACTACGACCTGCCGTTCATCCCGGTCGTGCTGGTCATCTCGCCGGTCTACATCGGGATGTGCATGCTGCTGTCCTGGCTCGCCCACTGGGTTGCCGGGCGGCAGCGGCGCAGTCCCAAGGCGGCGGCGGACGAGGTGGCCGCGCCCCAGCCGGGCACGCTGCTGCCGGGGGACCACCGGGCGCGGGGCTGAACGGGCCCTGCCCGGCGGCGTGTTCAGCGGAACCGGCGGGCCATCCACGGGCTGAGCGCGGCGTGCCCGATCAGCTCCTTGTAGGTCTCGTCGCCGGGGAGCGGCACGATCAGCCACTGCCCCGGCGGGAAGAAGCGGCTCCTGACATACGCCAGGTCGCCGTAGACCGCGCGCAGGAACGCCGGTACCGCGTCCCGGGGCACATCGGCGAAGTCCACCGCGTCCACGGTGATCCTCGCGTCGTCCTCCGGGTAGAGCAGGACGGTGACGGCGGGGGTGCCGCCCAGCTCCACGAACGCCTCGTGCGGGAGCGAGCCGTCCGGGTCGAGGACGGTGAACGCCCCGGCGGCGGTGCGCCGTGAGGTCCGGTCCGCGCCGATGTCGTCGGTGACGGTGAGCTCCAGGCCGTACTCGCCGGCGACGTCCCGGATCGCGGTGACCGCGGCCTCGGTCGTCGGCAGGTGCGGGTGCCGGCGCCGGCCGGGCGGCGGTGTGTCGCGGTGTCCCATGCCGTGATCATGCCGTATGCGGAGGTTCCGGGCGGCGACCGGGGCGCCGGCGGCGTCAGACCTGCCAGACGCCGTCCCGCATCAGCTCCCGGTCGGCCAGTTCGTTCTCCTCGCGCCAGACCAGCAGCCGCCGCGGGGTGAACCGCAGGAAGACCCACCGCTCGCGGCCCCACGGGTTCCAGCCGAGCTTCGCCCCGAGCGCGTCCGCGGCATCCCGCGGCAGCGCGTCGCTCGCCAGGACCTCCGCCGTGCAGTGGGCGAGCACCACGTCGCGGGTGGTCCCCAGCGCCACCCAACTCTCCCCGCTGGCAGCGAGGTTGCGGGGCGTGGGGTTCCGCCCCTTGGTCGCCATCACCAGGCGCTCGCGGTGCCAGACGAACGAGAGCGGCACCAGGGTGGGCGCCCCGTCGGCGGAGGCGGACGAGACCCAGGCGTCCTCGTCCGACTCCAGCCGCCGGAGCGCGTCCCGCTTGCGTTGCCCGGCGTCGCGCGCCGGGGGGAGAGTCCTCATGGCCGGAGCGTAACGACGGGTGCCCGCCCGCCGCTTCGGGCGCGGGCCGTAGGACGGTGGTCGTAGGCCCGGGTGCGGGCGGGGCGCGACGGGTCAGTCGCGCACCGGCACCGACACATAGGACGGGTCGTTCGCCGGGGAGGAGAACGTCAGCCGGGAGCCGGCCGGGTTCTGGGCTATGTAGAGCGGGTCGACGGTGTCCACGACCACCGCCAGCCGGTGCCCGGCCGGTACGTCGTACGCCGTGGAGAAGAGGTCCAGGTCCACGCCGAACGGCCGGCCCGGCGTCTTGCCGTGGAAGGTGAACGGGCCGTGCGTGACCAGCTTGCCCAGGCCGAGCGGACCCACGTCGTAGAGGTAGGCGATGGCGGTGCCGCTCTCGGCGGTGCTGGTCACGGTGGTGTGCAGACGGGTGGTGCCGCGGACCCGCTGCCCGGTCTCGTACGGCGCGGACTGCCACACGGCGGCCAGCGAGCGCGGCAGCAGCGGGATCGACGCCATCGGCGGCAGCTTGAGGAACTGATCCATCATGCTGGAGAGGAAGATCACCCCGCCGTCGGCCCCGGAGTCCAGGTTGGTGCGGATCCGCTGACTGCCGTCGAGCGGGATCCTGCGGTGCGCGGACGGTACGTCCTGCCAGCTCTTGTAGCCCTCGTAGGCGCCGGTGGAGCGGGACTTGAGGAGCACCGGCGACTCGCGGTCGATGCCGTTGTCCGCGCCCTTGAGGTAGTGGTCGAACCACCGCTCGGTGTCGGTCCAGGTGTCGTTGGGCAGCCCGAAGAGGCCGAGCCCCTCGGCCGTCGCATGGTCACCGGGGCGGAACTCCAGCCGCTTGGGGCCCTTCAGCTTCTCGTAGAACGCGGCGTACTGGTTGGGTGGGAAGAGCGAGTCGCCCCAGGCGTTTCCGAGCATGATCGCCGCGCCGTTGGCGTTGATCTTGTCGACATAGGTGGCCGGCGAACGCTTCTTCCCCCACGCGATCATGTCCTTCTCCTTGGACATGTCGGCGCTCAGGAACTCCTTGAGGACCTGCTGGAGTTCGGGGCTGGGCCGGCCGGTCAGTTCGCCCAGGCCGCCCAGCACCTCCGCCGCCTGGAGGTGCGGGGTGCGCCCGCTGTAGATCGAGTCGATGAGGTCGCCCCAGCCGCTGAGCGCCGCGACCGCCTTGACCCGCTTGTCGAACGCGGAGGTGAGCAGGCTGATTCCGGCGCCGTACGACACCCCGCCCATGCCGACCTTCCGCGGATCGGCCGGGGTGTGCGCCAGTGCCCAGTCGATCACCTTGGAGGCGTCGGCGATGTCCTGTGGTCCGGCCGTCTCGATCTTCCCGCCCGACTGCCAGAATCCGCGCGCGTTGTAGCCGACGACGACATATCCCGCGTCGGCCAGCTTCTTTGCCTGCGCCAGGTACTCGATCTGCGGCATGGCCCAGCTGGTGGGAAGCACGATGAGCGGGTAGCGCCGGGTGCCGTCGGCACCGGCCGGTGTGAAGACGTTCGCCTTGAGCGTGATCCCGCCCTCGCCCTTGATGTCGACGAACTTCAGGGACGGGAAGGCGGCGGCCGAACGCGCCGGTGCGGTGGGCGCGGCGGCGCGGTGGGATGCCGCGGCTCCGGCGGCCTGCGCCGGGGCGCCGGTGAGAACGGTGGCGGTGAGGACCGCGGCGGAGACGGTGCCGATCGCGGCGCGCAGCGTCGTGCGGGAGGGCGTCATCTTCTGCTCCAGATCTCGATGCGAGCCGCGCGGACGCTGTCCGAGGACAGGAGGGGCATCCGGCGGCTCGATGTGACTGGAGGGTAAGGTCCGTTGCTTACCTTGGGTAACCCGTCGGTAGGTTACGGGTGGGTAACGTCCGGGTGGGGAAGGGGTGTTCGCGGGGCGGCGGGGGTCGGTGTGGAGGGTGTTGCGTTGCGGGGAGGGCCGGTCGAGGAGGGGTGCGAGGTGGCGGACGGGAGCCGGGTGGACGGGGCGACCGGTGGGCGCGAGGAGTCCGACGTACGAGAAGGAGCCATGGCGCAGACGCCGTTCGACGCGAGTGAGCGGCGGGCGTGGGCGGGACGGGCCGCGGCGTATGCGGACGGCTTCGGCAGATTGTGCGCGTATACGGTTCCGCGGCTGCTGGACGCCGCGGGGGTGGGTGCGGGCGCACGGGTGCTGGACGTCGGCACGGGCACGGGGGCGGTCGCCGCGGCGGCCGCCGCGCGCGGCGCGCGGGTGAGTGCCGTGGACGCCGAACCGGACATGGTGCGGTGTGCCGCACACGCCGTTCCCGAGGCGGACGTCCGGGTCGCCGCACTACCTCGACTCCCCTTCCTGGACGGCGAGTTCGACGCCGTCGTCGGCAACTTCGTCCTCAACCACGTCGGCCGGCCCCGGGCCGCCCTCGCGGAACTGCGGCGGGTGACCCGGCCCGGCGGACGCGTCGCGCTGACGATCTGGGCCGCCCCCGCCGCACCGGGCCAGGCGCTGCTAGGCCGCGCCGTACAGGCCGCCGGGGTGAGCCGCCCGGCCGAACTGCCGGCCCTCGCGCCCGAAGAGGACTTCCCGCGCACGGAGGAGGGGCTGGCCGGGCTGCTGCGTACGGCGGGGCGGCTGGTGGAGGTGCGCTGCGCCGCGCTGTCCTGGGAGCACCGTACGACGCCGGAGGAGTGGTGGCGCGGCCCGGCGGCCGGAGTGGCGACCATCGGCCAGGTCGTGATCAGCCGGGGCGCGGATGTCGCCGAGCGGATCAGACGTCAGTTCACCGTTCTGGCACGGGAGTTCACCGGGCCGGACGGTGAACTGTTCCTGCCGCACACGGCACTGCTGGCGTCCGGGCGGGTGGCCGGGCCGGGGTGGTCGTGACGCCCGGGCGCGGCCCGCGGCGCCCACCCGGCACGGTGCCGCTCACAGGCCCAGGTCGGGTCCGAAGACCTCGTGGTGGATGTCCGCGGGCCGCACGCCGGACGCCAGCAACTGGGCGCGGACGGCCTTCATGAAGGAGACCGGGCCGCAGAGGTGGGCGGTGGTGCCGGCCGGGATGTCCAGCCGCGTCAGATCCATCCGGCCGCCGTGCACGGTCACCGCAGGGGCCGGGCCGGGTGCCGCCGCGTCGGGCGCGGCCCCCTCCTCGTACCAGAGTTCCGCCGTCGCGCCGGTCAGCTTGCCGGTGAGCTGGACGAGTTCGGTGCGCAAGGCGTGGCTGTCGGGGGAGCGGTCCGCGTGTGCCGCGATGACGCGGCGCGGGGAGGCGTCGGCGGCCAGGTGGGCGAGCATGCCGATCATCGGCGTACAGCCGATGCCCGCGGAGGCCAGCAGGACCGGGCCGGGGCCGTCGTCCAGCACCACGTCGCCGAACGGCGCGCTCACCCGCAGCGTCTCGCCGCCGTGGACACGGTCGTGCAGATGGCCGGAGACCGCGCCGGCCGGTGTGCCGTCCGGGCCGGCGGCGACCCGCTTGACGGAGATCCGCAATCCGCCGTCCGCCTGCCCCGACAGGCTGTACTGCCGTATCTGCCGGGCCCCGTCCGGGAGTTGCACCTGTACGGAGACGTACTGGCCGGGCCGGTGCGGCGGTACGGGCGCACCGTCGACCGGGCGGAGGAAGAACGTCGCGACGTCCGCGGTCTCCTGGACCCGGCCGGCCACCCGGTACGTCCGCCACACCGTGCCGTCGGCCGCGCCCGCCGCCGCGCACAGCCGTCTCTCGATGGCGATCAGGGCGTGCGCCATCAGCCAGTACACCTCGTCCCAGGCCGCCACGACCTCGTCGGTCGCCACGTCGCCGAGCACCTCGGCGAGGGCCGCGAAGAGGTGCTCGTGCACGATCGGATACTGGTCCTCGCGCACCCCGAGCGAGGCGTGCTTGTGCGCGATCCGGGTCAGCAGGAGGTCCGGCCGGGTGTCCGGGTGCGCGAGCAGATGGCCGGCGAAGGCGGCGATGGCTCCCGCGAGCGCCTGCTGCTGGCTGCCGACCGCCTGGTTGCCGCGGTTGAAGAGGTCGCGGAGCAGCTCGGGCCGGGCCGCGAACAGCTTCTCGTAGAAGAGCGGGGTGATCTCGCCGATGGCCGCCCCGACGGCGGGGAGGGTGGCGCTGACGGTGGCGGCGGACTTCGGGGAGAGCATGGGCGGGTCACTCCAGTTCTTCTTCGGTGCGGGGCGAGCGCCGGGCGGAAAAGTGGTATGTGGGATGCGTATTTTTGGGCGTGGCGTGGTCGGGTGCGAGGGAGTCGGGCGCTGGTGTGGGCGGGGCCCGGATCAGTCCGTGGGGCGGGGTGACAGGCTCAGCAGGAGCGGCCCCGTGGGGGTGCCGATCAGGTCCTCGATGGAGAGCGGGTCGAGCGCGGCGAAGAACGCCTCCTGGGCCGTGCGCAGGGCGCCCCGCAGGCGGCACCCGCCGCGCAGCGGGCAGGGCGGGTCGTCCTCGCAGCCGACGACGTCGTCGGTCCCCTCCAGTGTGCGCACCAGGCGGCCGAGCGAGCCGGTGCGCCCCGCGGCGGTCAGTGTCAGTCCGCCGCCCCGGCCGCGGCGGGCCTCGACGGCGCCGAGGTGCTGGAGTCTGCTGACCACCTTGGCGGCGTGGGTGTACGGCACCTGGATGGCGCTCGCCACCGCGCGGGTGGTCGGGGCGTCCTCGGTGTCGTCCAGCACGGCCAGGCGCATGGCGATCCGCAGCGCGATGTCGGTGCTCTTGGTCAGTCGCACACCTGGACTATAGAGAAGTGGCATGTGAGATGCCAATTTGGGGTGCCGGTGGGGCGGTCTGCGGGGAGGTGCCCCGCCCGAGTCGCCGTCCCTGTCGGTCGGCGGCAAGTGCGGGAGTCGGCGCCGGCAACTGCGGGGGATGCGCGACGCGCACTGAGATGCGCGGGGGGCGGGGCCGGGGGTGAACCCCCGGCCGGGAATGCGCCTGACCTACCGTCAGGAAGCCGTCTCGCGGAGGGATTCCAGGAACCGGGCGAGACCGGCGTTGAAGGCGTCCGGGCACTCCAGGTTCGGCATGTGGCCCGCGTCCTGAATGACGGTCAGGCTCGCCCCCGGCACCGATTCGTGGATGAGCCGCGCATCCGCGACTGGGGTGAACGCGTCCTCCGCACCGACAACGACCCATGCCGGTACGGCGATCCGCGGCAGCAGGCCGGTGTAGTCCGGGCGCTCGGCGCGGCCGTACAGCGCGGCGGCGGCGCCGTCGGGGGAGGTGGTGCGCATCATGCCCAGGACGTGCTCGGCGACCGCGGGCTGCCGCGCGATGGTGCGCGGGGAGATCATCTTCGGCAGTACCTCCCGCGCGTAGTCGTCCATGCCGTCCTGGAGGAGGCGGGCGGCGGTCCGGTGGCGCACCGCCCTGCCCTCGTCCGTGTCGGCGAGGGCGAAGGTGTCGGCGAACACCACCGCCCGGATCCGGTCCGGGAGCAGCCGGCAGAACTCCATGACGATCTGCCCTCCCATGGACAGCCCGCCGAGGACGCACCGCTCGATCCCCAAGTGGTCCAGGAGGGCGGCGATATCGCGGACGTGGGTCTCCAGCGGGGTCCTTCCCGGGACGACGGTGCTGTCGCCGTAGCCGCGGAGGTCGGGGGCGATCACCCGCCATCCGGCGCGGCTGAAGCGGTCGATCTGGGGCCGCCACATCGAGCGGTTGAAGGGGTGCCCGTGGATGAGCACCAGCGGATCGCCGCTGCCCTCGTCCTCGTAGGCGACCGCTATCTCTCCGGAGTGGACCGATCCCATGGGATCTCCCTTCGTGCGCTGCACTGGAGTTGACGGATCGATGCTATAGGGGGCAATGTCTCGGCACAATGTTCACAATGTGCTCGGTGCAATAGGGGAGGAAGCGTGCCGGTGGAGGACTTTCGCGCGATCGCCGACGGCCTGGCGGCGGACATCGCCGCCGGCCGTCTCAGCCCAGGGGAACGGCTGCCGCCGCTGCGGCGGTTCGCCCGCGACCGGCGGATCGCCCCGTCGACCGCCGCGCGGGTCTACCGGGAGTTGGGGCGGCGCGGGCTGACCGTGGGCGAGGTCGGGCGCGGTACCTTCGTGCGTACCGCCGTGCCGCCGGCCGAGCCCGCACTGGCCGAGCCGGGCGGCCACCGGGTCGACCTGGAGCTGAACTTCCCGCTGCTGCCCGACCAGTCCGCGCTGTTCGCGAAGAGCCTGGCGCATCTGGTGCACCGGAGCGACGCCCTGGCCGAGGCGCTGCGGCCGGTCGGCGCGGCCGGTACGGCTGCCGCGCGGCAGGCCGCCGCCGGGCATCTCGCCCGCGGCGACTGGGCGCCCGACCCGCGGCGGCTGCTCTTCGCGGGCAACGGCCGGCAGGCCATCGCCGCCGCCGTCGCCGCGCTGGTGCCGCCCGGCGGCCGTCTAGGCGTCGAACCGCTCACCTTCCCCGTCGTCAAGGGCATCGCGGCCCGCCTCGGCGTCACCCTCGTCCCGCTGGCGATGGACGAGCACGGCGTGACCCCCGACGCGCTGCGCGCCGCCGCGCCGCTGCGCGCCGTCTACCTCCAGCCCGCGCTGCACAACCCCCTCGGCATCACCATGCCCGCCCACCGGAGGGAGGAACTCGCCGCGCTGCTGAAGGAGCTGGACCTTCAGGCCATCGAGGACGCCATCTACGGATTCCTCCGTGCCGACCTGCCACCGCTCGCCGCCCTGGCGCCGGAACGCACCGTCCTCCTCGACAGTCTCTCCAAGCGCCTTGCCCCCGGACTCACGCTCGGATTCCTGGTGCCGCCGTCGGGCGCCGCCCCGCCCGACTTCGCCGGGGCCCTCCGCTCCGGCGCCTGGACGGCCACCGGCTTCGCGCTGGACGCCGCCACCCGCTGGCTGGGCGACGGCACCGCCGCCGCCGTCGAACAGGCGAAACGCGCCGACGCCGCGGCCCGCCAGCACCTCGCCGCCGAGCGCCTCGCGGGCTTCCGGCTGCGCGCCGACCCGCATGCCTACCACTGCTGGTGGGAACTCCCGGACCCCTGGCGCGCGGACACCTTCGTCGCCGCCGCGGCCCGCCGCGGCATCGCGGTCACCCCGTCGGGCGCCTTCACCGTCGGCACCGGGCACGCACCCAACGCGGTACGGCTGGCGCTGGCCTCCCCGCCCCTCGACGTACTGGCCGAGGCGCTGGACGTCCTGGCGGAACTGGGCCGCGGCACGGCGGAGGCCGGCGGCGCCGAGTAGCTGAATCCCTGAATAGACATCAATGTTCTTTGTGAGCAGTTGAGTTGTGGGGTGTGCGGAGGCCCGAAGGCCGCCGCACACCCCTCCTTCCTCGCCGGTCACCCGGCCGCCGGCTCACGCCGCGGTGCGCTCCACCGGTATCCACAGCTCGGCGGTCGCCGCCGACCCGTCCGGTGCCGTACGGGTCCGCAGGATCTCCGGGCCCGGCCGGCTGCGGTACGGGTTCGACGGGAACCACTGGGTGAACACGTCCCGCCACAGCTCCTGGAGGGCCTCCGGGTACGGTCCGGTGTTCTCGAAGACGGCCCAGGTGCCCCCCCGGGACGGTCAGGGAGTCCAGGTCGTTCCGGCACCTGAGTACTCGTCACCACCGCGTGGTAGTAGTCGAGTTCGGTACCCTCCGCGCGGCTCGGGTCGAGGTCGTCGCAGACCGAGAGGAACCCCTCCGGCTGCTGGTCCGACAGCGCCTCGCTCCATGGCCTGGTTCAGCCGCTCCAGCACCTCGGTCTCCTTCCCTTGTGCCCCTCACGCCAAGGAAGGCCCGCCCGGCCGGACCCGACATTCCGTGCCCGCCCCGGTCGGGTGCCCCGGCCCCGGAAAGAGCCGGTCAGGGGCGCCCGGCAGGAGGCACCGCCTCGGCCTGCGGGACCGGTCCGGGCGGGGTGCCGTCGCCGAACGGCCGGCCGCCCAGCTCCTCGCGGTGGTGCGGGGTCAGCCAGCCCGCCAGGTCGGGGCCGAGGGGGACGATGCCGCTCGGGTTGATGCCGGTGTGCACCCGGTAGTAGTGCGGCTTGATGTGGTGGAAGTCGACCGTGTCGCCGAAGCCGGGCGTCTGGAAGAGGTCCCGGGCGTACGCCCACAGGACCGGGTCCTCGGCCAGTTTGAAGCGGTTGCACTTGAAGTGGCCGTGGTAGACGGCGTCGAACCGCACCAGGGTGGTGAACAGGCGGATATCGGCCTCGGTGAGGGTGTCGCCGACCAGGTAGCGCCGGTCGGCCAGCCGCGCGGAGAGGAGGCCCAGCCGCCGGAAGACATCGCCGCAGGCTTCGTCGTAGTCGGTCTGCCCGGTGGCGAAACCGGCCCGGTACACCCCGTTGTTGAGGTCCCGGTAGACCTCCTCCATCACCTCGTCGATCTCCGCGCGCAGCGCCTCCGGGTAGAGGTCGGGCGCGCCGGGCCGGTGCAGCGCCCGCCACTCGGTCGCGAAGTCCAGTGTGATCTGCCGGTAGTCGTTGGTGACCAGCTTCCCGCTGGGGATGTCGACGACGCCGGGGACGCTGACGCCGCCCGGGTAGCCGGTCTCGCGGGCGTCGTACGCCTCACCGAGGAAGCGGATGCCGAGCACCGGGTCCCGGCCGTCCGGGTCCAGGGTGAAGCGCCAACTGCGGTCGTCCTGTAGGGGGTCGGCGACGGCGAGCGACAGTGCGTCCTCCAGGCCGAGCAGCCGCCGGGAGATCACCGCCCGGCCGGCCCAGGGGCAGGCGCGGCTGACCACGAGGCGGTAGCGGCCGGCCGCCACGGGCCAGCCGTCGCGGCCGTCGGCCGTGATGCGGTCGGCGAAGTGGCTCCGGGAGCGCTGGAAGGGCCGGGCGCCCGGGGCGGAGTTGCCGGCGGCGGGACCGGGGTCGGGCATGGTGGCTTCCTTCGTCCGCGGGCGGCGTCGGGGCAGGGTCGGGGCGGCGCGGGGCAGCGTCCCGGAGATCCTTCCCGGGCCGCCGCGGGCATCCCGCCGCATCAGCCGCCCGGCGGACTCCGGACTCCCCGGCCGCCCTTCGCCGCCGCTCAGCCCAGGCGCGTCAGATCGGGCCGCAGACGGTGCCAGATCGGATGCCGGACCCGGCCCGCCGAGGTCCAGCCGGTGATGCTGACCTCGGCCACCAGCCGGGGCTCCACCCAGTGGACGCCCGGCAGGTCGACCGGGTTGCGGAACGGCGAGTGGTCGAGCGGAATCACCCCCAGGTACCGCGCGAGTTCCCGCCGCTCCCGGTCGGACAGGCCCGACCCCACGGAGCCGACGTACCGCAGCCCCGCCGGCTCCGGCAGGCCCGCCACCACCGACCCGGGAAGGCCGGTGAGCACTCCGTGGCCCTCCGTCCAGCCGCCGATGACGATGTCCAGCGTCTCCAGGTGCTTGGTCTTGCGCCAGTCGGGGGACCGCACCCCGGGGACGTAGCGGGACGTCAGCCGCTTCGCCATGACGCCCTCGTGGCCGCCGCGCAGCGCCGCCTCCCACGCCTGCTGGCCGCGGCCCTCCACGTAGGCCGGCACCGACCAGTTGGGCCCGCCGAGCCGGAGGCCGGACAGCACCGCCCGCCGCTCGTGGTACGGGAAGTCCACCAGCCAGCCGCCCAGATACATCAGGTCGAAGAGGACGAGCTGAACGGGGAGTTCCATCGCCAGTCGGGCCGTGCGGCGCGGGTTCACCACGCCCATCCGGCGTTGCAGCAGCCCGAAGTCGGGCCGGCCGTCGGCGTCGAGCACCACCACCTCGCCGTCGAGCACCGCGGGCCGCCCGCGCAGCTGCTCGCCGAGCGGGCCCAGCTCCGGGTACGTCAGGGTCGTGTCGTGGCCGGCCCGGGTGACCAGCCGGACCGTCCCGTCGCCCGGGGTGTTCACGACGCACCGCGCCCCGTCCCACTTCGCCTCGAACGCCCACTCCGGCTGCTCGTGCTCGGCGGGCAGCGGCCCGAGGGAGGCCAGCATCGGCTGGATCACGGGGTATCCGGGATACGTGGGGTGGACGGGATACGGGGACGCGGCCGCGCTCTCTAGGTCGTGCGGGTGGTCGGGCTCATCGGCGGAGCCGCGTCCGGCGGTCGGGGCCATAGTTCGATGATCGGGGGCTGGGGCGGTCCGCGCAGGGCGGAGCCGCCGCGGCCCGGCGGCCCGGGCGCGGGGCGCGCGGCGCCTGCCCCTCGGCGTCCACGTACGGCAGCACCCGGTCCAGCCACCAGGGCGTCCACCAGGCCCGCGGCCCCAGCAGCGCCAGCACCGCGGGCACCAGCAGCAGCCGCACCACCGTCGCGTCGATCAGCACGCTCACCGCCAGGCCCAGGCCGAGCATCTTCACCACGATGTTGTCGCTGAGGAGGAACGCGGCGAAGACGCTCACCATGATCAGTGCGGCGCAGGTGATCACCCGGGCGGTGGTCTCCAGGGCGTGCGTGACGCTCGCCCGGGAATCCGCCGTCCGCAGCCAGTTCTCATGGACCCGGGACAGCAGGAAGATCTCGTAGTCCATGCTCAGCCCGAAGACGATCGCGAACATCATCATCGGCACGTAGCCCTCGATCGGCACGGTGCCCGAGACGCCCAGCGCCGGACCGCCCCAGCCCCACTGGAAGACGGCCACCACCACCCCGTACGAGGCGGCGATCGACAGGATGTTGAGCACCGCGGCCTTCACCGCGACCAGCACGCCGCGGAAGACGATCAGGATGATCAGGAAGGCGAGGGCGACGACCACGGCGATGATCAGCGGGAGCCGGCCGGCGACGCTGTCCAGGAAGTCCACCTGGCCCGCCGTCGTGCCGGTGACATAGCCGTGTGCGTCGTAGCCGCGCACCGCCTCCGGGAGGACGGTGTGCACCAGGCGGTGGACCAGCGCGGCGGTGCCGGGCTGCTGCGGGGACCGGGCGGAATACGTGGTCGCGGTCAGCACCGCGCCGTCCGGGGTGGGCCGCAGGGGGCTGACCGCGGCGGCGCCCGGGACCCCGGCGAGGACCTGCTGGGCCTGCTCCGCCAGCGCCGGGCGGTCCGCCTGCGGCACCTTGCTCCGGTCGATGACCAGCGTCAGCGGCCCCGTCGAGCCGGGCCCGAACGCCGACGACATCAGATCGAAGGCCCGCCGGTCGGTGAAGGACTCCGGGTCGGCGCCGTCGCCGATGTGCCCCAGCCGCATCGAGAAGAGCGGTACGGCCAGCACCGCGGCGACGACCACGCCGCCCACCAGGTACCGCCACGGCCGGCGGGCCACCCGCTGCGCGTACCGGCGCCGCCCGCCCGGTGCCGCGCCGTCCGGCGCGGGGTGCGCCTCCGCGACGGGCCGGTGGACGGGGAACCGGTCGATCCCGCGGCCGAGCAGTCCGAGCAGCGCGGGGACGAGGGTGAGCGCGCCGAGGACCGCGGTGACCACGGTGATCGCCGCGGCCGTGCCCAGCTTCCCGATGAAGCCGACGCCCGAGACGGACAGGCCGGTCAGCGCGATGACGACGGTGACGCCGGACACCAGGACCGCCCGGCCGCTGCTGGCCACCGCCCGGCCCGCGGCGACCTCCGGGGCGGCGCCGTCCATGAGGTGCTGCCGGTGACGGGTGATCAGAAAGAGGGCGTAGTCGATCCCGACGCCGAGGCCGATCATCGTGGCCAGGGTGGGGGAGACGGTGGCGAAGGTGAACGCGGCGGCCAGCAGCCCCAGGCAGCCCAGCCCGCAGACCACGCCGATCAGCGCGGTCAGCAGCGGCAGCCCGGCGGCCAGCACGCTCCCGAACCCGGCGAGCAGCACCAGGATCGCCACCGCGAACCCGATCGCCTCGCTGAGCCGGTCGTCGGCCCGCGGCCGGGCCAGCTCGCCCAGCGACCCGCCGTACTCCACCTGCACTCCGGCGGCGCGCAGCGGCGCCACGGCCCGGTCCACGCCGGCGAGGTACTCCGGCCCGAGGGTGACCGGCGGGACCCGGAACCGCACCGCGAGGTAGCCGGTCCGGCCGTCGGCGGACAGCGGCCCGGTGTTCGGCGTCCCCGGCGCCGCCGGCTTCGGCCGGGAGCCGGGCGGCGGCAGCGGGCTCTGTGCCGCCAGGACGTCCGGCAGTCGCCCCAGGTCGGTGACCGCGTCGGCGATCTGCCCGCCGACCGCGGTCAGCGGCTGCGTGCGGTCGTGCAGCACCACCTGGCCGGTGTAGCCGCCGGCCTTCGGATCGTGCCGGGCCAGGACGTCCCGCCCTTGGCTCGACTGCACACCGGGCAGGGAGAAGTCGTCGGAGTACTCCCCGCCGAACGTCCGCTGGAGCACCTGCACCCCGGCCAGCGCCACCAGCCACAGCACCAGGACCACGACGGCATGCCGGGCGCACCACTCCCCGATGCGCCGCAGTGCTCCCTCGGGCCGCCGGCTGCCCGGCCCGCTCGGTGAGTTCGGCAACGACATGCCTGCATTCAAGGCAGGTTTCGCCAAGGCGGCATGCGGAGGGAGCGAGACGGGTGGTTCCGCCGGCGCGGCGGGAGGGGGAAGCCCCGGCCGGACGGGGGAACCCGGCCGGGGCGATCGTGGGGGCGCGCTGCCACCCGAGGGGCGCGCTGCCGATTGAACGATAAACCATTGATCCGGCGTCCGGTGCGCGGGGTGACGGCTCTCACCTCCGCCCGGCCGGGCGGCCGGGCGGCGGTCGTCAGGGCGAGATCCGTACCGGCCGGAAGCCCCCGTCCAGCAGCTGCGGCAGATACCAGTCCAGGGCCTGGACGGTCTCGATGCGGTCGCCGCCGCCGTCGTGGGACAGCACGATCGCGCCGGGCCGCAGCTCGTCCACGACCGTGTCGGCGATGCTCTCGGGCCCCGGGCGGGTCCAGTCCCGGGAGTCGACCGACCAGCCGACGGGGGACATGTCCAGGTCGTTGCAGATGTCGAGCGATGTCCGGTCCCAGTCGCCGTACGGGGCGCGGGCGAGCCGCGGGGCGGTGCCGACGACCTCCTCGATCAGGGCGCTGGTGCGGCCCAGCTCGGCCCGGACGCGGCCGGGCGGGAGGTCGGTCAGCTGCGGGTGGGTCCAGGTGTGGTTGCCGATGGCATGGCCCTCGTCGGCGATGAAGTGCAGCAGATCGGGGAATTCCACGGCGTGTTCGCCGACGACGAAGAAGGTGGCCCGGGCTCCGTGGCGGCGCAGCGCCTCCAGGATCTCCGGGGTGTAGCGGGGGTCGGGGCCGTCGTCGAAGGTCAGCGCGATCTGTCCGGCGCGGGCCGGGACGGTGCGGGCGACATCGGCGTGCGGCGGCGAGGCGCCGGGCCCGGAGCGGGAGGTCTCGCCGGCCAGCGGGCGCAGCCGGGACGTGTCCGGCGGGGCGGAGCCCGGCGCGGCGGCCGGCGGCCGGCCGCGGGTCTGCGGGCCGGGGCCGGCGGGCGGAGCGTCGTCGTCCGGGGAAAGCAGTACGCGGGCGGTGGCGAGGGTGCCGATCACGACGGCGGTGCGCAGGAGCAGGCGCCGCGTCATGGCGGGGTGATCGGACGTCACCCCCCATGGGCTCTCACGGGCCCGCGGCCGGCGGGCGGAGCGACACCGTGCGGCGCCGCTTCCGTACCCGTTCGGCTCGCAGGGCCGGGGGGTTTGGCGTACCGCGTCGGAGTGGGAGGGGAGTGGCCGCTCCGCCGGACCTTAGTTTGTCCGGCTATGAGGCACCTGATCAGGCCGAAGCGGATCATGGTGGGCCGTCCGCTGGACAGCGCGCGGCTCGGCGAGACCCTGCTGCCCAAGCGGCTGGCGCTGCCGGTCTTCTGCAGCGACCCGCTGTCCTCGGTCGCGTACGCCACCGAGGAGCTGCTGCTGGTCGTGGGCCTCGGCGGGGTCGCGCTGCTGCACCTTGCCTGGTACGCGGCGGCGGCCATCGTCGTCGTCCTCGCGGTGGTGGTCGCGTCGTACCGGCAGACCTGCTACGCGTATCCGGGTGGCGGCGGTGCCTACGTCGTCAGCGCGCGGAACCTGGGGCGGAACGCGGCGCTCACCGCGGCCAGTGCGCTGCTGGTCGACTACGTGCTGACGGTGGCCGTCTCGGTGGTGTCCGGGGTCGCCGCGATCACGTCGGCGATTCCGGAACTGGGCGGGCACGATGTGGCGCTGTCGGTGGGTTTCGTGAGCCTGCTGGCGCTGATGAACCTGCGCGGGGTCCGCGAGTCCGGGCGGATCTTCGCGGTCCCGACGTACGGGTTCGTCTGCTCGGTGTACCTGATGTTCGCGTTCGCCGCGGCAAGGATGGCCACCGGCGCCACCCCGCGTGCGGAGTCGGCGGATCTGCCGCTGCACAACGCGTCCGTCTACTCCGGGGCGGCGCTGGTGCTGCTCGGGATGCGGGCGTTCGCGTCCGGGTGCACGGCGCTGACCGGGGTCGAGGCGATCAGCAACGGGGTGCCCGCGTTCCGCCGGCCGAAGAGCCGGAACGCCGCCACCACGCTGCTCGTTATGGGCATCTTCTCCATCACCATGTTCGCCGGCATCACCTTTCTCGCGATGGTGTACCAGGTCCATGTGGCGGCGGATCCCACCGTGTTGGGGCTGCCGCCGCACACGCCGACCGCCACCGCCCTCGCCCAGATCGGACGAGCCAGCTTCGGCGGTGCGCACAGCCTCTTCTACCTGCTCCAGGCGTTCACCGCCGGGGTGCTGATCCTGGCCGCGAACACCGCCTTCAACGGATTTCCGATGCTGGCGTCGATCCTCGCCGCGGACAGCTATCTGCCGCGCCAACTGCACAACCGCGGGGACCGGCTGGTCTTCTCCAACGGCGTGATCCTGCTGGCGCTGGCCGCCATCGGGCTGATCGTCCTGTTCCGGGCGGAGTTGACCCGTCTGATCCAGCTCTACATCATCGGCGTCTTCGTCTCGTTCACGCTGTCCCAGACCGGGATGGTCCGGCACTGGCGCGGTCTGCTCGCCGGGCCCGGACTGCGGCGGCCGGTACGGCTGCGCTACCGGCGGTCGCAGGCGATCAACGCGGTCGGCGCGCTGCTGACCGGGGTGGTGCTGGTCATCGTCCTGATCACCAAGTTCACCCACGGCGCCTGGATCGTCGCGATCGCCATGCCGCTGCTGTTCCTGGCGATGCGCGGGGTGCACGAGCACTACCGGCGGGTCGCCGGGGAACTTGCGGTCGCGCCGGACGCACGCCCCTGGGAGCCGGCCGGGAACCACGTGGTGGTGCTGGTGTCCGCCCTGCACGGCCCGACGCTCAAGGCCCTCGGCTACGCCCGCGCGCTGCGGCCCACCTCGCTGTACGCGCTGACCGTCGCGGTCGACCCCCGGGACGTGCAGGGGCTGCGCGAGCAGTGGGACGCCCATGACATCGACGTCGCGCTCCAGGTCCTCAGCTCGCCCTACCGCGACTTCACCCGCCCGGTGATCGACTACGTCACGGACGTCGGCGCACGCAATCCCGGCGGCGCGCTCACCGTCGTGATCCCGGAGTACATCGTGGGCCACTGGTGGGAGCACCTGCTGCACAACCAGAGCGCACTGCGGCTCAAGGCCCGGCTGCTGTTCACGCCCGGGGTGACGGTGGTCAACGTCCCCTACCGGCTGTCGTCGAGCCGGGCCCCGCGATCGCGCCGGGACGGGCGGGTCACGGGCTGACCGCCAGCACGATGTACGCGGCCAGCAGCGCCAGGTGGACACCGGCCTGCAGCGGCGTGGCCCGCCCGGGGACCACGGTCAGGGTGCCGACGACCACCGTGAGCGCGAGCAGCACCATATGGCTGGCGCCCAGGCCCAGCACCAGCGGTCCGGGCAGCCAGACGCTGGCCAGCGCCACCACGGGGATGGTCAGGCCGATGCTCGCCATCGCCGAGCCGAGGCCGAGGTTGAGGCTGGTCTGCACCCGGTCGCGGCGGGCCGCGCGGACCGCCGCGATGGTCTCCGGGAGCAGCACCAGCAGCGCGATCACGATGCCGACGACGGAGGACGGCAGCCCCGCCGCGATCACCGCCGACTCGATGGCCGGGGACTCTGCCTTGGCCAGCCCCACCACGGCGATCAGCGCCAGCGCCAGCAGCCCCAGGCTGAGCAGTGCGCCGCGGGCGGTGGGCGGCTCGGCGTGGTCCTCGGTGTCGATCACCTCGCCGGCGGTGGTCACCGGCAGGAAGTAGTCCCGGTGCCGGACCGTCTGGGTGGCTACGAACAGGCCGTACAGCGCCAGCGCGGCGAGCGCCGCGAAGACCAGCTGCGGAGGGGAGAACCGCGGGCCCGGCGCCGTGGTGGTGAAGGTCGGCAGGACCAGGCTGAGGCCGGCCACCGTCGCGACCGTGGCCAGTGCGGCGCCGGTGCCCTCGGAGTTGAATACCGCCACCTTGCGCCGGAGCGAGCCGACGAGCAGCGACAGCCCCACGATGCCGTTGCAGGTGATCATCACGGCCGCGAAGACCGTGTCGCGGGCCAGCGCGGCGCTCTTGTCGCCGCCGTCCACCATCAACGTGACGATCAGCGCCACCTCGATGACGGTCACCGCCACCGCCAGCACCAGCGACCCGAACGGTTCGCCCACCCGGTGCGCGATCACCTCCGCGTGGTGCACCGCGGCCAGCACCGCCCCGGCCAGGAACGGCGACACCAGCACCACCAGCGTGACCGAAAGCGACCGCCCCCAGATCAGCGCCAGCAGCACCACCGCCGCGACCGGCAGCACACCGGCCCAGTGCGGGACGGCCGAACGGAGACGGGCGATCATGCCTCCGAGCTTCGCAGAGAAGCCCGGCGGCCGCCCGTCGGTGCACCGGGCTCAGGCCGCCGCCCGGTGCTGCCCCTTCAGCTCCGCCGGGGCGATCGCGGCCTTGGTGACATCGGCTACCAGCTCGACGACATCGGGCCCGTACGCCTGTGAGTTGACCACCTTCAGCAGCAGGCAGAACTGGCCGCCGGCGCCGTGCTTGCGGGCCAGCCGGGCCCGGTTGCGGACCAGGTGGCGGACCGCGGCCCGGTGGGTGACCGGGCGCTGCCCGGCCGCCAGGAACACCGGGCGGTCGCCCTCCCCGGCCGTGAGCCGGGCCAGCAGGACGTACTCCACCGCCCCCGGCTCCATCCGGTACGCCGTACCGCCGATGGTGAACGTGCCGCGGCCGGCGCCGGACCCGTCGCCCGGGTGCACCGTGACTCCGGGCAGCAGATTGGACATGTGGGCGGCGAGGCGGCGGTGCGCGGTCGGGTCGCCGACGCAGAACTCGGTGCGCGCGCCGAAGCCCTGGAGACCGGTGTCGTGCGGGGCCACCTCGGGGTGCGCACCGCACATCTCCACCACCGAGGCCAGGCCGAGCAGCGCCAGCGCGTCGTGCCGCGGGATGCTCCATTGGGCCGAGGAACTGTCCCGGTGCGTGACCAGGACGCATTCCGACCCCTCCGGCAGCCCGAAGAAGCTCTGTTCGCGGACCAGCTTCCGGCGGGTCAGCGCCGATTGCACGGCCCAGCCGGCGCCGAGCCCCACGAGGAGGGCCACGGTCGCCGTAAGCAGCAGGGTGTCGTCCATGGCGGGCGAGCGTAGCGGCTGACCGGGTGTGCGTTCGAGGCGGGCGGCCGGGATGGCACTCATTGCCTGAAATGCCCGATGTCCGCCCGGGGTTGCCGCGAGTGGACTCCGGCCCCGGCCGGTGCCGCCACCCCGCGGCAGGCCGCCAGCCGCCCGCTTCGCACCAGAAGAAGCCCTATCCGCCCCGTATGTGCCGGGAGTTGGCCGGGCACCCCGCGCCGTGCGACCGTGCGCGACACCGGGCCGGAATCCCGTAACGCCCGCGACACGCGACGGGCCCGTGTGTGCCGTCCGTGTGTCGTCGACGTGCCGCGCCGCGCGTGTCGTTGCCGGCCTCTGCGGCGCCGATTAGCCTCCTGGGACCTTACGTTCGAGTGAGCGGTCCCAGGGAGGGCGCGCAGCGTGAGCGTTGACGAGAGCCAGGATCGCCCGGAACACGCAGAACGCCGTATCCGCCGGACGGCCGGGGAACTGGACGGGCAGTGGGAAGGGCTCGCCGAACAGGCGCAGGCGCTGGCTGACGGCCAGGTCGCCGCCACCGCACTCGTACAGCGCTGCCTGGAGCGGATCACGGCCACCCAGGACACCGTCAACGCCTTCCGGCGGGTCCGGGCCGAGGCGGCGCTCGACGAGGCCGCGGCGGCCGACCGCAGACTGGCCGCCGGGGAGCGGCTGCCGCTGCTCGGGGTGCCGGTCGCGGTCAAGGACGACACGGACGTGGCGGGCGAGCCGACCGCGTTCGGCTGCGCCGGGCTGTTCCCGCCCAAGGCGCGCGACTCCGAGGTCGTCCGGCGGCTGCGCGCGGCCGGCGCGGTCATCGTCGGCAAGACCAACGCCTGCGAGCTGGGCCAGTGGCCGTTCACCGAGGGCCCGGCCTTCGGCGACACCCGCAACCCCTGGAACCTCGCGCACACCCCCGGCGGTTCCTCCGGCGGCTCGGCCGCCGCGGTCGCCGCCGGGCTGGTGCCGGCCGCCCTCGGCACCGACGGCGCCGGCTCCGTGCGCATCCCCGCCGCCTGGTCCCACCTCGTCGGCATCAAGCCCCAGCGCGGCCGGATCTCGACCTGGCCGGAGGCCGAGGCGTTCCAGGGCATCACCGGCATCGGACCGCTGGCCCGTACGGTCGAGGACGCGGCGCTGCTGTTGGACGTGGCCAGCGGCAACCACGCCGGCGACCTGCACCGGCCGCCGGCCATCGCGGCCCGCGAGGCGGCCGGCCGCGCCCCCGGGCGGCTGCGCATCGCGCTCTCCTGGAAGGCCGCCGCCACCTTCACCCGCAAACCGCTGCACGCCGACGTCCGGGCGGCGGTGACCTCGCTGGCCCACACGCTGGCCGGGCTTGGCCACTGCGTCGAGGAGGCCGAACCGGACTACGGGCTCGTCGGCCTCGCCTTCGTGCCGCGCGCCACGGCCGGCGTCGGCGAGTGGGCGGCCCGGGTCCCCGACCCCCGGCTGCTGGACCGCCGCACCCGGGCGGCGGCGCGGCTGGGCCGGCTGCTCGGCGGGCCCGTACTGCGCCGGGCGCGCGCCGCCGAGAGCCGCCAACAGCAGCGCATCGGCGCCCTGTTCGGCCCCTACGACGTGCTGCTGACGCCGACCACCGCCACCCCGCCGCCGCGCGTCGGCACCCTCGCCCGGCTCAGCGGCTGGCGCACCGACCGGGCGATGATCGCGGCCTGCCCGTACGCCTGGCCGTGGAACGTCCTCGGCTGGCCGGGCGTCAGCGTCCCGGCCGGCTTCAGCGCGGACGGGCTGCCGCTGGGCGGCCAACTCCTCGGCCCGGCCCATACCGAGCCGCGGCTGATCTCGCTGGCCGCCCAACTCCAGGACGCGCTCCGGTGGCAGGACCGGCGGCCCGGCGACGGGCTCAGCCCAGGAGCGTGAGGATCGCGTCCGTGGTGCCGGTCTCGCCCAGCCGCGGGAAGATCTTCTCCAGGCTGTTGCGGTGCGCCGCCTCGTCCAGGTCGGTCACCGCGTCGGTGGGGACGGTGACGTGGTAGCCGTGCTCGTGCGCGGCACGGGCGCTGGACTCCACGCCGATGCTGGTGGCGATCCCGGCGAACACGATCTGGGTCACCCCGCGGCGGCGCAGCTCCAGGTCCAGGGCGGTGCCGTGGAAGGCGCCCCACTGCTGCTTGGTGACGGTGACGTCGCCGGGCTGCCGGTCGATCTCCTCGACCAGTTCGGCCCAGTCGGCGGGCGGTGTGTGGCCGCGGGCCGCGGACTCCGTACGGCCCGGCGCGCCGCCGGTGACGTTCACCAGCACCACCGGCAGCCCGCGCTCGCGGAACGCCGCGGCCAGCCGGGCGCCGCGCGCGACGATCTCGGCGGCGGGGTGGACGGTGGGCAGCGCGACGATGCCCTTCTGAAGGTCGATCAGGACCAGTGCGGTCCGCGGGTCGAGCGTGGTGACGGGCATGGACACTCCTGTGGAGGTGGTGAGTTGACGATTGGTCAGGTGGTGGCCCGGGTCGGGCCGGCGCGCAGCGAGCGGTCGGCCAGGGTGAGGGCCAGCAGCAGCACGGCGAGGACCACACCGGCCAGCGCGATGCCGTGCAGCCCGGAGTCCGTGGCGCGCTGCCCGTACAGCAGCCCGATGAGGCTGGAGGAGGAGATCGCCCCGAGGTACTGGGCGGTGCGCTGGAGTCCGGCGGCGGCGCCCACGCCGTCGGCCGGGGCCTGGGCGTAGACGGCGGCCTGATTGCCGGTGGAGGTCAGGCCCTGCGGGATGCCGAAGAGCGCCCCGGCGACGAGCAGTACGGCCACCGGGCTGCCGCCGTCCAGCACCAGGAGGACCGCGCTGCCGAGGGCGAGGAAGGCCGCGGCGACGGTCAGCGGGGCGCGGATGCCCTTCGTGCGGGCGCCGGCGAGCGAGCAGACCGCGGCGGCGCCGGACATCGGCAGCATGATCAGCCCGGCGTGGAACGAGGTGAAGCCGTGCGCCTGCTCCAGCCACTGGCTGTAGCCGTAGAGCACGCAGTAGATGACGAGATACGCCAGCCCGTGCCGGAGGTAGGTGAGCACCAGCGCGCGATTGCGGGCCAGCATCCGCAGGTCGAGGAACGGCTCCGGGTGGCGCAGCTCCCACCACACCAGGACGGCGGCGAGGGCGGCGGTCGGCGCGAGCAGCGGCCAGCGCGGTGCGTCCAGCCGAAGCAGGAAGAACATCGCGCAGGTCAGGGAACCGGCGAAGAGCGCGATACCGAGCGGGTCGAGGGAGCCCCCGTCCGACCCCGTGCCGTCCGCGGCGCGGGCCGTGCGCCGGGTCTCCCGGTCGGGCGGCAGCCAGGCGAGCGCACCGGCCAGTGCCAGCAGCGCCAGCGGGACGTTGACGGCGAAGACCGCCCGCCAGCCCCAGGTCGCGGCCAGCAGCCCGCCCAGGGTGGGGCCGACGGCGGGGGTGGCCAGCGCCGCGAGCGAGATCCGGCCGAAGACGGACCGGGGCGCGGGCCGCCCCACCCGGCGCGACTCGGCGCGCAGCATCGCCATCGCGGCCGGATAGGCGGCGGCGGTGCCGATGCCGAGGACGACGCGGGAGACGATCAGCAGTGTGAAGGTGGGCGCCAGCGCCCCGATGAGGCCGGCGGCGACCACCGCCACCGCGCCGGCGGCGAACACCCGGCGCGGTCCGGCGCGGTCGGCCAGCCGCCCCAGCGACGGCTGGCCGACCGCGCTGGCGAGGTACATCGCGGAGATCAGCCAGGCGGTGTCGGCGGCCCCGATGCGGAAGTCCTGGCCGATGGCCACCAGTGCGGTGGCGATCATCGTCGAGTTGATGGGGTTGAGGAGGGACCCCAGCAGCAGCGGGGTCATCAGCCGGGCACCGAAGCCCGGGTCGGGGGAGGGGCCGGCGGCCCGGCCGGCAACGGCCCGGCCGTTCCGGCCGGGGGCTCTGGGGGCTTCGGGGGCGCTCACTGCCGGATCAGCCGCCGTATGAGTGCGGTCGCCGCCTCCAGGGTCTGCTGTTCGTCGGCGCTCAGCCGGTCGGCGATGGCCACGGCCAGCCAGTTGTTCTTGGCCTGCCGTACCTCGGCGAGAACCCGGTGGCCGTGGTCGGTGAGGGAGAAGACGACCTGGCGCCCGTCCGTGGGATGCGGGCTGCGGGCGAGGATCCCGCTGTCCTCCAGCGTGCCGACGGTCAACCGCATCGACTGCGGGCGCACCAGCTCGGCGCGGGCCAGCGCGGCGATCGTGGAGGGCCCCTCGGAGTCGATGAGGGCGATGACCGCGCGCTGGGTGGGCGTGAGGGCGCCCTGCGGCGACGCGGCGCGCAGCTGACGCATCAGCAGCGACACCGTTGCGCCGAGGTCGGTCGCCAGGCGTTCCTGGTCCTTGTTCGGCATACCGCGACCCTAGAATCTCGACAGGGAAACTTGCAAGTTTCCCTGTCGAGTTTTGCCGGTACTTTTCCGTACGCGGTCGTACGCGGTCGTACGCGGTCGTGTGCGGACGCCCTACGCCGCTGTGCGCGGTCGCCTTGCGCCGCCGCGCGATACCCGCGTGGCCCCGCCGTACCACCCCGCGTTCCGCCCGTTCCCCGCCCTGTGCGGATTCCGAAAAGCTCCCGTAGCACGCTCGTCATCGTTCCGGAAACATGCCGGGTGTCGAATGCGGGCAGGCCGGAGTAGTCCGGTCCGCAGGGGGAGAGGCACGCCATGACGGTTACTCAACTCCGAAACCCCACGGAGGAGTTCGCCCGATTCCTGACCGATCTCGGGCGGCTTCTCGATCCGGCCGCCGGCTGGTACGGGGTCTTCGGGCAACGCGATCCGGAGGGCCTGCGGGCCTGTCTGGAGGGGCGGGAGGTGCCGCACTGGGACGTGGTGGAGTCCCTGCTGCACGACCTGGCCACGCAGCACGGGGACGCGGCGGTGCGCACCATGGGCCCGCGCGCCCGGCGGCTGTACGCCCGCGCGGTCGCCGGCCACGACGCCCAGCCGGGCGGCCGGCCCGCGCTCCGCGACCGGCTGGAGGTGATGGTCCACGAGCAGCGGCAGGCGGCGGCGCGCGCCCGCGAACTCCGCACCGCCGCACGGTTCGCCCAGGACCCCGCGGAGGGCGAGCGGCTCTCCCGTGAATTGGCCTGGGCCCAGGACGACCACCTCCGGGCGGGCGCCCGGGTGCGCGAACTGCGGGCGCGACTGGCGGCGCTGGAGGAAGCGGGGCAGGGCGCGGGCGCCGCGGCCCCCGAGGGCGACGCGCCCGCCGCCGCGGACGACGCCCCGGCACGTGGTGGCGGCGACCCGGGCCGGGACGGCGAAACCCGCGCCGGGGAGGTTGCGCCCCCGGCCCCCGGCGGCGACGCAGCCGCCCGTAGGGCCGAGCCCCCCGCCCGTAGGGCCGAGCCCCCCGCCCGTAGGGCCGAGCCCCCCGCCCGTAAGCCCAAACTCTCAGCCCGTAAGGCCAAGGCCGCCGGCCGCCCGCGGGGAGCGCGTTTCGCCGGGCTGGAGGTGGTGGACGAGGCCGCGCCCGCCGGTGACCGGACGCCGCCGCAGGTGCCGGCGGCGGTGCCCGCCGCAGCCGGCCCGGCCCCGCGCGGCGCCCGCTTCGCCGGGGCGTACGCCGCCCCGGACGGCGGGCCGGAAGGCGGGTCGGGTGACGGGCCGGACGACGGACCCGGGGACGCCGCGGCGGGCGGTGCGGCCGATCCCGAGGTGCGCCGCCACGCCGCCCGTACCGCGTACCGCCTGGCCCGCCACCGGCCGCCCGGCGAGGACGGCCCCGCGTACGTCGAGATCTGTGCCGCTGCGGCCCGTCCCGCAGTCGAACTCCCTTTTCTCCTGGGTGAGTTGGAGAGCGCCGGGCTGGCCTGTGACATCCCCACCCTGCTCTGGGAAGTGGCCTGCCTGCCGCCCGACGGGCTGGCCGCGGCGACCGCCGCGCTGGTCGCCGCGGGCCGCACCGCCGACGCCGCCGCGCTGCTCCGGCAGAGCGTGGCCCGCCCCGTCGCCGAGGTGGCCCGGACCGCGCTGGCGCTGCTCGACCGGAGGCGTCCGGAGCAGGCCGGCGCACTGCTGGCCGCGCTGGTCCGGGCCCGTACGCCCGAGGACGCGGCGGCGCTGGCCGCCGCCGACCCCGCCACCCTCGGGCCGCTCCTCCTGGAAGTCGCGCGGGCCGTCTCCCCCTCCCGGAGCCGCGATGTCGCGCACGCCCTGCGCGCCGCCGGCCACCCGGCGCCGCGCTGACCGCCCGGCGGACGCGCCGCGCTGAGAGATGGTCTTGCCACGGTGCGTGACGGGGCTTACGGTCGCCTCCACACGCGTAGATCCGCGTGCCCGCAGGCTGACGCACCGACAAAGGAGCAGCTCATGGCCGATGTTGTGCGTGCCGCACTGGTCCAGGCGACCTGGACCGGCGACACCGAATCGATGATCGCGAAGCATGAGGAGTACGCCAGAGCGGCGGCTGCGCAGGGCGCGAAGGTGATCGGTTTCCAGGAGGTCTTCAACGCCCCGTACTTCTGCCAGGTCCAGGAGCCGGAGCACTACCGCTGGGCCGAGCCGGTGCCCGACGGCCCGACCGTCCGCCGGATGCAGCAGCTGGCCCGCGAGACCGGCATGGTGATCGTGGTGCCGGTCTTCGAGGTCGAGCAGTCCGGTTTCTACTACAACACCGCGGCCGTCATCGACGCCGACGGCACGGTGCTCGGCAGCTACCGCAAGCACCACATCCCGCAGGTGAAGGGCTTCTGGGAGAAGTACTACTTCAAGCCGGGGAACGCCGGCTGGCCGGTCTTCGACACCGCCGTCGGCAAGGTAGGCGTCTACATCTGCTACGACCGCCACTTCCCGGAGGGCTGGCGGCAGTTGGGGCTCAACGGCGCCCAGCTGGTCTACAACCCGTCGGCCACCTCCCGTGGCCTGTCCGCGTACCTGTGGAAGCTGGAGCAGCCGGCCGCCGCGGTCGCCAACGAGTACTTCATCGCGGCGATCAACCGGGTCGGCGTCGAGGAGTACGGCGACAACGACTTCTACGGCACCAGCTACTTCGTCGACCCCCGCGGCCGGTTCGTCGGCAACGTCGCCAGCGACACCAAGGAGGAACTGGTCGTCCGCGACCTGGACTTCGGGATGATCGACGAGGTGCGCCAGCAGTGGGCGTTCTACCGCGACCGCCGCCCCGACGCCTACGACGGGCTGGTGAAGCCGTGAACCAGCACTCCCACGACCCCGCCGGGCTGCGCGCCCGCCACCGTGCCGTCCTGCCCGAGTGGCTCGCCCTCTACTACGAGCGGCCCCTCGAACTCACCCACGGGGAGGGCCGGCACGTCTGGGACGCCGAGGGCAACCGCTACCTCGACTTCTTCGGCGGCATCCTCACCACCATGACGGCGCACGCGCTGCCCGAGGTGACCAAGGCGGTCGGCGAGCAGGCCGGCCGGATCCTGCACACCTCGACCCTCTATCTCTCCCGGCCCATGGTCGAGTTGGCGGAGCGGATCGCCGCGCTCTCCGGCATCCCCGACGCGCGGGTCTTCTTCACCACCTCCGGTACGGAGGCCACCGACACCGCGCTGCTGCTGGCGACCTCGTACCGCCGCTCCAACCAGATCCTGGCGATGCGCAACAGCTACCACGGCCGGTCGTTCTCCGCCGTCGGCATCACCGGCAACCAGAGCTGGTCGCCGACCAGCCTCTCCCCGCTCCAGACGCTCTACGTGCACGGCGGCGTGCGCTCCCGCGGCCCGTTCGCCGAGCTGAGCGACGCCGACTACATCGCGGCCTGCGTCGCCGACCTCACGGACCTGCTCCAGCAGACCGCGGGCGGGGTGGCCGCGCTGATCGCCGAACCGGTCCAGGGCGTCGGCGGGTTCACCGCACCGCCGGACGGGCTCTACGCGGCGTTCCGCGAGGTGCTGGCGCGCGAGGGGATCCTGTGGATCAGCGACGAGGTGCAGACCGGCTGGGGCCGCACCGGCGACCACTTCTGGGGCTGGCAGGCGCACGGCGAGAACGGCTCGCCCGACCTGCTCACGTTCGCCAAGGGCATCGGCAACGGGATGTCCATCGGCGGAGTGGTGGGCCGCGCCGAGGTGATGAACTCCCTGTCCGCCAACTCCATTTCGACGTTCGGCGGCAGCCCGGTCACCATGGCGGCGGGGCTGGCCAACCTCGGCTACCTCCTGGAACACGACCTCCAGGGCAACGCCCGGCGGGTCGGCGGGCTGCTCATCGAGCGGCTGCGGGCGGTGGCCGCCGGGCTCGACGTGGTCCGCGAGGTGCGGGGGCGGGGCCTGATGATCGGGGTCGAGCTGGTCCGCCCCGGGACCGACGAGCCCTCGCCCGAGGCGGCGACGCTGGTCCTGGAGGCGGCCCGGGAGCGCGGCCTCCTGGTCGGCAAGGGCGGGCAGGGCGGCGCGGTGCTGCGCATCGCGCCGCCGATGTCGCTGACCGTCGCCGAGGCCGAGGAAGGCGCCGAGCTGCTCGCGGACGCGCTGCGGTGGGCCCAGGAGCGGCTGCGGGACGGGTAGTCCGGTGTCCTCCCGGCGGGGCCGTCCCGTTACGCGACCGGGGCGGCCCCACGGTCCGTCGGCGGCCGGTCAGCGGCCGGGTGCGACGTCCTGGTAACTGCGGCCCACCGCCGGGCTGTTGAGCCAGGCGGTGGCCTGGCCCCGGACTCCGTCGGAGCGGTAGACGCCCCACTTGTCGGTCACCCAGTCGGCGCGCAGGGTCGCCGCCCGGTACTGCTCGGTGCCGCCGGCCAGCTTCTGGGCGGTGCCGTCGTGCCAGAGCCTGACCCAGCCGTCGGCGGGGTTCTTGGAGATCCTGATCCCGACGACGAAGTCGTGCCAGGTCTTCAGGGACAGCCCGGTGTGCCAGAGCCGGGTGGTCTTCAACCCGGGGTCGCAGTACTCCAGGTCGACGGTGCCGTCACCCCGGGCGCGCAGCGACAGCGGCGGGGTCGAGGCGCCCGAGCCGTAGTCCTTGAGCTGCCACAGGACCACCCAGTCGCCCTTCTTCGTCGGCAGCGGCCCCCACAGGGAGCGCCAGCCGATGTAGAAGACGTCGCCCTCCTGGGAGAAGCGCAGCGGTCCGCCGGCGGTGCGGTGCCCGCGGGTCTCGACCCGTACCCGGGTGGGGCCGTCGATCTTGTCGCCCGAGGTGTGCAGCTCGAAGGACCTGCCGTGCTGCCCGGCCGGGTCGTCGACGACGGTGACCGAGCCCGGCTTGGTCTCGACGCCCTCGAAGGAGGCGGAGCCCTTGGCGGGGTCGGCGCGCCACAGCGGCGCCGCGCGGTGCCCGGTGGCCCGGTGGGCGCCGGCCGGTCCGGTCCCGGACGGTGCCTCCTGGGCGGCGGCGGTCCAGGTGCCGGCCAGCGCGACACCGGTGACGAGGGCAACTCCCCATCGTATGCGGGGGGTTGGCGGTCGCTTCATGGCGGACTCCCGTGGTAGGGGGGTGGGACGGGAGTGAAAGTTAGGTTTGTTTCCAGTCGCCGTCAAGGGGGAGCGCGAGCGGCGGTACGGCGCCGGTCACCGCCAACACCCCCACCATCCGGCACGAGTTGACGGACCGTCCGCAACACGGCGGAGGTCCCGCCCTACTTCCGGGCGGCGGCCCCGCGGACCGCCTCGGCCACTTCGGTGAAGAACCGGGTGTGCGCACGGCGGCTCGCCGGGGCCTCCGGATTCCACGGCAGCAGCCGGGCCCGGCCCTCGATCGCCCGCCAGTGCTCGTCGCTCCGCAGCGCCTCGACGCGGGCGGCGTTGACCCGTACGTCGATCAGGACGACGTCCGGGGCCAGTGCGGCGGCCTCCGCCCAGCCGACCGTCGACCAGTTCGCGCCGGAACCGGCCGCCGGCTCCGGCAGCTCCACCCCGTGCTCGGCCAGCGCCCGAAGATCCGGCCAGGCACCCGGCCGGGCCAGGTGCACCCGCTCCGGCCCGGCGGGCGACAGCGCCACCACCCGCGGTCGCACCGGGCCGCCGCTCGCCTGCCGCAGCACGTCCTCGGCGGCGTCCAACTCCCGTGCCATCGCGAGTGGTTCGCCGCGCCCCAGGGACCCGGCGAGCGCCGCGAAGCGCTCCCGCACCTCGGCGAGGCCGCGCCCGGGCCCCACCGCGACGGTGGCCACCGGGACGTGCGTCTCCAGCTCCAGCGCGGTCTTCCCCTCCAGTCCGTAGACCTGCTCGCCGTCGTAGGTCACCGCCACCACGAGGTCCGGCCGGGCCTCCAGGAGCGTGTCCGGGTGCAGCGCGGCCCCCGACCCCAGATACGGGATCTCCACGAGCGGCAGCTCACCGCCCTTGGCCGGGTCGGCCACGGCCCCGTCGTGCTGGGACCCGAAGATCCCCACCGGGCGGATGCCGTGATCCCACAGCGTCGCTCCCGCCTGTATGTACGCAACGATCCGGTCCGGCCGGTTTCCGGCCACCACCAGGCGCCCGCGGTCGTCGGAGAACTCCCACGGTGTGCTCTGCTCCATGGCACATCGCCTTTCTGACGTCGTTTGTGCGCTTTCTGGCGTCCTCGGTGCTGATTGTGAAGGTGTGATTCGGTAATAACTTTCGAAGTTGTGGGTCCGGAGTCTTTTTACTGCCCACCGGGCCGCGCCCGCACCCCTGCCGCCGCCCACCCCCGGCCCCGGGTTGAACCGCCCGGCTGATCGTCGGTGCAACACGGTCGTCCCGGCTCGTTAACCGTCACGGTATTGCCACGGTGGGTGACATGCTTCTACGGTGTCTCCTTCTCGACCGGAATCTACGGGTGTAGACCAGCTTGTGACGTGGCATCAGGTAGGGAGATGGGATAGGTGAGCCGTACGGTCATCAAGGGCGGGCTGGTCGTCACCGCCGCCGACGAGATGCACGCAGACGTCCTCGTGGAGGACGGCCGGATCGCCGCCCTCGCCGCATCCGGAAGTCAGACCGCCGTCGGCTGGGCCGAATCGGCGGACCGCACCCTCGACGCGACCGGCAGATATGTCATCCCGGGCGGCGTCGACGCGCACACCCACATGGAACTCCCCTTCGGCGGCACCGCGGCCTCGGACACCTTCGAGACCGGCACCCGCGCCGCTGCCTGGGGCGGCACCACCACCATCGTCGACTTCGCCGTCCAGTCCCGCGGCAACTCCCTGCGCGCGGGCCTCGACCAGTGGCACGCCAAGTCCGACGCCCAGTGCGCCATCGACTACGCGTTCCACATGATCCTCTCCGACGTCAACGAGCACACCCTCAAGGAGATGGACCTCCTGGTGTCCGAGGGCGTCACCTCCTTCAAGCTGTTCACCGCCTACCCCGGCGTCTTCTACAGCGACGACGGGCAGATCCTGCGCGCCATGCAACGGGCCGCCGGCAACGGCGGGTTGGTGATGATGCACGCGGAGAACGGCATCGCCATCGACGTCCTCGTCGAGCAGGCGCTCGCCGCCGGCCACACCGACCCGCGCTACCACGGCGAGGTCCGCCACGTCCTCCTCGAAGCCGAGGCCACCCACCGCACCATCCAGCTCGCCCGGGTCGCCGGCGCACCCCTCTACGTCGTCCACGTCTCCGCCGAGCAGGCCGTCGACGAGATCGCCCGGGCGCGCCGGATGGGGCTCAACGTCTTCGGCGAGACCTGTCCGCAGTATCTGTTCCTGTCCACCGACAACCTCGCCGAGCCGGACTTCGAGGGCGCCAAGTACGTCTGCTCCACCCCGCTGCGGCCCCGCGAGCACCAGGCGGCGCTCTGGCGCGGACTGCGCACCAACGACCTCCAGGTGGTCTCCACCGACCACTGCCCGTTCTGCTTCCGCGGCCAGAAGGAGCTGGGCCGCGGCGACTTCTCCAAGATCCCCAACGGGATGCCCGGCGTGGAGAACCGCATGGACCTGCTCCATCAGGCCGTCGTGGACGGGCACATCAGCCGCCGGCGCTGGATCGAGATCGCCTGCGCCGCACCGGCCCGGATGTTCGGCCTCTACCCGAAGAAGGGCACCATCGCCCCGGGCGCCGACGCCGACCTCGTCCTCTACGACCCCACCGCCGAGCAGACCGTCTCCGCGAAGACCCACCACATGAACGTCGACTACTCCGCCTACGAGGGCAGGCGGCTCACCGGCCGCGTCGAGACGGTCCTGTCGCGCGGCGAACTCGTCATCGACGGGCGGCAGTTCACCGGCCGCGCCGGGCACGGACAGTACATCCCGCGCGGCACCTGCCAGTACCTGCTCTGAGCCGCCCGCCGGCACCCGGCACACCCGTACCCCACCGCGTAAGGAGCACCCGTGGACTTCGGAGTCGTCCTCCAGGCCGATCCGCCCGCCTCCGCCGTCGTCGAGCTGATGCGTCGCGCCGAGCGCAACGGCTTCCGCTACGGCTGGACCTTCGACTCGGCGGTGCTCTGGCAGGAGCCGTTCGTCATCTACAGCCAAATCCTTGAGCACACGACCGAGTTGACGGTCGGGCCGATGGTGACGAACCCCGGTACGCGCACGTGGGAGGTGACCGCGTCGACCTTCGCGACGCTGAACGATATGTTCGGTAACCGCACGGTGTGCGGTATCGGCCGGGGCGACTCGGCGATGCGGGTCGCGGGCCGCAAGCCGAACACCCTGGCCACGCTCGGCGAGGCGATCCACGTCATCCGTGACCTGGCGGAGGGCCGCGAGGCCGAGGTGGACGGCCGGAGGCTGCGGATCCCCTGGGTGCGGAACGGGCACCTGCCCGTATGGATGGCGGCATACGGCCCGAAGGCGCTGGCCCTGACCGGTCGGCAGGCCGACGGCTTCATCCTCCAGCTGGCCGACCCGTATCTGACGCAGTGGATGGTGAAGGCGGTACGGGAGGCGGCGACCGCCGCCGGCCGCGACCCGTCGTCGGTGAAGATCTGCGTGGCCGCACCCGCCTACCTCACCGACGACGCCTCGCCCGCCGCGCTCGCGCACGCACGCGAGCAGTGCCGCTGGTTCGGCGGCATGGTCGGCAACCACGTCGCGGACCTCGTCGCCAGGTACGGCGAGCACTCCGGCGCCGTACCCGAGACCCTCACCGCCTACATCAAGGAACGCCACGGCTACGACTACGCCCATCACGGCCGTGCCGACAACCCCGACACCGCCTTCGTCCCCGACGAGATCGTCGACCGGTTCTGCGTCATCGGCACCGAGTCCCAACACATCGACAAGCTGCGGGAGTTGAAGGCGCTGGGCGTCGACCAGTTCGCGCTCTACGCCATGCACGACGCCCGGGAGAAGGTCATCGACGGGTACGGGGCGGGCGTCATCCCCGCCCTGCGGCACTGAGCCCGGTGGGACCGCCGGCGGCGGGGGGGGGGGGCGTCCGCCGCCGGCCGCGGTTCAGGGCGTGGCCGTGCGCGGGCTTCCGCCTGGGCGGGGGCCGACCAGGACGCGGGACAACAGGCGCGGGTCGGCCAGTGTCAGGGGTCCCGCGAGCATGTGGAAGAGGCCGGAGAAGGTCGTGTAGACCCGCGGGTCGTGGGGGACGGTGTCGATCAGCCGGTTCATGAACCAGTTGCCGGCCTTGACGGGCAGGGCGGGCCGCGACCGTTCCCAGGCGCGGTCGGGGATGGTTGCCATCAGCCAGGAGAAGGCTGTGACGCGGGCCAGCCGCTTCTGGAAACCCTGCCCGTCGAAGGGGGCGCCGGTGCGCCGGCCGCGGAGCATCCGCTCCAGGAGGCGGGCCTCCAGGGCGGCGACGGTCATGCCCTGACCGTAGGCGGGATTGAAGGTGCAGACCGAGTCCCCCAGGGCGATCAGTCCGTCGGGCCAACGGGCCAGGCGGTGGTAGGCGGTCTTGCGGTTGACCGTACGGGCGTACCGGCGCACGGGGGAGACGGGGGCGAGGGAGGCGATGGTGTCGGCGATGGGGCCGCGCAGGGTTTTGGCGAAGGCGAGGAAGTCGTCGTCGCCGCGCGGCAGTTGGGTTCCGCCGGCTCCGTGCAGGGTGACGTGGAGCGCGTTGTTCTCGATCTGGATCGCGTAGGAGCCCTTGCGGAAGTCGGGGGCCCGCAGGGGTTCCAGCACGCCCTTCCACGAGGGCGGGGACTGTCCTTCCGGGTAGGAGTAGGTGCGTGAGGCGTAACCGACCTGTGCGTCGACGGTCGTCGTGCGGGGGCTGGGCAGGCCGAGGGCGGCCAGCCACTGCGGCAGGTGGGAGGAGCGGCCCGAGGCGTCCACCACGAGGTCCGCGGCGATCTCGTCCTCGCCGTCGCCGTTCTTGACCCGCACCCCGGTGACCCTGCCGGGACCGGTCGTGCGCAGGCCGGTGACGGTCAGTCCGTCCCGCAGGGTGACGGGCTCCAACGCCGAGACCCGTCGGCGCAGAACATGCTCCAGGAGAGGCCGGGAGAAGGTCTGGATCGGCATGCCCATCGGTGTGGGCGGCGGGGTGCCGTTGGGCAGCACCGCGCACAGGTCCTCGCCCCAGTCCCACACCGGCGCGCCCGCCTGTTCCAGCTCGGCCCGCAGTCCGGGGAAGTACCCCTCGAACACCTCGGCACCGAGGGCCAGAAGGCCATGGACGTGGTGCCCCTGCGGCACCCCCGCCCTGGGCGCGGACGCGCTCGGAAGCGTGTCGCGTTCGATGACGGTGACGATCTCGAAGCCGTCGGCCAGGACTCGGGCGGCCGCGAGGCCCGCCATGCCTGCCCCGATCACCACCGCGTGCCGGACGTCAGTACCCATAGGCATGCCGCTTCCTCCCTGCTGCGGGCCGAACCCCGCTGCTCCCGGGCTCTTCCCTGCCCCGGTCGGCCGGCAGGTATGCGGAAAGGAGTGAGCCAATGAGCACGCTCTGTAGCCGGTTTGGGTGGGGGCGCCCGGCCCTGACACATCAGGCAGGCCCTAGGCGACCCAGCCGCTGGTCAGCGTCTGCACGGCCGAGCCGTCGAGGTCCTGGAGCTTCGTCGCGGCGAAGGCGCGCGCGGTGTCGGAGGTGAGCACCCGGAAGGCCGGCCGCTCGGCGGTGAGCAGGTCGACGATCTGCGTTGCCACGTCCTGCGGCGTTTGCGCGTGGGCGAAGGCGCCGCGGGTGCGGTCCAGGTAGGCGGACAGGGCCGGCGCGTACGGTCCGGCCTGCTGCAGTGCGTTGTCCGGGAGGCCCACGTTGCTGACGAACTCGCTGGCCACCGCACCCGGCTCGACCACACTGACGTGCACGCCGGTCGTGGCCGCGACCGGAGCGAGGGATTCCATGAAGCCCTCGACCGCGAACTTGGCGGCGCAGTATGCCTCGTTGAAGGGCTGGCCGATCACTCCGCCGACGCTGGTCACGGTCAGCACGCGACCCTTGGCCGCCCGCAGCAGGGGCAGGGCGGCCTTCGTGACGTGCAGCACGCCGAAGAAGTTGACCTCCATGACGGCGCGTACGTCCTCGACGCTCTCCTGTTCCAGGGTGCCGACGTGGCCCGCGCCGGCGTTGTTGACGAGCGCGTCCAGCCGGTCGAGGCCGGCCAGGCATGCCTCGACCGAGGCCGGGTCGGTCACGTCCAGGGCCCGGACGTCGAAGGCGACTCCGGCTTCCTCGGCCGCCGCCAGCAGTGCGCCCGCCTTGGTGGTGTCGCGCATGGTGGCGATCACGTGCCATCCGCTTCGTGCGGCGGCGACGGCGGCGGCCAGGCCGATGCCGGAGGAGGTGCCGGTGATCAGGGCGGTCTTGGTGGTCATCCTCGTGCTCCCAACTTACTTATGGCAGATAACTAATATGTTTCATAACTATGCGCACGGATATTTGAGGCTGTCAAGCACATGGGTACGCTGGGCGTCATGTCCAACCCACCGGATGAGCTCACCAGGGAGATCGTCGGCCTCTTCGCGGCCATCAACCGTCGCTACAGCCAGGAGTCCGAGGCCGCCGCGACGCCCCACGACCTGACCCCGCTCCAGGCCAAGGCGTTGCTCGCCGCCGAGGGCCCGGTTCCGATGCGCCGCATCGCCGACCGGCTGCACGCGGAGCCGTCCAACGTGACCGTGATCATCGACCGGCTGGAGTCCAGCGGCCTGGTCGAGCGCAGCCCCGACCCGGGCGACCGTCGCGTCAAGCGGGTCGCCGCCACCGCCGCCGGCCGCACCGTCGCCGCCGATCTCCGCGCACGCATGCCCTTCGCCGCCGACCCCCTGGCCCCGCTCACCGCGCGGCAGCGCGAGACCCTGCGCGAGCTGCTGCAACTGATGCTGGAGGCATGACGGCGGCGGGCGCGGCGTCCCCGTCGCCCGACGGCCGGCGCGCAGTCGGTCCGGACGCCGGACCTGACGCGCCACTCGGCGATGCGGGCGAGGCCGTGTGGAGTGCGCCGACCCGCCCACTGCGTCCAGGATCGGCGCATCCCGCTCACCCGGCTCTCCTCGCCCGACGGGCTCAGTGCAACTGCGCCTTGGCGAGCACGATGACCAGGCCGAGCACCAGGTTGACGGCGCCGGAGACCACCACCACGCGCAGCGAGGCGCCGGCGCGGACCGCGGCCGTGCTCGCCCAGCCGATCTGTTCGGCCACGGCGACGGACAGCGCGAACCACGCGGTGCCCTCAAGGCCCAACCGCAGCAGCGGACTTACCGCCACGGCGACGGCCGGCAGCACCGCCGCCTGGACGATCGGCCACTCATGCCCCGCCACGCGCCGGATCGTGGCCCACGTCAGGTGCCGGTACGACAGCAGGTCGCCGACGAGGAGGGCGTAGACGTGCGCCGCCCAGAACACCAGGCCGGTGATGAGCAGCAGCAGAAGGAGCCCGAGCCGGGGGAACGGACCGAACGTGGCGGTCCCGGCCACGACGGACGCGGCCAGCAGAGAGCCGTAGATCGCACCCGCGTAATTGCCACCCGGCTGCTCCGGCCGCTGTCGACCCTCATCGCCCGCCCGGTCGTCGGTGTTCCCGCCATCCGCCATGTCCTCAGGATCGCCGGGGGCACGCCGGCCCGCACGCGCACGCGCGGGGGCGGGCAGGCCATCGGGTGAACGACATCCGGCGAGCGGAGGGACTTCCCGCGTTCGCCGACTGAACGGGTGCCGGTACGGGGCGAGTTGCCGCGCCGAGGCGGCCGGCGGCCCGCGCCGTGCGCAAGGCCCCTGCCGGGTGCCGGTCCGGTCCCGCTCCGCGCGGCACCGCGGCCCGCACGGACCGCGGTACCGGTCACGGGATGCGCGTGGTCCACTCCTCGTTCGCGAACTTGGTGCGTACGAGCTCCTGGGCGCGGGCCATCTCCTGGGCGGTGACGGCCCCGCGGGTGAGGCCGTAGCGCGACCGGAAGGAGTCGATCATCTTCTCGATGACCGCTTCGCGGGGGAGTCCGGTCTGACGGCGCAGCGGGTCGACGCGCTTCTTCGCGCTCCTCGTGCCCTTGTCGGAGAGCTTCTCCCTGCCGATCCGCAGCACCTCGACCATCTTGTCGGCGTCGATGTCGTAGGACATGGTCACGTGGTGCAGCACCGCACCGGGCCCGCCCTCCGGTCCGACCATCCGCTTCTGCGCGGCGCCGGCCACCTTCCCCAGCTCGGTGGCGATGTCGTTGAGCGGCTGGTACCACGCCCTGATTCCCAGGTCGCCGAGGGCGGCCAGGACCCAGTCGTCGAGATAGGCGTAGGAGTCCGCGAAGGAGAGTCCGGAGACCAGTGCCTCGGGGACGGACAGGGAGTAGGTGATGGTGCTCGGCGGCTCCGCGAACATCGCTCCGCCGCCGGAGATCCGGCGGACCACGGTGACGCCGTGGCGGGCCGCGCCCGCGGTGTCGACCTCGTTGCGCAGCGACTGGAAGCTGCCGATGATGACGGCCGGCGAGTCCCATTCCCAGACGCGCAGTGTGGGCGGCCGGCGGCCGGCCGCCACCTCCGCGGTGATGACCTCGTCCAGTGCCATGTGCAGCGCCGGGGGCTGGGGAGCGGCGTGGATGAGCTGCCAGTCGTAGTCGCCCCAGTCGGCGGCCCGGGCGAGGGCGCGGCGCACCGCGACGGCGACGCTCTCACTGGTGAAGCCGAACAGCACCGCCGACTCGGGGAGCGCGGCGTCGATACGGGCGGTGAGCCCGGCGGTGTCGGTGTCGGCCGGGGCGCCCTCCAGCGCGGAGTTGATCCGCAGGAGAGCCTCGTCGGGCTCCAGGAAGAAGTCCCCGGCGACGCGGACGTTGCGCACAGACGCGTCCTCGACGTCCAGATCGACGACCACCAGCTTGCCGCCGGGGACCTTGTACTCGCCGTGCACCGCGCACTCTCCGCTTCGTCGGCACCGTCACCCGGACCGGTGCCGGATTCTTGTCGGCCCGGATCCGGGTAAATCCGGATCCGCGTCACCACCGTAACGGCCGCGGCGGCCGGATTTGCCTTGGAGTGGACTCCAGCCGCCACACTGACCGGGAGACGATCCGCGCTGCGGACGGAAAGGCGGCAGCTGATGGAGACGACGAGCCGGCCGGGGCACCCCTTGCCGTACGGCACCTACCGGCAGGCGATCGAGCGGGAGACCCTGCGCTTCGCCGAGGTGGCCGGCGGCGCCGACCCGGCGACCGCCGTGCCCTCTTGCCCGGACTGGACGCTGGCCGAACTCGCCCGCCATGTGGGAGCGCTCCAGCGCTGGTTCAGCACGCTGCTGACCCAGCGGGTGCAGGAGCCGCCGCGCAGCCGCGATGTGGAGCTGGGGCTGCCGGAACGCGCCGAGGAGTATGCCGGCTGGGTGGCCGCGGGCGTCCCGGGCGTGGCCGGCGTGCTGCGCGACACGGATCCGGGGGCGGCGATGTGGGTCTGGGGCGAGGACCGGCACGCACGGTTCTGGGCCCGCCGGATGCTGTACGAAACGCTGGTGCACCGGGTGGACGCGGAGCTCGCCGTCGGCCGGGAGCCGGACGTCGACGCCGTGCTGGCGGCGGACGGGGTGGACGAATTCCTCGTCAACCTGCCCTACGCGGGACTCTTCGCCCCCGGCGTGGCGAAACTGCACGGCACCGGCGAGATCCTCGCCTTCCGGTGTACAGGTCTGGACGGCGGGACCGGCGAGGAGTGGCGGGTGCGGCTGGAGCCGGACGGCTTCCGTCTGCTTCCGCTGGCCGCAGCCGACCACGTGCCGTCCGAGCCGGACGCCGTCGTACGGGGGCAGGCGGCGGACCTCCTGCTGCTGCTTTACGGGCGGCGGACCTACCAGGAGGCCGCCTTCGAGGTCTCGGGCGACCCGGCCGTGCTCGACCACTGGTTCGCGCACACGGCCTTCTGAGCCGCCGGGGGCCGGGGCCGGGGGGCCGGCGGACCCGCCCGCGCCGATCCCCGGCCCACCCGGCCCGGCCGCCCGCTCTCAGCCGAACCGCCCCAGCAGACGGGGCAGCGCGGTCCCGATCGGCTCGCGGATCACCTCGGCGGCCAGAGCGTCGTACGGCGTCGGCTCGGCATTGACGATGATCAGCCGCGCGCCGTGCTCCGCGGCCACCCCGGCGAGCGAGGCGGCCGGCTGCACCTGGAGCGTCGTACCGACCGCCACGAAGACCTCGGCCGCCTTCGCCACGCCCAGCGCCGTACCGAGCACCTGCGGATCCAGCCGCTCACCGAACATCACCGTCGCCGACTTCAGGATCCCGCCGCACACCAGGCACGCCGGATCCGGATCGCCCGCCGCCACCCGCTCCAGGGCCTGCGCCATCGGCGAACGGGCATGGCAGCGGGTGCAGGTGACGGCGCGTGCGGTGCCGTGCAGCTCCAGGACCTTGCGCTCGGGCAGCCCGGCGAGCTGGTGCAGCCCGTCCACGTTCTGGGTGATCACCCGCACCGGCGTCCCGGACCGGGCCAGCGCGGCCACCGCCTCGTGCGCGGCATTGGGCCGGGCCCCGAGAGCCTGGCTCTCCTGGCGCATCCGCCACGAGCGCCGCCGGATCTCCGGATCGGCCATGTACACGTCGTAGGTGACCAGCTTCTCGGCATCCGGGTCGCGCCGCCACAGCCCGTTGGGGCCGCGGTAGTCGGGGATCCCGGAGTCGGTGGAGATCCCGGCGCCGCTCAGGATCGCGACGAGCGGACGGTGCTGCGGCCGGCCGGTCGCCGCCGGCTCCTCCGTGCTGGTCATGGCGCGAGCGTACGGAAGGAGGCGGGGCGCGGCGACCGGGTTTCGGGGCGTCAGCGGGTGACATCGGGGTGCCGGCCCGGCGCGTGCCGTCGGGCTGGGGGCGCCCCCAGCGGTAGCCGAGGGAGCGTCCCGGGCGGCGGCGCCTCCGGGGAGCGGCCGGCCGCGGGTGAGACCGGAGCCGGGGAGCAGCCCCCGCAGCTCCACGTCCAGGCGCCGGCCCGCCGCGGCGATCTTCAGGGGCGCGAGCGGGGCGCCGCCGTCCCGCCGCCGCTCCAGCCCGGCGACGCGCTCCTCGTACGCCCGCAGGACGTTCCCCCAGCTACCGCTTGGCGGTGCCCCCAGGCGGCCAGGGTGGCCGCCGGGCCCTCGTCCGCGCGGTGCGGGCGCAGCACCCGGGGCCGGCCGCCCTCGGGGAGCGCATCCCGGGCCGCAGCAGCCAATTCCCTTCGTGCAGCGGCCCGTTGGGGCACCCCCGCAGCAGGCCGGCGACGTGGTGGGCCCAGCGGGCGCACCAGGCCGCGTCGTCGTCCGGGCACGCCTCCCGATACGCGCGGGCCGTACCGGCGCGCAGCGCGGGGGCAGCGGCGAGACATACCGCCCCGTGCGCGCGTAGTGCACCCCGCGGCGCGTCGCCCGCCGGCGCGCCGGCAGCATGACGTCCGCGCCCTGCACCGCCGCCGCCCGCCGCCCGCTGCCCGTCTCGCAGCGCAGCTCCGGCCCGACCGGCCCGACGCCCGCCCACCGCGAGCGCGACGCCGTCCCAGCGGGCGCCGTCGGTGTGGCGGGGGAGCGCGGTGCGGTGCAGGGCCATGCGGGGCGGGTACGGGTGATCCGTACACCCCTGCGAACCCCCGACGCAGGCGGAGCACACCGATCCACCGACGGCAAGGAGGCCCCGTGTTCACCACCCGCCCCACCCTCCAAGGCACCTTCGGGATGGCCGCCAGCACCCACTGGCTGGCCTCCCAGACCGCGATGGCCGTCCTGGAGGACGGCGGCAACGCCTTCGACGCCGCCGTCGCCGCCGGATTCGTGCTGCACGTCGTCGAGCCGCACCTGAACGGGCCGGCGGGCGAGGTGCCCATCATCCTGGCGCCCGCCGGCGAGCCGGTGCGGGTGCTCTGCGGCCAGGGCCCGGCCCCCGCCGGGGCGAGCGTCGCCCACTACACCGCCCTCGGCCTCGACCTGGTGCCTGGCACCGGGCCGCTCGCCGCCGCCGTCCCCGGCGCCTTCGACGCGTGGATGCTGCTGCTCCGCGACCACGGCACCAAAACCCTGGCCGAGGTCCTGCGGTACGCCATCGGCTACGCCGAGCACGGCCACCCCGCCGTGGAGCGGATAGGGGAGACCGTGGAGACCGTCCGGGAGCTGTTCACCACCGAGTGGACCTCGTCCGCCGAGATCTACCTCCCCGGCGGCAGGTCCGTGGCCCCCGGCGGACTGCTCACCAACCGCCCGCTGGCGGCCACCTGGCGCCGCCTGATCACCGAGGCGCGGGCCGCGTCGGCGGACCGCGAGGCACAGCTCGACGCCGCCCGCCGCATCTGGCGCGAGGGCTTCATCGGCGAGGCACTCGCCGACTTCGCGGCCCGCCCCGCCCTGGACACCTCGGGCGAACGCCACGCAGGCACCCTCACCGGCGACGACCTGGCCGCCTACTCCGCCACCTACGAGGACCCGGTGACCTACGACTGGCACGGCTGGACCGTCGCCAAGGCCGGCGGCTGGTCCCAGGGCCCCGCCTTCCTCCAGCAACTCGCCCTGCTCCCCGACGAGTTGCCCGCCTACGGCAGCCCCGAATACGTCCACCTGCTCATCGAGGGCAGCAAACTCGCGATGGCCGACCGCGAGGCGTGGTACGGCGACGCCGCCGAGGTGCCGCTGCCCGCCCTGCTCGGCGTCGACTACAACGCCGAGCGCCGCAAGCTCGTCGACGACCACGCCTCGTACGCGCTGCGGCCCGGCAGCCCGGACGGGCGCCCGCCCCGGCTCGGCAAGCACGCCCTGGCGGTGGCCTCGGGGGCGGGCGGATTCGACCCGCTGGGCATCTCGGGGAGCGGGGCGGGGGAGCCGACCGTGGCCCGCGGCGTGCCGTCCGCCACCGCGCCCCCCGTCGACCCGGACGGCACCACCCGCGGCGACACCTGCCACCTCGACGTCGCCGACCGCTGGGGCAACCTGGTCTCCGCTACCCCCTCCGGCGGCTGGCTCCAGTCCAACCCCGTCGTCCCCGCGCTCGGCTTCCCGCTCGGCACCCGGCTCCAGATGGCCTGGCTGGAAGAGGGCCTGCCCAACACCCTCACCCCCGGGCGCCGCCCCCGCACCACCCTCACCCCGTCCCTCGCCCTGCGCGACGGCGTCCCCGTCATGGCCTTCGGCACGCCCGGCGGCGACCAGCAGGACCAGTGGCAGCTGCACTTCTTCCTCGCCGCGGTGCTGCGCCCGGAAGTCCGCGGCGGCCCCGACCTCCAGGGCGCCATCGACGCCCCGAACTGGCACCAGGACTCCTTCCCCGGCTCCTTCTTCCCGCGCGGGATGCGGCCGGGCAGCGTCACCGTCGAGTCCCGCATCGGCACCGGGGTCGTCGAGGAGCTGCGGCGGCGCGGGCACGACGTCACCGTCGGGGCCGCCTGGTCGGAGGGGCGGCTGTGCGCGGTCGCCCGCGACCCCGGGACCGGGGTGCTGTCGGCGGCGGCGAACCCGCGCGGCATGCAGGGATACGCGGTGGGGCGCTGACACCGGCCCGCCGGCCGCCCCGCCCCGCCCGCGCCGGCGGGGCGGGGCGGCCGGAGAAGGGGCGGTCGGCGGGTCCGCGACCGGCCGCCGCCCTCCCGGCAGCACCCGCCCGTGCCCTCCGCGGCATCGGGAGTTCACCCGCAGTCCAGCCGCCGTGTCAGTGGCTCGTGGTTCGATGGACGCATGATCGAAGCATTTCGTACCCAAGATTCGGGAGATACCACGAATATCACCGAAGACCTCACGACGACCCCCGCGGCCCCGGTGACCCCGTCGCCGGACCTCTCCGCACTGGACCTGGCCGCCGTCGAGGACGCCATCCGCCAGGCCGCCGCCGACGAGATCATGCCGCGTTTCCGGCAGCTCGCCGCCGACGACATCGTCGAGAAGAACGGCCCGCACGACCTCGTCACCACCGCCGACCGCCGCGCCGAGGAGCAGCTCACCGCCGCCCTGACGGCCCTGCTGCCCGGCTCCCGCGTCGTCGGCGAGGAAGCGGTGCACGCCGACCCCACCGTCCTCGACGCGCTGCGCGGCGATGCCCCCGTATGGATCGTCGACCCCGTCGACGGCACCCGCCAGTTCGTCCACGGCGACCCCGGCTTCGCCACCCTCGTCACCCTCGCCCACCGCGGCGAACTGCTCGCCTCCTGGACGTACGCGCCCGCCCTCGGCCTGATGGCCACCGCCCGCCGCGGGGGGGGGGGAGGGGGGGGGGGNCCACCCTCGTCACCCTCGCCCACCGCGGCGAACTGCTCGCCTCCTGGACGTACGCGCCCGCCCTCGGCCTGATGGCCACCGCCCGCCGCGGCGCCGGCGCCTGGCTGAACGGCGAACGGCTCATCGCCGGCCACCCCGCCGCCGGCGCCGACCTCGAAGTCGCCACCTCCCACCACGACTTCACCGACGACGACCAGAAGCGCGTCCTGGCCGCCCTGGACACCGGAGGCATCGCCCCCCGCCCCTGCGGCTCCGCCGGCCTGGAATACCTCCACATAGCCCAGGGCCGGATCGACGCCACCGCCTTCAGCTGGGAAAACGCCTGGGACCACGCCGCCGGACTGCTGCTCGTCCATGAAGCGGGCGGCGCCAGCGGCACCGTCGCCGGCCGACCGTTCCGCATAGCCGGCGGCAACGCGCTCCCCTTCACCGCGGCACGGGACGCCGAGACCGCGCGGCGTATCCTCGGACTGCTGGCAGCGGCCAACTGACCCTCACCGACGAGGGTCGGACGTGAGGGGAGTGGCGCAGGTGCCGAGGATGCTCGATGCCGTCGTGATCGGGGCAGGACCCAACGGCCTGACGGCGGCGGTCGAACTGGCCCGTCGCGGCATGTCCGTGGAGATCTTCGAGGCGCGCGACACCATCGGCGGCGGAGCCCGCACCGAGGAGCTGACCCTCCCCGGTTTCCGCCACGACCCCTGCTCCGCGGTCCACCCCCTCGGCATCGGCTCACCCGCCTTCCGCACCATGCCCCTGGAGCGGTACGGCCTGGAGTGGCTGCACCCCGACCTCCCCATGGCGCACCCCTTCCCCGACGGCACGGCCGGCGTACTGGCCCAGTCCGTCGGCGAGACCGCCATGTCCTTCGGGCCGCGCGACGCCGGCACCTACCGCCGGCTGGTCGCCCCCTTCGTCGGCAAGTGGGACGCCCTCTCCCGCGACTTCCTGCGCACCCAGTGGCTCGGGCTGCCCGGCGACCCGGTCACCTACGCCCGGTTCGGGCTGGTCGCCATGCAGCCGGTCACCCTCCTCAACCGCCGCTTCCAGGACGAGAAGGCCCGCGCCCTGCTGGCCGGCCTCGCCGCCCACGCCATCGCCCCGCTCCGCGGCTTCGGGACCAGCGGACTGGCCCTGATGTTCGCGCTCGCCGCGCACGCCAACGGCTGGCCGGTGCCCCGCGGCGGCTCCCAGGCCCTCTCCGACGCCCTCGCCGGACTGCTGCGTGCCCACGGCGGCGCCGTCCACACCGACTTCGAGGTCAAACGCCTCGACGACCTCCCGCCGGCCCGCGCCTACGTCTTCGACACCTCACCCACCGCGCTCGCCCGGATCGCCCGCCTCGGCAACGCCTACCGCGACGTCAAGTACGGCCCCAGCGTCTTCAAGATTGACTACGCGATGGACGGCCCCGTCCCCTGGACCGCCAAGGACGCCCAGCGCGCCGGCACCGTCCACATCGGCCCCACCAGCGCCGAGATCTCCGCCGCGCTCAACGCCGCCTCCGAGGGCCGCGACCCCTCCGTCCCGTTCCTCATCACCGCCCAGCCCAGCCTCATCGACCCCACCCGCGCCCCCGAGGGAAAGCACACCTTCTGGGCCTACGGCCACGTCCCCAACGGCTGGGAAGGCGACGCCACCGAAGTCGTCGAGCGGCAGATCGAACGCTTCGCCCCCGGCTTCCGCGACCGCGTCCTGGCCCGCGCCGTCGCCGGCCCCCCGCAGCTCGCCGCCCGCAACGCCAACTACGTCGGCGGCGACACCGCCACCGGCTCCGCGGCCGGCCTGCGCCTCCTCATCCGCCCCAAACTCGCCCGCGTCCCCTACGAAACCGCGCACCCCGCCGTCTACCTCTGCTCCCAGGCCACCCCGCCCGGCCCCGGCGTCCACGGCATGTCCGGCCACTACGCCGCCAAGGCCGTCTGGCGCCGGCTCCGCGCGAGCAGCCGCTGACCCCCGCGCGTCCATCCCGCCCGCGCCGCCCGGCACTCCTACGCTCTTCGCCCATGAACACCACCCTCACCCTCACCCAGGGCGACATCACCGAACAGGCCGTGGACGCGGTGGTCAACGCCGCCAACTCCTCCCTGCTCGGAGGCGGGGGAGTGGACGGCGCGATCCACCGCCGCGGCGGCCCGGACATCCTCGACGAGTGCCGCGCCCTGCGCGCCGCGAAATACGGCCGCGGCCTGCCCACCGGCGCCGCCGTCGCCACCACCGCCGGGCGGCTCCCGGCCCGCTGGGTGATCCACACCGTCGGCCCGCGCTTCACCCCCGAGGAGGACAGATCGGAGCTGCTGGCCTCCTGCTATCGCGAGTCGCTGCGGGTTGCTGACGAGCTGGGCGCCCGCACGGTGGCGTTTCCGGCCGTCTCCGCCGGGATCTATGGGTGGCCGATGGAGGACGCCGCCCGGATCGCGGTGGAGACGGTGCGCGGCACACAGACCGCGGTCGAGGAGGTCAGGTTCGTGCTCTTCGACGAGCGGGCGTACGAGGCGTTCGCCGCGCGGCTTCGCTGAGCGGGCCACGGTTCGGGTTTCCCGTCACTGCCCGAACCCCCGGCCCGTAGCGCCCGGCGTGCGGGTCTCCCCTCAAGGCGATCCGCCGCCCGCGCAGCTCGCGACGAGGTTGACGTCGGATTTCCGCCAGCTCGGACCGCCCTCCTGCGCAATCCTTGAGGACATGCACACCGACACCGAGCGCTGTCTGCGCGCCGTGCAATCCAAGGACGCCCGCTTCGACGGCTGGTTCTACACCGCCGTGCTCACCACCGGCATCTACTGCCGCCCCAGCTGCCCGGTCGTGCCCCCCAAGCCCGAGAACATGCGCTTCTACCCCAGCGCCGCCGCCGCCCAGCAGGCCGGATTCCGGGCCTGCAAGCGCTGCCGCCCGGACGCCAGCCCGGGATCCCCGCAGTGGAACGAGCGGGCCGACCTCGTCGCCCGCGCCATGCGACTGATCGCCGACGGCATCGTCGACCGCGAAGGCGTCCCCGGCCTCGCCGCCCGCCTCGGCTACAGCACCCGCCAGATCGAACGCCAGCTGCTCGCCGAACTCGGCGCCGGACCGCTCGCGCTCGCCCGCGCCCAGCGCGCCCAGACCGCCCGGCTCCTGGTCGAGACCACCCAACTCCCCATGGCGGAGATCGCGTTCGCGGCCGGCTTCGCCAGCATCCGCACCTTCAACGAGACCGTACGGGAGGTTTTCGCGCTCTCCCCCTCCGAACTCCGCGGACGCGCCGCCCCCGGCCCACGCAGCGCCGTACCCGGCACCCTCACGCTGCGGCTCCCCTTCCGCCGGCCGCTCAACCCCGACAACCTCTTCGGACACCTCGCCGCCACCGCCGTCCCCGGAGTCGAGGAATGGCGCGACGGCGCCTACCGCCGCACCCTCACCCTCCCCTACGGACACGGCATCGTCGCCCTTTCCCCGCGCCCCGACCACATCGACTGCCGCCTGTCCCTCACCGACCTGCGCGACCTGGCCGGCGCCATCGCCCGCTGCCGCCGCCTCCTCGACCTCGACGCCGACCCGGAAGCCGTCGACGGACTCCTCCGCGCGGACCCGCAACTCGCACCACTCGTCGACAAGGCACCCGGTCGCCGGGTACCGCGCACCGTCGACGCCGACGAGTTCGCGGTCCGCGCCGTCCTCGGCCAGCAGGTCTCCACCGCCGCCGCCCGCACCCACGCCGGCCGACTCGTCCTCTCCCACGGCGAGCCCGTGGACGACCCCGCCGGCGGCCTCACCCACCTCTTCCCGTCCGCCCCCGCCCTCGCCGAACTCGACCCGGAATCCCTGGCGATGCCCCGTACCCGCCGCGCCACCCTCACCGGCATCGTCGCGGCCCTCGCCTCCGGCGCGCTGCAACTCGGCGTCGGCAGCGACCGGGACGAGGCCCGCGCCCGGCTCGCCGCACTGCCCGGCATCGGTCCCTGGACCGTCGAATGCGTCGCCATGCGCGCCCTGGGTGACCCCGACGCCTTCACCCCCACCGACCTCGGCCTGCGCCGCGCCGCCGCCGGCCTCGGCATGCCCGCCACCCCCGCGGCCCTCATCCGCCACTCCGCCGGCTGGCGCCCCTGGCGCGCCTACGCCGTCCAGTACCTCTGGGCGACCGACGACCACCCGATCAACCACCTCCCCGCGAACTGACCACCCGCCCCTCCCCACGAACCGAGCCGCAGCCATGACCCCTGCCACCCCGCACCCCGACCGGACCGCCACGGACCGGACCCCTACGGACCGGACCACCACCGGCCGGATCACCCACACCGTCCTCGACGACACCCCCGTGGGCCCGCTCACCCTCGTGGCCGACGGCGACGCCCTCACCGGCCTCTACATGACCGACCAGCGCCACCGCCCGCCCCAGGAAACCTTCGGCACCCCGGCCGACCCCGCAGACCCGCCCTTCGCCACGACCATCGCCCAGCTCCGCGCCTACTTCCGCGGCGAGTTGACGACCTTCGACCTGCCGCTGGCACTGCGCGGCACCTCGTTCCAGCGCCGCGTCTGGGCAGCACTGCGCACCATCCCGTACGGCGAGACGCTCTCCTACGGCCGGCTCGCCGAACGCCTCGGCGTCCCCACCGCGGCCCGCGCCGTCGGCCTGGCCAACGGGCGCAACCCGGTCGGCATCATCGTCCCCTGCCACCGCGTCGTCGGCGCCGACGGCAGCCTCACCGGCTACGGCGGCGGCCTCGACCGCAAGCGCCGCCTGCTCGCCTTCGAGCGCACCGACGACGGACTGTTCCCGACGGCGGAGTGCGGATGAACGACGGCTCCCGACGCGGCGCGTGACGCAGGGACGGGCCTCACAACTCAACGGCCAGTACAGCCGGGCGCTACGACCACTCCCACGGCCACTCCCCACGACCACTCACTTCGACCGGTCTCTTCCGCCGCGCCCCGGCTCGGCGTCCGGCGTCAGCCCGCCCAGCAGCGCCCGCACCGTCTCCGCGGCGAACTCCTCCTCGCTCTCCGGCCGCAGCGCGTCAGCGGGCGCCTCCCCGTCGAAGAACAGGTCCAGAAACGCCCGGTGGAAACACGCCCCGATCAGCAGGTTGGCGGCCGCGTCCGGATCGACCGCGGACGCGATCCGCCCCAGCTTCCGTTCCGCCTCCAGGTACGCGGCCAGCTGCCGACCCGCGGTGTGCGGCCCCACCGACCCCAGCTCGTCGAGCTTGCGCCGGTGCGTCGCCAGCAACTCCGGGCTGGCGAACAGCGATGCCGCGATCGGGAAGGTCCGCCGGTAGAAGCGCACGGCGGTCAGCGTCACCTCCTGGAGGAGTGCGGCCGGCCCGCGCTCGTCCCTGGCGCGGTCCGGCAGCTCGGCCAGCGCCTCGGAGAACCGCGGCACCCGCTCGTGGAGCACCCGGACGAAGATCTCCTCCTTGTTCCGGAAGTGCTTGTACAGCGCGGCCTCCGAGCACCCCGCCTCCTTGGCGATCTGCTTCGTCGTCGTACGCGTCAGTCCCACGCTGGCCATCAGCGCGGCGGCGGCATCAAGGATGCGGGAGCGTGTCAGAGCGCCCCCGGACAGCGGAACGGCGGCGTCATGGCTCATGGAACGACTCTACATTGACAGGTGAGTGAGCACTCACCCACACTGGTGGGTAAGTGCTCACTCACCCTCGTGCAACCGTGTGCCGTGCCGCCCCGAGGGCGCTGCGATCCACCGCTGTGCAATCCATCGGAGGAGACATGAAGATCACCGTCCTCGGAGCCTCGGGCGGCGTCGGCCGGCATCTCGTCACCCATGCCCTGGCCGACGGGCACGAGGTCACCGCCGCACTCCGCAGCCCCGGGAAGCTGACCGAGCGACATGAACGCCTGACGATCGTACGCGCCGATGCCCTCGACGCCGCCTCCGTCAAGACCGTCATCGACGGTGCCGACGCGGTGGTCTCCGGCATCGGCCAGGCCGGCCGGCGCGACCCGCTCCGCCCCGCGTCCACCTCCGCCCGCGCCGTGACCGAGGCGATGAAGGCCACGGGCGTCCGCCGCCTCCTCGTGGTCGGCGCCGGCCCCCTCAACCGCACCGGGGCCGGTCAGCCGTTCCTCGCCCACCGGGTCTTCGGCCCCTTGCTGTGGGCGATCCTCAAGGACCTCTACACCGACCTGGAACGGATGGAAGCCGTCCTCCGTGACAGCGACCTCGACTGGACCTCCGTACGCCCACCCCGCCTGCTCGACACTCCGGGCACCGGCCGCTACCGCCACGCCATCGAAGCCGGCCCCGCCGGCAGCACCATCCCCCGCGCCGACGTGGCTCGCGCCATGCTCGACTTCCTCCCCGACCCCCGAACCTTCGCCCACGCGGTCGGCGTGAGCCGCTGACCCCGCCGGGGCACGCGCCTCGCCGATCTCCTGTCCTGCTGGGGTGGGGGCCTCCCCCCCGCCCCCACCCCCGCCCCCCCCCGGATCGCTACCCCTCTGCTTCGACCACCTTCCGTACCTCGGCCACCAGTTGTTCCGCCACGGTCAGGGAGTGGAGCAACTCGTTCTTCGTGCGGCCCAGTTCGCCGAGCAGGGCGGTGGCTCGGGGGCCGAAGTCGGATGGAGTCTGCGGTAGTGCCGCGGCGGCGGCCAGGGCGCCCTTCTCGTTGAGGCACCAGATGCGGTGGTGGGCGTGCAGGCTCTGGACGAGGGCGCCGACGGCCCGCGACAGGCACAGGGACGCGTGCAGGACGTCCGCCGTCGAGGACGACTTGGTGGCCATGGCCACCGAGAAGCCCGCATCCCAGACGGCGGCGCGGGTGAGTGCCTTGCGGAGCGCCTCCGGGTAGGTCCGGGTCTCTTCCTTGAGGCGGGCCAACTCCCCGGTTTCGTCGGCCAGTACGCGGCCCAGGGCCACCTCGCCCGGATAGGCGGGGGACCAGAAACCCAGGGGGTGCCCGGCCTGTATTCCCGTCTCGAAACGGCCCGCGCGGCAGTCCTCCCACACGCGCCGCACCCGGTCGATGTCCCGGAAGATCCAGTCCACATGGCTGCCGTCCGGCATGACCAGCCATGCCCCGCCGTTGACCCAGGGGCCCCAGGCGCCCGGTGCGAATATCTCGACGGGGCCGCCGGTCACCTCGGCCGCCAGCCTCTCCAGAGCGGGCAGATCCAGTTCGCCTCGGTAGTAGACACCCAGATCCCAGTCGGAATCGGGGCGGTTGGTTCCTCGTGCGCGGCTGCCGCCGAGCATGACCCCGACGACTCCCGGCACCTGCGCGATGCGGGTGGCGTTTTCGTTCATGGGAAAAGGCTAGATCGCGGGTGGGCTGGGGCCATCACCCCACGGGTCTCGGTGTTTGGTGGGGGAGTCGGCCCAGGGGTCTCCTACCCAGGTTCTACGAGGTGTCAAGGCGCCGCGGCGTCAGGGGAGTTCACCGCGGACCCCGGTGCCCGCCGGCCCGGCCGGCGGCAGGCCGTCCTCCAGTTCCACCGGGCCGCGTCCGCCCGCCAGCGCGTCCAGTGCGCCGCGGACCCGCAGCCGCAGCCCCTCGCCCAGCATCGTCTCGGCCTCGTCCCAGTGGACCAGGCGCCAGGACAGCAGTTCCTCCTCCTGCACCCGGATCGCCGCGAACTGCTCGGCGTCCAGCACCCCGCCGTCGAACAGATACGACACCAACGGCGGCCGGGCCGAGCCGCGCACCCAGTCGACGGCGAGCAGCGGGCCCGGTGCGATGTCCAGACCGATCTCCTCAAGGGTTTCCCGGCGGGCGGCCTGGCGCGGGGATTCGCCGGTGTCCGACTCGACGGTGCCGCCGGGCAGGACCCAGGTGTCGCGGTAGTTCGGCTCCACGAGGAGGATGCGGCCCGCCGCGTCGCGGAAGATGACCGCCGCGCCCGCGAGTACGCGGGGCAGCCCGGCGATGTAGGTGGCGTAGTCCGTGGTCGTCACGCCGCGAGCCTAGGACACGTCGGGTGGGGCGGTGCGCCGTGGCCGTCCTCCGGTGGCCGGCTGTGCACGGTGCCCGCCGGCGCCGGCCGCCGCGCTCGGGCCCGACTTCCGGGCGAGGTGCGCGACACTGAGCGGATGATCAGTGATCCCCGCCAGCAGGAACCGACCACCACCGGGGCGGGCGCAGAGCCGATCGGTTCCGACGGGCTGACCGTCGGCCGGGCGGCTGTGCTCGTCGGGGTCAGCGTGAAGACGCTGCACCACTGGGACGCGATCGGCCTGGTGCGGCCGGGCGGGCGTACCTGGGCCGGGTACCGGGTGTACTCGGGCGACGACGTGGCCCGCATCCACCGGGTCCTGGTCTACCGGGAGTTGGGCTTTCCGCTCGCCGAGATCGGCCGGCTCCTCGATGACCCGGCCGTGGACGCCCGCGACCACCTGCGTCGGCAGCGGTCGCAGCTTGTGGAGCGGATTTCCCGTCTGCAGCAGATGCTGGGTGCGGTCGACCGCATGATGGAGGCGTCGCGTACCGGGATGCGGCTGACTCCGGAGGAGCAGGTCGAGATCTTCGGCGACGACTGGCAGCCCGCCTGGGTCGACGAGGCCGAGGAGCGCTGGGGCGACACCGCGCAGTGGGCGCAGTACGCCGAGCGGGCCGCGGGGATGACACCCGAGGACTGGAAGGGCGTGGCGGCGGAGACCGATGCGCTGAACGCCGGTCTCGCCGCCGCGCTGCGGGCCGGTGTCGTACCGGGTTCCGATGCGGCGAACGGCCTCGCGGAGCGGCACCGGGCGCTGATGTCGACGTATTTCGACTGCACGCATGCGATGCAGGCGTGCATGGGGCGGATGTTCGTCGGCGATCCCCGGTTCGCCGAGTTCTATGAAGGGGTCGCGCCGGGCCTCACCGCCTGGATGCGTGACGTGATCTTCGCGAATGCCGAGGTGAACGGCGTCGACCCGGAGACCGCGACGTGGGAGTGAGCGGGCCGTTCGAGGTGCGGCGGTCCGTTCGGGGTGCGCCGGGTGCGCCGGGTGCGCGCGGGGCGTTCCGGGCTGCCGGTCGTCGTTCGTCGTCCCCCTTTTCACCCCCTTCGCCCGTTCCGGAACCGTCCGCTCTGTTCGCCGGGCCCCTGGCCGGATAAGGTCGCAGCGGCGCGACTGCCAGTTCGAAAGCAAGGGGTAACACGGTGGCGGACGCAGCAAGGACAAAGACAGCACATGTGCTGATCGCCGCGGACAAGTTCAAGGGCTCGCTCACGGCCGTCGAGGTCGCCGAGCATGTCACGGCCGGTCTGCGGCGCGTGGTCCCCGGACTGGACGTGGCGGCCGTGCCGGTCGCGGACGGTGGCGACGGGACGACGGCGGCGGCGATCGCGGCGGGTTTCACCCGGCACGAGGCCCGTGTCACCGGCCCCACCGGCGAGCCGGTGACGGCCACCTTCGCGCTGCGCGGCGACGGTACGGCGGTGGTGGAGATGGCGGAGGCGTCGGGTCTCCAGCACCTCCCGAAGGGCGTTTTCGCGCCGCTCACGGCCACCACGTACGGCACCGGCGAGCTGCTGCTCGCGGCGCTGGACGCGGGGGCGACCTCGATCGTCTTCGGGGTGGGCGGCAGCGCGACCACCGACGGCGGCGCGGGCATGCTGGCGGCGCTGGGCGCGCGGTTCCTGGACGCTAACGGGGAGCCGGTGGCGCCCGGTGGCGGGCCGCTGCGGGAGCTGGCCACGGCGGATCTGTCGGGGCTCGACCCGCGGCTGGCCCGTACGGAGATCGTGCTGGCCAGTGATGTCGACAATCCGCTGACCGGCCCGAAGGGCGCGCCTGCCGTCTACGGCCCCCAGAAGGGTGCCGGTGCGGCGGATGTCGCCGCGCTGGACGCCGCCCTCGCGCACTACGCCGAGGTGCTGGAGCGGACCGTCGGAGCCAAGGCCGCCGAGCACGCGCTGGCACCCGGGGCGGGGGCCGCGGGCGGGATCGGCTATGGCGCGCTGGTCGGGCTGGATGCGACGTTCCGGCCCGGTATCGACGTGATGCTGGACGTGCTGGGCTTCGCGCCGGCGCTGGCCCGGGCCACGTTCGTGATCACGGGGGAGGGCTCCCTCGACGAGCAGACGCTGCACGGCAAGGCGCCGGCCGGTGTCGCCGCGGCGGCGCGGGCGGCGGGCATCGCCGTGGTCGCGGTCTGCGGCCGGCTGCAGCTGCCGCGGGAGGTGCTGGCCGCGGCCGGTATCCAGCGGGCGTACGCGCTGACGGACCTGGAGTCCGACCCGGCCCGCTGCATGGCGGAGGCCGGGCCGCTGCTGGAGCGCGCGGCGGAGAGCCTGGCCCGCGACTTCCTGGTCTGAGCCTGCCGGCCGGGGCCTGACGGGGACGACCGGCGGGTCCCGGCCCGCGGGTGCCGGAGGCGGCGCCTCCGGTGGCCCGCCCGGGGCGCCCTGCGCGAGGTGCCGGGCCCGCGACCGGAGGCACCGGTTCCGGTCCCGCCCCGCATCTCCCCGCATCCGCGAACGCCGAGAGGCCCCGGACGGAAGTTCCGTCCGGGGCCTCTCGGCGTGCTGTGCAGTGCTGTGCGGGGGTGCCGCCCGTCAGGGCTGGTGCGCGGCGCGCGACTCGGCGCGGGACTCGCGGCGGTTGTCGCGGAAGGTGTTGACCCTCCGGGCCGTCGCGAACAGCGGGATCATCGCGCCCATGACCACCTGGAGCGAGCAGCCGGTCTGGAGCAGCAGCTGACCGCCGGGCGCGTCCAGTGCCCAGGCGGCGAGCATGCCCATGCTGAGGACGATCCAGCTGAGCATCGCCACCGCGAGCCGGCCGCGCGGCTTGGGGTACTCGACCCGGCTCACCATCAGCCAGGCCACGCCGATGATCGCCAGCAGCGTCGGCAGGAACGGCAGCTCCAGCAGGACGATGGCGACGACGGTCAGGGCGCCGAACGGGCTCGGCATGCCCTGGAAGATGCCGTCGCGGATCGTGACGCAGGAGAAGCGGGCGAGCCGAAGGACCACCGCCAGCAGGACGACCACCGCCGCGACCACCGACACCCGCTGGTGTGCGTCCTGGGCGACCATGCCCCAGGTCACGACGAAGTACGCGGGCGCCAGGCCGAAGCTGATCAGGTCGGAGAGGTTGTCGAGCTCGGCCCCCATCGCCGAGGCCCGCAGCTTGCGCGCCACCAGTCCGTCGAACAGGTCGAAGACCGACGCGAGCAGCATCAGGATCACGGCCATCGCCGCGCTGTGCCGGGCCATCCCGCCGTCCTCGGTGCCCGTCAGGTGCGGGATGAGGACGCCGGTGGTGGTGAAGTACACGGCCATGAAGCCGCAGATGGCGTTGCCGAGGGTGAGGGTGTCCGCTATTGACAGCCGCGTGGACAGCGGCATGTCGTCCTCGTCCTCGTCGGTCTCGGGTGCCCAGCCCGCCTGTGTCTCAGGATCAATCACGGTCAAGTCGAGTCACCCCCGCGGTGGTGGCCTGGCCGACCTCGACCGCGGCCTCGACGCCCTCCGGGAGGTAGACGTCGACGCGCGAGCCGAAGCGGATCAGGCCGATGCGCTCGCCCTGCTCGACCTTGGTGCCCTGCGGCACGTAAGGAACGATGCGGCGGGCCACCGCCCCGGCGATCTGCACCATCTCGATGTCGCCGAGCTCGGTGTCGAAGTGCCAGACGACCCGCTCGTTGTTCTCGCTCTCCTTGTTGAACGCCGGAACGAATCCCCCGGGGACGTGTTCCACGGACGTCACCGTGCCGGCCAGCGGCGCGCGGTTGACGTGAACATTCAGCGGGCTCATGAAGATCGCGACGCGGGTGCGTCCGTCCTTCCACGGCATGATGCTCTGCACCACGCCGTCGGCCGGAGAAATGACGCGTCCCTGAGCGATCTCTCGCTCGGGGTCGCGGAAGAACCACAGCATGCCCGCCGCGAGTGCGGTGGTGGGCACGGCGACGGCAGCCCAGCGTCCCGAACGACGGGAACGGGCCAGGCTGACCGCTGCCGTTGCCACGGTCGGGAGGAGCCACGGCGACGCTCCGCGCGCGAGGCGGACGCGACCGCGTTGTGCAGAGGATTGGCTGTGGGGCATGGATGACCTTCGTAGCGGAGGATGCCGCGTTTGGATACGGGGGACGGCGGCTTTCCTGGGATGCTATCGGTTGCGAGCGGCAACTGGCCAAGAGCCAGAGCCAATCCGTGGCCGAAGACCGATGACAGGGTGTGATCTTTATCTAGACGAAAACGACCCAAACGGGACGTTCACCCCTGGATCCGGTACTCCTCAAGTAGCCGTCGCCCAATGATCATTTTCTGGATCTCGGCCGTGCCCTCGCCGATCAGGAGCATAGGGGCCTCCCGGTAGAGGCGCTCGATCTCGTACTCCTTGGAGAAGCCGTAGCCGCCGTGGATGCGGAACGCGTCCTCGACCACCTCCTTGCAGTACTCGGAGGCCAGGTACTTCGCCATGCCCGCTTCAAGGTCGTTTCGCTGGCCGGAGTCCTTTTTGCGCGCGGCATTAACCATCATGGCATGCGCCGCTTCCACCTTTGTCGCCATTTCAGCAAGTTTGAACTGAATGGCCTGGTGCTGGGCGATCGGCTTTCCGAAGGTGTGGCGCTGCTGTGCGTACGACACGCCGAGTTCGAAGGCGCGCTGGGCGACTCCGCAGCCGCGTGCGGCCACGTTGACCCGGCCGACCTCGACACCGTCCATCATGTGATAGAAGCCACGCCCGGTCTCGCCGCCCAGGACCCGGTCGGCCGGAACGCGCAGCCCGTCCATGATCAGCTCGGTGGTGTCGACGCCCTTGTAGCCCATCTTGTCGATCTTGCCGGGGATGGTCAGGCCGGGCCGCACCTCGCCGAAGCCCGCCTCCTTCTCCACCAGGAAGGTCGTCATCGACTTGTGCGGAGGCGTGCCCTCCGGGTGGCCCTCGTCCGTCCGGCACAGCACCGCGACCAGCGTCGACGAACCGCCGTTGGTGAGCCACATCTTCTGGCCGTTGAGGACGTACGCGTCGCCGTCCCGCACGCCCTTGGACGAAATGGCCGACACGTCGGAACCCAGCGCCGGCTCCGACATCGAGAAGGCGCCCCGGATGTCACCGGCCGCCATCTTCGGCAGGAAATAGTCCTTCTGCTCCTGCGTGCCGTGCTGCTTGAGCATGTACGCCACGATGAAGTGCGTGTTGATGATGCCGGACACGCTCATCCAGCCGCGGGCGATCTCCTCGACCGTCAGCGCATAGGTGAGCAGGGATTCGCCGAGGCCGCCGTACTCCTCGGGAATCATCAGGCCGAACACGCCGAGTTCCTTGAGGCCCTCGACGATCTGCGTGGGGTATTCGTCACGGTGCTCCAGCTCCGTGGCGACCGGGATGATCTCCTTGTCCACGAAATCGCGGACGGTGGAGAGGATTTCCCGCTGGATGTCGGTCAGACCCTCGGTCTGTGCGAGACGCGCCATCGAAGTCACTTCTCCTTCTTGGCCGCGGGGGCCTGCAGCTCGGGACGGCCGGGCTGCTCGCCGCCGCGCTCCTTGATGTACGTGGCGGTCGGCACCATCACCTTGCGGCGGAACACGCAGACCAGGGTGCCGTCGTGCTTGTAGCCCTTGGTCTCCACGTACACGATGCCGCGGTCGGACTTGGACTTCGACGGGGTCTTGTCGAGCACCGTCGTCTCGCCGTAGATCGTGTCGCCGTGGAAGGTCGGCGCGACATGCCGCAGCGATTCGATCTCCAGATTGGCGATGGCCTTTCCGGAGACATCGGGCACCGACATGCCCAGCAGCAGTGAGTAGATGTAGTTGCCGACGACCACGTTCTTTCCGAAGTCGGTGGTCTTCTCCGCGTAGTTGGTGTCCATGTGCAGCGGATGGTGGTTCATGGTCAGCAGACAGAAGAGGTGGTCGTCGTATTCGGTGACGGTTTTCCCCGGCCAGTGCTTGTACACATCGCCGACGGTGAACTCTTCGTAAGTACGGCCGAACTGCATCGCGGTCATGCCTCCGGGGCTTCGAACGTGGACGTACGCGTCATGCCGGCGGCCCGGCCCTTTCCGGCGATCACCAGCGCCATCTTCCGGCTGGCTTCGTCGATCATCTCGTCGCCGAGCATCGCCGAACCCTTCTTGCCGCCCGCCTCGGACGTGCACCACTCATAGGCGTCGAGGATCAACTCGGCGTGGTCGTAGTCCTCCTGGGACGGCGAGAAGACCTCGTTGGCGGCCTCCACCTGGCCCGGGTGCAGCACCCACTTGCCGTCGAAGCCGAGCGCGGCGGCGCGGCCGGCGACCTCACGGTAGCCGTCGACGTTCTTGATCTGCAGGTACGGGCCGTCGATGGCCTGGAGGTCGTGGGTGCGCGCCGCCATCAGGATGCGCATCAGGATGTAGTGGTACGCGTCCGCCGGGTAGCCCGGCGGCTGCTCGCCGACCACCAGGGACTTCATGTTGATCGACGCCATGAAGTCCGCCGGGCCGAAGATGATGGTCTCCAGGCGGGGTGAGGCGGCGGCGATCGCGTCGACGTTCACCAGGCCCTTGGCGTTCTCGATCTGCGCCTCGATGCCGATCCCGCCGACCTCGAAGCCCATCGCCTTCTCGATCTGCGTCAGCAGCAGGTCGAGCGCGACGATCTGATGGGCGTCCTGGACCTTGGGCAGCATGATGCAGTCGAGGTTCTGGCCGGCGCCCTCGACGACCGTGGTGACGTCCCGGTAAGTCCACTCGGTCGTCCAGTCGTTGACCCGCACCACCCGGGTCTTGCCCGTCCAGTCACCCTCGTTGAGGAACTTCACGATGGTGTGCCGGGCCTCCGGCTTGGCCAGCGGTGCGCAGGCGTCCTCCAGGTCCAGGAAGACCTGGTCGGCCGGCAGCCCCTGGGCCTTCTCCAGGAAGCGCGGGTTGCTGCCGGGGACCGCGAGGCACGAGCGGCGCGGGCGGAGGCGGCGCCCCTCCGGGGCGGTGGCGGGCGTCATGCGGTGACCTCCAGGGGGTCGAGTTGGTTCGCTGTGCGGATCTCGTCCACGATGCGGCCGATGATCTCCGTGATACCGAAGTCCTTGGGCGTGAAGACGGCGGCGACGCCCGCGTCGATCAGCTCGGCGGCGTCCGCCGGCGGGATGATGCCGCCGACGATCACCGGGATGGGGGCGTCTCCCGGGCCGTCAGGCCCAGGGGAAGCGTCGACACCGGCCCGCCGGAGCCGGGCCAGCACGTCCGGCACCAGCGCGGTATGCGAGCCGGAGAGGATCGACAGCCCCACACAGTGCACGTCCTCCGCGACGGCCGCCGCGACGATCTGCTCCGGGGTGAGCCGGATGCCCTGGTAGACCACCTCGAAGCCGGCGTCCCTGGCGCGTACGGCGATCTGCTCGGCGCCGTTGCTGTGCCCGTCCAGGCCGGGCTTGCCGACAAGGAGGCGCAACCGGCCGGTGCCGAGATCGGCCGCGGTCCGCGCGACCTTCTCCCGGACCACCGCGAGCGGGGAGCCCTCCTCGGCGGTGACGGCCACGGGCGCGCTGGAGACGCCCGTGGGCGCCCGGAACTCCCCGAAGACGTCCCGCAGCGCCCAGGCCCACTCGCCGGTCGTCACACCGGCGCGGGCACACTCCAAAGTGGCCGGGAAGAGGTTGGCGTCGCCCGCCGCGGTCTTCTTCAGGGTCGACAGCGCCTCCTGGGCGCGGACCTCGTCCCGGTTGTCCCGCCACTCGTGCAACGCCCGGACGACGCCCGCCTCGTTGGCCGGGTCGACGGTCATGATCGCGGTGTCGAGGTCGGCGGTGAGCGGGTTCGGCTCGGTCGACTCGTAGCAGTTGACGCCGATGATCTTCTCGTCGCCGGCCTCGATCCGGGCCCGCCGCTCGGCGTGCGCGGACACCAGCTGCGACTTGAGGTAGCCCGACTCGACGGCCGCCATCGCGCCGCCCATCTCCTGGATGCGGTCGATCTCGGCCAGGCAGTCCGCGACCAGCGCCTCCACCTTGGCCTCGACGACATGCGACCCGGCGAAGATGTCGTCGTACTCCAGCAGGTCGCTCTCGTGCGCCAGCACCTGCTGTATACGCAGCGACCACTGCTGGTCCCATGGCCGCGGCAGCCCCAACGCCTCGTTCCAGGCGGGGAGTTGGACGGCGCGGGCGCGGGCGTCCTTGGAGAGCGTGACGGCCAGCATCTCCAGCACGATCCGCTGGACGTTGTTCTCCGGCTGTGCCTCGGTCAGCCCGAGGGAGTTGACCTGGACGCCGTAGCGGAAGCGGCGCTGCTTGGGGTCCTCGATGCCGTAGCGCTCGCGGGTGATCTTGTCCCAGATGCGGCCGAAGGCGCGCATCTTGCACATCTCCTCGATGAAGCGGACGCCCGCGTTCACGAAGAAGGAGATACGGGCGACGACCTCGCCCCGGCGCTCCTCGGGGACCTGGCCGGACGCGAACACCGCGTCGAGCACCGCGATCGCGGTGGACATCGCGTAGGAGATCTCCTGGACCGGAGTGGCCCCCGCCTCCTGCAGGTGGTAGCTGCAGATGTTGATCGGGTTCCACTTCGGGATGTGGTTGACCGTGTACGTGATCATGTCGGTGGTCAGCCGGAGGCTCGGTCCCGGCGGGAAGACGTGCGTCCCGCGCGAGAGGTACTCCTTGACGATGTCGTTCTGCGTGGTGCCGGACAGCTTGGTGATGTCGGCACCCTGCTCCTCTGCGACCACCTGGTACAGGGCCAGCAGCCACATGGCGGTGGCGTTGATGGTCATCGAGGTGTTCATCTGCTCCAGCGGGATGTCCTGGAACAGCCGCCGCATGTTACCGAGATGGGACACCGGGACCCCGACCCGGCCGACCTCGCCGCGGGCCAGGACGTGGTCGGGGTCGTATCCGGTCTGCGTCGGGAGGTCGAACGCGACCGACAGGCCGGTCTGGCCCTTGGCGAGGTTGCGCCGGTACAGCTCGTTGGACGCCTCGGCGGTGGAGTGCCCGGCGTACGTCCGCATCAGCCACGGACGATCCTTCTGACGCTCAGTCATGTGCCCGTCTCTCAGAGGTTCTCAGACGTTCCTGAAGCGGTTGATGGCATCGATGTGCTTGGCGCGCATCTCCTCGTCGCGCACGCCCATGCCCTCCTCAGGTGCGAGGGCCAGTACCCCGACCTTTCCCTGGTGGAGGTTGCGGTGCACGTCGTACGCCGCCTGACCGGTCTCCTCAAGGGTGTACGTCTTCGACAGCGTCGGGTGGATCTTGCCCTTGGCGATCAGCCGGTTGGCCTCCCACGCCTCCCGGTAGTTGGCGAAGTGCGAGCCGACGATCCGCTTCAGCGACATCCACAGGTAGCGGTTGTCATACTCGTGCTGGTAGCCGGAGGTGGACGCGCAGGTCACGATCGTGCCGCCCTTGCGGGTGACGTACACCGAGGCGCCGAAGGTCTCCCGGCCCGGGTGCTCGAAGACGATGTCGACGTCCTCACCGCCGGTCAGCTCGCGGATCCGCTTCCCGAAGCGCTTCCACTCCCTGGGGTCCTGGTTGTGCTCGTCCTTCCAGAACTTGTAGCCCTCGGCGTTGCGGTCGATGATCGCCTCGGCGCCCATGGCGCGGCAGATCTCCGCCTTCTTGTCGCTGGAGACCACACAGATCGGGTTGGCGCCGCCGGCCAGCGCGAACTGCGTCGCGTACGAGCCGAGTCCGCCGCTCGCGCCCCAGATCAGGACGTTGTCGCCCTGCTTCATGGCCGCGCCGTTCTTGGAGACCAGCTGGCGGTAGGCGGTCGAGTTGACCAGGCCGGGCGCCGCCGCCTCCTCCCAGCTCAGGTGCCCGGGCTTGGGCATCAGCTGGTTGGACTTGACCAGCGCGATCTCGGCCAGGCCGCCGAAGTTGGTCTCGAAGCCCCAGATGCGCTGCTCAGGGTCGAGCATCGTGTCGTTGTGGCCGTCGGAGGACTCCAGCTCGACGGACAGGCAGTGCGCGACGACCTCGTCGCCGGGGTGCCAGGCGTTGACGCCGGGCCCGGTGCGCAGCACCACGCCCGCCAGGTCGGAGCCGATGACGTGGTACGGCAGGTCGTGGCGCTTGGTGAGCGGGGAGAGCCGCCCGTAGCGCTCCAGGAACCCGAACGTCGACAGCGGTTCGAAGATCGAGGTCCAGACCGAGTTGTAGTTCACCGAGGAGGCCATCACGGCCACCAGTGCCTCGCCCGGTCCGAGCTCGGGCACCGGCACGTTCTCGACGTGCAGGGACTTGCGGGGGTCCTTCTCGTGGGTGGGCAGGCCGGCGAACATCTCGGCCTCGTCCTTGTGCACGGTGACCGCGCGGTACGAGTCGGGCAGGGATAGGGCGGCGAAGTCTTCGCGCGTACTGTCCGGCGCGAGGATGGTGTCAAGAATCTGATTCACGGTATGCCTCCGGCGAAGCACGTCTACGGGAACGGCTTGAGGGAACGTCGGGGGTGGTGCTGGGTGGTGCCGTCGGTTCGGCCGGTGGTGCTCGGCATCGCGCGGGTGAGCGCGGATCAAGGTGCCTGTGACGCAGGCGTCCGGGCGCACAAGGTGCTTGTGGGGACAGCCGGCGCACCACTGTCTGGTCGATGCGCCGGCCGCCCGGACACTCTCAACGTATGACACCGCGTGCCACTCGACAAGACACTGAGTGCCAAGAATTTCTCTCAGATGTCATTTGGCTGGCACGCATGAGCAACAGACTCCCCGCTGGCGGGGTGCTTTGTCTCGTTATGACGTCATTGGCGTGCGGTGGGTGACCGGAGGTGTGATTAGGCCGTCCGTGTCACAGACCGGGCGGCGCCCGGGAAACACCCCGCCGGTGGGGGGTCCGGGAAGACGGAACCGGGCCCGCTCCGGGCGCGCCGTCCCCCTGCCACGGGGCGGGGAACAAAGCGCGACCGGAACGGGCCCGTAAGGCGGTCTCCGGGTCGCCCAGGGGCGTGTCCGGAGGTGGTTAACCGTGCGTCTTGAGTGCCTTGCGGATGGTGCGCATGACCTCGTCCAGCGGGGCGTCCGTGCGGGCCACCGCGACCAGCACCTCGCCCTGGCGCGAGACCGTCGCCGGGGGCGCCTCCCNTCGCCCAGGGGCGTGTCCGGAGGTGGTTAACCGTGCGTCTTGAGTGCCTTGCGGATGGTGCGCATGACCTCGTCCAGCGGGGCGTCCGTGCGGGCCACCGCGACCAGCACCTCGCCCTGGCGCGAGACCGTCGCCGGGGGCGCCTCCCCGGTGGCGCGGCCCGCGCCGATGCCGGTGCCGAAGGTCTCCCGGACGATCTCGAAGGCGTGGTCCAGCTGGGCCTCCACGTCGCCCTCCGCGCCGGCCCGCAGCCAGCGGCGCAGGACGTGGTTGTGCGCGGTGACCACCGCGGACGCGGCCACCTCGGCGAGCAGCGGATCGTCGTCGCCCTCGCGGTGCGCGCCCTCGTCGAAGTGGCCCAGGAGATACCGGGTGAACAGCCGCTCGTAGCGGGCCACCGAGGCGATCTCGGCCTCCCGGAGGGTGGGTACCTCGCGGGTGAGGCGGTAGCGGGCCACGGACACCGCGGGGGCGGACGCGTACATCCGCATGACCTCCTTGATGCCGCGGCACACCGTGTCGAGCGGGTTCTCGTGCGGCGGCGCGGCGTCCAGGACCGCCTCGGCGCGTACGAGGGTGTCGTCGTGGTCGGGGAAGATCGCCTCTTCCTTGGAGCGGAAGTGGCGGAAGAAGGTGCGCCGGGCGACGCCCGCGGCAGCCGCGATCTCGTCGACCGTCGTCGCCTCGTAGCCCTTCGTCGCGAACAGTTCCATTGCGGCGGCCGACAGTTCGCGGCGCATCTTGAGCCGCTGGGCGGCGGCGCGGCGGGTGCCGGGAGTGGAGGTCTCGGAGGCGTCGGACGACTGCGGGCGAGCGGGCTGGGACATGTGGGGACGGTACTGCATATTCACGCGGCCTGCGGCATGAGGTACCAGCTCCGGCCCTGTGACCTGGGGCGGGCCGCCGGGACCGCCGTCCGACGGCTCCAGCAGCCCGCCCCATCCGCCCCCGGCCCCGGGGCGCCGCCGCGCGTCAGCGCCGGGCGTACTCACGGAAGCCGCGGCCGGTCTTCCGGCCCAGGCAGCCCGCCGCGACGAGGTGCTCCAGCAGCGGCGCCGGAGCCAGCCCCGGGTCGCGGAACTCGGCGTGCAGCACCTTCTCGATGGCCAGCGAGACGTCCAGGCCGACCACGTCCAGCAGCTCGAACGGGCCCATCGGGTAGCCGCCGCCCAGCTTCATCGCGGCGTCGATCTCGTCCAGCGACGCGTAGTGCTCCTGGACCATCTTGATCGCGTTGTTCAGGTACGGGAACAGCAGCGCGTTGACGATGAAACCGGCCCGGTCACCGCAGTCCACCGGGTGCTTGCGGACCTTGGCGCAGACCTCGCGCACGGTGGCGTGCACCTCGTCGGAGGTCAGGACCGTACGGACCACCTCGACCAGCTTCATCGCGGGCGCCGGGTTGAAGAAGTGCATCCCGATGACGTCCTGAGGGCGCGAGGTGACGCGGGCGCAGGCGACGACCGGCAGTGAGGACGTGGTGGTGGCCAGAACGGCACCCGGCTTGCAGACCTTGTCCAGCGTCCGGAACAGCTGCTGCTTGACGGCCAGGTCCTCGGCCACCGCCTCCACTGCCAGATCGACGTCCGCGAACGCGTCCAGCGAACCGGCCGGGGTGATCGCCGCCAGGGCCGCGTCGCGCGCCTCGGCGGTCAGCCGGCCCTTGTCGACGGAGCGGCCCAGCGACTTGGCGATCCGCTCCTTGGCCCGCTCCGCCTTCTCCGGGCTGCGGGCCGCCAGCACGACCGAGTAGCCCGCCTTGGCGAACACCTCGGCGATCCCGCTGGCCATCGTCCCGGAGCCGGCGACACCGACGCTGCGGACCGTGCGGCCGGCCCGCTGCCCGCCGTTGCCGGCCGCGGGGCTCGCCGCGTCCGGCACCACCGTGGCGCTGCCCGGCGCCTCGTAGGTGTAGAAGCCGCGGCCCGCCTTGCGGCCGGTCAGCCCGGCCTCCGCCAGCTGGCCCAGGATCGGCGCCGGGGCGTGCAGCCGGTCGTGCGACTCGGCGTACATCGCCTCCAGGACCGTACGGGCGGTGTCCACCCCGATCAGGTCGAGCAGCGCCAGCGGGCCCATCGGCAGGCCGCAGCCGAGCTTCATCGCGGCGTCGATGTCCTCACGGGACGCGTACTTCGACTCGTACATCGCCGCGGCCTGGTTGAGGTAGCCGAAGAGCAGCCCGTCGGCGACGAAACCGGGCCGGTCGCCCACCGCGATCGGGTCCTTGCCCAGGTCGCGGGCGAGCTCGGTGACGGCGGCGACCGCGGTCGGGGCGGTGAGCACCGACGAGACCACCTCCACCAGCTTCATGGCCGGCGCCGGGTTGAAGAAGTGGACGCCGAGCACCCGCTCGGGGCGCTGGGAGTCGGCGGCGAGCCGGGTCACGGACAGCGCGTTGGTGCCCGTGGCGAGGATCGCCTCCGGACGGACGACGCCGTCCAGTGCGGCGAAGACCTGCCGCTTGAGTTCGTAGTCCTCCGGCACCACCTCGATGACGAGGTCGGCGTCCGCGGCGGCCTGAAGGTCGCCGAACGTACGGAAGCGGGCCAGTACGTCCTGCCGCTCCCGCTCGGTGATCCGCTCGCGGCGCACCGCCCGGGCGGTGGAGGCTTCGAGGGTGGCGCGGGCCTGCTGGATCGCGGTGTCATCGGTATCGATGCCGATGACCTCGCGGCCGGCCCGGGCGAGCACCTCGGCGATACCGGTGCCCATGGTGCCGAGACCGACCACGGCGACCGTGGCAAGGGACAGTGAGGAAGCGGGTGTTGAGAGGTCAGGGGTGGACTGAGGGCCCATCGCGAGACTCCTGAGGGTGTTCCCCTGAGGCAGGGGTGAAGTGACGACTGAGGGGCGTCCGCGGAGCGGACGAACGGGCCGCGCGGAGCGCGAGAAGCAGCGTGCAACGGCGGGCGGCGAGGGGCCGCGGGCCGCAGTGCTGCGGGCAGCGCCGGCGGTGCGGGAGGCGCGGCGGGCCCTGTCCCGGGGCCGTGCCGTATCTCCGTACGTGTCGTGCGGTGCGTGGCGATGAAACGTGCCTACGCGTCGTGCTGTGCGGTGCCGAACCGACTTCACTTTTCGGCGGCTGCGTCACCAGGCCGCCTGAGCAGGGGTGCTGCTCGTTCCGCCAGGTTAACCGGTGGGTAACCGAAGCGCCAGGGGTAGTGCGGGTCATTAGGCTGTGGTGCAGGCCACGTCGCGCGGATCCGGGCGGCCAGGCGGGAGGGGAGCGACAAATGGAAGAAGAATTCCACGAGTTGACGGACCGGGTGCGGGCCGAACTCCGCTCCCCACAGGACCTGGTCGCCTACGAGCGGCTGCTCGGGCTGGCCCGCAAGAACACCCCCGCGGGGCGCGAGGAACTGGCCCGCATGCTGGTCGCCGTGGAGCGCCCCCTGTGGGCCCGCGAGATCGCCGCCTTCATCCTCGGCTGCGCCGGCGACAAACGCGCCTTCGAAACCCTCGTCCTGCTCCTGAACTACCGCGAACCGGTCCGCTGCGCCACCGCCGCACACGCCCTCGGCAGGCTCGGCGACCCGCGCACCGCCCGCGCCGCCGCGGCCCTGGCCACCAACCCGCTGCGCACCGCCTACGCCCTGCATCCGGTACGCCTGCTCGTCGAACTCCGCGCCCCGCAGTCCGTCCCCGCGCTGATCGTCACCCTGGAGCGGCTGCTGACCCCGCACAACCCGTACTGGCGGGTGGCTCTGGCCTGCGTCGAGGGCCTGGGCGCCCTGGGCGACCGGCGCGCGGTCTCCGCACTCACCGCCGCCACCGCCCACCCCCGGCTCGCCGCGGCCGCCGCGGCCTCACTGGCGCGGCTCGGCGTCCACGAGGACGCGACGCGGGCCGCGGGCGGCGGCACACCGGGGGAGGGGGCGGCGGCCGACGCCGGACCGCGGGGCGGCCCTTCGGCGGACAGGTCCTAGGGGCAATACCAGTGATTTAGGGTTTTTTGCGGTGTTTGCTGGTGGGTTTGGTTGGTGGGACCAACCTGATGGTTGGGGTGGG
>NZ_JBNHIN010000029.1:0-6296 GCF_050054615.1 Streptomyces sp. YGL11-2
GCGACGAGAGCAATATCAGGGTGCATCTCAAACCGCGGATCGGGCACTTGCGACTCGATCGCCTCCGGGTCACCCACCTTTCGGAGATGTTCGAGGCCATCGCCGAGGCCAACGTCGAGATCGCGGAAGGCAACGCAGCCCGCCGCAAGGCGTTCGAAGACCTCGCCCAGATCCCCTGGAAGGGGCGCGAACACCGCGCCCGCCGCAAGGTGTTGAAGGCCACCATCGCCGAGATGGAGCCTTTCCGCCGCATCGTCACTCCGGCCACGCGCCAGCGCATCCGCTCCACGCTGCGGGCCGCGCTGAACGCCGCGATCGCCCAGCAGCTGATCACCTTCAACCCGGCCGCTCACGTCGAGTTGGAGGCGGGCAAGCGCCCCAAGGCGCTGGTGTGGACCGAAGAGCGGATCCTTCACTGGAAGCACACGGGCGAGAAGCCCTCGCCGGTGATGGTCTGGACGCCGGAGCACACCGGCCTCTTCCTCGACCACGTCGCGGAGGACCGCCTCTACGCGCTGTGGCACCTGATCACCTTCCGCGGGCTGCGGCGAGGCGAGGCGTGCGGGCAGAGGTGGACCGACACGCACCTCGACGACGGCCGCCTCACCGTCGCCAAGCAACTCGTCGTGAGCGGCTGGGAGGTGTACGAGGACGATCCCAAGACCGACGCGGGCGCCCGCACCATCGCGCTCGACTCGGACACGGTCCAAGCCCTCAAACGGCACCGCGTCCAGCAGGACAAGGACCGCGAGGAGTGGCGCAGCGCGTGGGTGGAGACCGGACGCGTCTTCACCAGGGAGAACGGCGAGATGCTCCACCCCGCCAACGTCACCCGCCGCTTCATCGAGCTGTGCGAGGAGATCGGCCTCCCGCCGATCCGGCTCCACGACCTGCGCCACGGGGCGGCGACCCTCGCCCACGCGGCCGGCGCCGACCTGAAGGACATCCAGGAGATGCTCGGCCACTCCTCGATCGCCATCACGGCGGACACGTACACGAGCCTGCTGCCGGAGACCGACCGGGCCATCGCCGAGGCCGCCGCCCGCCTCGTCCCCCGCGCCCGCCGGACGGAACAGGCCACCGAGACCGAGGACAACCTCGAATCGGACGAGGAATCCGGGGCCGAAGCCATGACGGACGGTGCCGCGAAATCCGCAGCTGAGCCACGCCCTGCTGCCCCATCCGCTCACGCACCGCGCACGCAAACGGCCCCGGACGAGGAGTCCGGGGCCGAGTAAGACGCCTCCCCGGGGGAGAAACCCCAGGTCAGCGGCTTGATGTGCAGAGCCCCCTGTCGGATTCGAACCGACGACCTTCGCTTTACAAGAGCGGTGCTCTGGCCAGCTGAGCTAAGGAGGCGTACCGGGAGAAGTGTACCCAGGCCGACCGGATGCCGGTTGCCTTATTTCGTGGGTGCGGGGCTACTGACACCGGGCACCGGCCCGGGTAGCGTCGCGTGCAGTCTCAGTGCTGTGGACTACACCACTCTCCGGTGTGCGTCCCGGTGGTGGGCGACAACACTCCTTTACTCGGATCGTCCGGCACGTTCCTGCCGGTGAAGGGACACACATCATGGCTACGGTCACGTACGACCAGGCGACCCGGATCTACCCGGGTTCCGACAAGCCCGCCGTCGACAAGCTCGACATCGCTATCGAGGACGGCGAGTTCCTCGTTCTCGTAGGGCCCTCCGGATGCGGTAAGTCCACCTCGCTGCGGATGCTCGCGGGGCTGGAGGACGTCGACGAGGGGGCCATCCGCATCGGGGACCGGGATGTCACGCATCTGCCGCCCAAGGACCGGGACATCGCCATGGTGTTCCAGAACTACGCGCTCTACCCGCACATGACGGTCGCCGACAACATGGGGTTCGCGCTCAAGATCGCCGGAGTGCCGAAGGCCGAGATCCGGCAGAAGGTCGAGGACGCTGCCAAGATCCTGGACCTGACCGAGTACCTGGGGCGCAAGCCGAAGGCGCTGTCCGGCGGTCAGCGGCAGCGGGTCGCGATGGGCCGGGCGATCGTCCGGGAGCCGCAGGTGTTCCTGATGGACGAGCCGCTGTCCAACCTGGACGCCAAACTGCGGGTGCAGACCCGCACCCAGATCGCCGGGCTCCAGCGCCGGCTGGGCATCACGACCGTCTACGTCACCCACGACCAGGTCGAGGCCATGACCATGGGCGACCGGGTCGCCGTCCTCAAGGACGGGCTGCTCCAGCAGGTCGACTCGCCCCGGAACATGTACGACCGCCCCGCGAACCTCTTCGTGGCGGGCTTCATCGGCTCGCCGGCCATGAACCTCGTCGAGGTGCCGATCACCGACGGCGGCGTGAAGTTCGGCAACAGCGTCGTCCCGGTCAGCCGTGACGCGCTGGCCGCGGCGTCGGCGAAGGGCGACACGACGGTGACGGTCGGCGTACGGCCGGAGCACTTCGAGATCGTCGAGCAGAACGGCGCCGCCGCGCAGTCGCTGTCCAAGGAGGCCGCGGACGCGCCGGCCGGACTGGCGGTGACGGTCAATGTCGTCGAGGAGCTGGGCGCCGACGGATATGTGTACGGGACGACCGAGGTCGGCGGGTCGGTGAAGGACCTTGTCGTACGGGTCAACGGACGCCAAGTCCCGCAGAAGGGCGCCCAGTTGCACGTCGTACCGCAGCCGGGCGAGACGCATGTCTTCTCCACGTCGTCGGGCGAGCGGCTGAGCGACTGAGCGGACGGGCGGACAGGTAGGGGCAGGGGTCGGTTTACTGCTGTGGCACCTGACTGACTTCTGAGGTTCCTCACTGCTGTGGTCCCTCACTTCTGTGGTCCCTGACTGCCGTGGTGGCTGACATCTGTGGTGGCTGACTGCCGTGGTTGCCTTGCGGCGGTGGCCGTTCGGGGGCGGTGACTGCGGCAGGTCCATCAGGACGAGTGCCGGGGTTTACCGCGGCGGCGGTGTGGGGTAATGCGCGCCCCGCACCGCCGGCGCGGTGCCTCCGGGGCCTTACCCGGCCCGGATCGGCGGCCCCGGAGCGGGGTCCCGGCACGCCGTCGCGGAGCCGCAACAGGCGCCCCGGAAAACGCTTTTCGTACCAGTGCGTCAACCCAACAACCGCACCGACGAGCCATTCCGTCCCCCGATGAGGTGACCAAATGTCGCCAAATCATCACTCCTCGCTACCATCACCTCCGTGAACTCCGCAGCCCGCCGTATCGGCCGAACTCTCGCCCTTGTCCTCCCCGTCGTCCTCGTCCTCTCCGGGACCCTCGCGGTCACCCGCGTCCCATGGGCATCGACGACCACCGGATCGCAGATGCTGACCGCGTCCTCCGGGAAGGTCTCCACTCAGGCCGGCCCCCGCGCCGCCCAGGACGTGCTCCGCGACCGCCTCCTCGTCGAACTCCAGGAGAAGGATCCGGGCGTCGCCCTGACCGACCTCCAGGAGGCCACCACCGCGCGGCCCTCGCTGGCCAAGCACTGCGCCTCCATCGCCCGTGCCCTCGGCCGCGCCGCGGTCGCCAAGTACGGTGCCGCACACCGCGCCCAGGCGTTCTCCCGCCCGGTCTGCGACACCTCCTTCGCCTCCGGCGTCGCCGCCGCCCAGTGACCTTCCCTCGCACCGCATAAGGTGCGAACCATGACAGGCGCCGCGCATCCGTACCCCACGCAGGCCGTGGTCCTGGCCGGCGGCCAGGGCTCACGACTCCGCCCGTATACCGATGACCGACCCAAGCCGATGGTCGAGATTCCCGGCACCGGGACCCCGATCATCGGCCACCAGTTGAACTGGCTCGCCGAGGAGGGCGTCACCGACGCCGTCATCTCCTGCGGGCATCTCTCCGAGGTCCTCCAGGAGTGGCTGGACCGGACCCAACTCCCCCTGCGCGTCACGACCGTTGTCGAGACCGAGCCGCTGGGTCGCGGCGGCGGCCTGAAGTACGCCGCCGGCTTCCTCCCCCGCCCGGACGAGCCCTGGTACGCCACCAACGGCGACATCTGGACCCGCTTCCCGCTCCGCGAGATGGCCGCCTTCCATTACGAGCGCGACGCCGCGGCCACCCTCGCGCTGGCCCGTCCGCGCATCCCCTGGGGCGCCGTCGAGACGGACGCGTTCGGGCACGTACTCGACTTCGTCGAGGCGCCGCCCTCGCCGTATCTGATCAACGCGGGCGTCTACGTCTTCTCCCCCGCCTTCACGGAGCTGCTGCCCGACCGGGGCGACCACGAGCGCACCACCTTCCCGCGCCTCGCCCGCGAACGCCGGCTGGCCGGCTATCCGCTCCCCCACGGGTCCTACTGGCGCGCCATCGACACCGCCAAGGACCTCACCGAGGCCGCCGAGGAGCTGACCGCGCACGGCCGTTGAGCCGGGCGGTGGCGCGGCCCGCGGGGCGGTACGAGCCCGTACGGTGCGGGCGGGCGGGTCTGTGCGGTACCGGGGGGGCGGGCGGCGCCTACGGGGCCGTGTGGGCCCGCACAGACGACTGTCCCCGGCCGCTCCGCCGCCCCGTGGGGCCGGGTGGCCCGTAGGGGGTCGGTCGGAGGGGTCGGGGACCGGATTGCGCGGTGAAGGACGGCGTCAGCCCAGCAGGCCGCCCAGGGTGCCGCCGCGGCCCGATTCGCCGCCGGATGAGCCGCTGTTGGAGCTGCCGGTCGTACCGCCGCCGGTGCCGCCCGAGCCCGGCGACTGGGTGCGGGCCGGGGAGTGGGTCGGTGCCGACTGCTGCGTGGCGCTGCTGGTCGCGCCGAACTGGCGGGAGCTGCCGCTGCTGCTGCCGCTCGACGGGGAGCCGGAAGCGGACGGTTTACCGGACTTGTGGGGCTTGTGCGAGGCGCCGGCGGAGGGCGCGCCGCGGTGGTCGGGGGTGCGGCCGGGCCGGGTGGCGGTGTGGCCGGGGTGCGGCAGGGGGGATCCGGGGAGGTTGTTGATGGCGGGCTCGCCGGGCTTCGGTACGGGCGCGACCCTCGCGGACCGTACGGCGCCGCCGAGCAGCGAACCGACGAGCAGGGTCAGTCCGGCCACCACCGCGGTCAGCACGGCGCCGCGGCGCAGCACCCGGCGGCGCAGCGCGCCGACCTCGACGCGCGGGCCGAGCCGCCGCCACGCCTCACCGGCGAGCCGGGCGTCCATGGAGTAGACCGGGGCGCCCGCGATGATCAACGGGCTCCAGGCGGCGAGGTAGATGATGTCGGGGGCGTCGTAGGCGGGGACGGTGCGCCAGCTCACGGTCATCAGCAGCGTCGCGGAGAGCAGCGCGCCGAACGTGGCGGCGACCCGCTGCCACAGGCCGCAGATGGTCAGTACGCCGACCACGACCTGGAGGAAGGCGACGGTGAGCCCGGCGCCGACCGGGTGCGCGACCGCGAAGTCCCGCAGCGGCACGGCCATTTCCCAGGGGTTCAGCGACAGCAGCCAGGTGACCATCGAGCCCCGCGCGCCGCCGTCGAAGTAGACGGGGTCGCAGAGCTTGCCCATGCCGGCGTAGACGGAGATCAGGCCGAGGAAGATGCGCAGCGGCAGCAGGACGACGCCGAGGTTCATCCGGCGGCCGGGGTAGTACGCATGCCGGACGCTGTCGCCGCCGCGCCGTCTGGCGCCGGCGTCGTAGAGCTCGCGCGCCTCGAACCGCTCGTCGTCCTGGCCGCCGTCGCCGTACGCCGGCCCGCCGTACGCCCGCTCGCCGCGCACCGCGCCCACGGGGCGCGCGCCGCGCAGCAGGGTGCCGTCGGAGTCGGCGGGGCCGCGCTGGCCGATGACGGTGGGGGTCGGGGGGTCACCGAGGCGGACCCGGGGCAGGACCTGGGTCGTGCCGACGTCCTCGGTCCGGTCGCCGTCCAGCCCGACGCCCGCGTCGCGTACCGCGTGCAGGAGCTGGGTGGTGGCGCCGGCCGAGCCGCCCGGTTCGGTGCGGCCGCTCCAGACCACGGGCGCCCGGCGTCTGGCGGACGGTGCGCGGAGAGCGGGGATGCGCGCGGGCTCGGGCAGCCTTCCGGTCGCCACGGGAGTGGCGAGCTGTACGCGGAAGCTGGCGTGGTTGACGATGACCTGCGCGGGATCGCACGGCACCTTGACCGAGCTCAGGACCGGCTCGTCATCGAAGCCCGGCGAGCGTCCCCCCGTAGGTGTGCGGGGTGTTCTGGTGTCCACGCTCATCTAACCGAGTGACCCGCGGTTAAGACACTGCTTTGACCGGGCCGATCTGTCCGAGACCCGTCAAAACGATCAGGGACACGCTGGAAGACACACAGAGCGTCAGGCTTTGCCCCGGGCGGGGAGGGGTTCCCCTCCCCGCCCGGGGAACCATCGTCCACCG
>NZ_JBNHIN010000029.1:6399-102516 GCF_050054615.1 Streptomyces sp. YGL11-2
GGGGCACCGTCGTCAGCCGCGGCGGCGCGCCGCCTCCCAGAGGACGACACCGGCCGCGACACCGGCGTTCAGCGACTCCGCGCCGCCCGGCATCGGGATCCGCACCCGTACGTCGCAGGTCTCGCCGACCAGCCGCGACAGGCCCTTGCCCTCGCTGCCGACCACGATGACGACCGGGCCGTCCAGCAACTCGACGTCCTGGAGCTCCATCTCGCCGTCGGCGGCGAGACCGACGACGGTCAGGCCCGCCTTCTGGTACGCCTCCAGGGCCCGGGTCAGGTTGGTGGCGCGGGCGACCGGCGTACGGGCCGCGGTGCCCGCTGAGGTCTTCCAGGCGCCGGCCGTCATCCCGGCCGCCCGGCGCTCCGGCACGACCACGCCGTGGCCGCCGAACGCCGAAACGGACCGGACCACCGCGCCCAGGTTGCGCGGGTCGGTGACGCCGTCCAGGGCGACGATCAGGGGGTCCTCGCCCGCGTCGAAGGCGGCGGCCGACAGGTCCTCGGGATGTGCGTAGTCGTACGGGGGGATCTGGGCGACCAGGCCCTGGTGGTTGAGGCCGTTGGTCATCCGGTCCAGCTCGGGGCGCGGCGCCTCCATGAGGTTCAGCCCGCGCTCGGTGGCCAGCTGGATCGCCTCGCGCACCCGCTCGTCGCTGTCGATGAACTGCTGCACGTACAGCGTCGTCGCGGGCACGCCCTCGCGCAGCGCCTCGACGACCGGGTTGCGGCCGACGACCAGCTCCGCGGTGCCCTTGGCGCCGCCGCGCCGCGGCGCCGGCCGGCGGCTCGCGGCCTGCTTCGCCTGGGCGTTGGCGATGCGGTTCTTGACGTGCCCCTTGCGGGCGGAGGCGGGCGGGGTCGGGCCCTTGCCCTCCAGGGACCGGCGCCGCTTACCGCCACTGCCGACCTGAGCGCCCTTCTTGTTCGACGTGCGGCGGTTCCTGCGCTGGCTGTTGCCGGCCATGGGTCACCTGTTTCTTCACTGCTCTCGACGTCTCGCGACGTGGAGTGGGTACGTACGTATGGATTGAGTGTCGCCCGAGGCCGCCGGGAAGGGCGAATCCGGCTGGTGGCCGGGGGTGTGCCGGGTCCCGGCGCGGCGCCCGGGACCCGGTTTCACGACAGCGACCAGCGCGGCCCGGACGGGGTGTCCTCGATGGCGAGACCGGCCTGCTGGAGCTGGTCGCGGATGGCGTCGGCGGTGGCGTAGTCCTTGCGCGCCCGAGCGCCCTGGCGCTGCTCCAGCACGAGGCGGACGAGCGAGTCGACGACCCCGTGCAGGTCTTCACCGCGGTCCGCGGCGCCGCCCGACCAGCGCTCGTCGAGGGGGTCCAGGCCGAGCACCCCGAGCATCGCCCGCAGTTCGGCCAGCCGCGCCACCGCCGCTTCCTTGTCGTCGGCGGTCAGCGCGGAATTGCCCTGCCGGACGGTGGTGTGCACGATCGCCAGCGCCTGCGGGACGCCCAGGTCGTCGTCCATCGCCTCGGCGAACGCCGGCGGCACCTCGGGCGCGGGCTCGACGACCCCGGCCTTCTCGACGACCCGCTGGACGAACCCCTCGATCCGCGCGAACGCCGACTCGGCCTCGCGCAGCGCCTCCTCGCTGTACTCGATCATCGAGCGGTAGTGCGGGGTGCCCAGGTAGTAGCGCAGCACGATCGGCCGCCAGCGCTTGACCATCTCCGAGACGAGCACGGAGTTGCCCAGCGACTTGGACATCTTCTCGCCGCTCATGGTCACCCAGGCGTTGTGCGACCAGTACGCGGCGAAGTCGTCGCCGAACGCCTTGGCCTGGGCGATCTCGTTCTCGTGGTGCGGGAAGACCAGGTCGACGCCGCCGCCGTGGATGTCGAAGGCGGAGCCGAGGTACTTGTGGGCCATCGCCGAGCACTCCAGGTGCCAGCCCGGCCGGCCGCGGCCCCAGGGGGTCTCCCAGCTGGGCTCGCCCTCCTTGGCGGCCTTCCACATGGCGAAGTCGCGCGGGTCGCGCTTGCCGGTCTCGCCCTCGCCGGACGGCTGGAGGAGGTTGTCCAGGTCCTGGTTGGAGAGCTGGAGGTAGCCCGGGAAGGACCGCACGTCGAAGTAGACGTTGCCGTCGGCGGCGTAGGCGTGGCCGCGCTCGATCAGGCCGCGCATCATCTCGATCATCTCGGGGACGTGGCCGGTGGCGCGCGGCTCGTACGTGGGGCGCAGGCAGCCGAGGGTGTCGTAGGCCGTGTTGAAGGCGACCTCGTTCTCGTAGCCGATCGCCCACCACGGGCGGCCCTGCTCGGCCGACTTCTGGATGATCTTGTCGTCGATGTCCGTGACGTTCCGGACGAACGTCACGTCGTAGCCGCGGTGGGCGAACCAGCGGCGCATGATGTCGAAATTGAGTCCGGACCGGATGTGCCCGATGTGCGGAGCGGCCTGCACGGTCGCACCACAGAGGTAGATCGAGACACAGCCCGGCGTGAGCGGGGTGAAGTCGCGAATCTGCCGGGCGCTGGTGTCGTACAGGCGAATCGTCACGGGACAAGGGTAGTCGGAACGCGGCAATGCCCCGTGCCCTATTGAGCACGGGGGCGCAGAAGCGTCGAAGGCGTCCGGTTCGCCCGGTTGTTCCGCGCGGGGCCCGGACCGCGTCCGCCTACCGGGCCGGTGCCAGGGCGCTCAGATGCCGCCGATCACCTTGCGCGGGGTGATCCGGACGACCACCCGCTCATCGTCGTCGACCCCCGCCGGGTTGAACTCGGCGTACGACTTGCCCGTGTACTTCCGCGACAGCTCGTCGATCAGCTGCTGACCGCCCTCGGTCGTGAGCGTGGCCTCGCCGCGGATCTCGGCGTACGTATACGGGGCGTCGAACGGCTGGAGGACGACCGAGACCCGCGGATCGCGCCGGAGGTTCCGCTCCTTGCGGCGGCCGACGGTCGTCGAGAACAGCAGGTCGTCACCGTCCCGCTTCACCCAGACCGGGGAGAGCTGGGGGCTGCCGTCCGGCTGGACGGTCCCCACGGTCACGAAGACCGGGGAGTCGAGGAGATTCTTGAGCGCGTCGGACAGGGTTGCCGTCACGAGGGATCCTTCCCGCAGGCCGTTCCGATGGACACGAGTACCCGGATTCTTCCCCAACACCCTTGCCCCGCCGGGCATTCCCGCACCGCACGCCGCGTCCGGCGGAATGCCCGCCGGCCGCCCGCCTCAGCCGGTCCGCACCACCAGGGCGGTCGCGATCGCGGCCAGCCCCTCGGCGCGGCCGGTCAGCCCCAGCCCGTCCGTGGTCGTGCCGGACACCGAGACCGGCGCCCCGACCGCCTCGGACAGCGCCTTCTGCGCCTCGTCCCGGCGCTTGCCGACCTTCGGCCGTACGCCGATGACCTGCACCGCGACATTGCCGATGGCGAACCCCTCGGCCCGTACGATCCGCGCGGCCTCGGCCAGCAGTGTCACCCCGGAGGCACCGGACCACTCCGGGCGGGAGGTGCCGAAGTGAGCGCCGAGGTCGCCAACGCCGGCCGCGGAGAACAGCGCGTCACAGGCGGCGTGCGCGGCCACATCGCCGTCGCTGTGCCCGGCCAGCCCGTAGCCGCCGCTCTCGGCGGCGTCCCAGAGCAGCCCGGCGCACCACAGCTCGCGGCCCTTCTCGAAGGCGTGCACGTCGGTCCCGATGCCGACCAGCGGGATACCGGGCAGGGGGTGCTCAGACATAGCCATCGGTGGCCCTCCTCCGGGCGAGTACGGCCTCGGCCAGGACGAGGTCCAGCGGCCGGGTCACCTTGAACGCCTCCTCGTGGCCCGGGACGAGCACCACCGGCACCCCGAGCCGCTCCACCAGCCCGGCGTCGTCGGTGGCGCCCTCGCCCTCCACGACGGTGTCGTGCGCCTTGAGCAGCGTCGCCGGGTCGAAGCCCTGCGGGGTCTGCACGGCGCGCAGCAGCGCCCGCTCCGGCGTGCCGACCACCGGCTCCGGGGTGCCCTGGGGCCGCGGCTCGACCTGCTTGACGGTGTCGGCGAGCGGCAGCGCGGGGACCACCGCCGGGGCGCCGGCGCGGACCGCCGCGATCACCGCGTCGACGGTGTCGACCGGGACCAGCGGGCGCGCCGCGTCGTGGACCAGGACGACGTCGATGCCGTCCGGCAGCGCCGCCAGCCCGAGCCGTACGGACTCCTGGCGGGTCGCGCCGCCGCGGACCACGACCAGCTCGGTGCGGTCGGTCAGCGGATGGGCGTCGAGGAGCCGGCGGACTTCCTCGGGTCCGTCGGGCGGGGCGACCACGACGATGTGCGAGACGGCGCGCGAGGCGGCCATCGCACGGACGGCGTGCACCAGCATCGGGGTGCCGCCCAGGGTGCGCAGCGCCTTGGGGGTGCCGGGACCGAGCCGGACGCCGCGGCCGGCGGCGGGGATCACCGCGGCGGTGCGGACCGGGGTGGTGCGGCCCGGGGGGGAAGGATCTGACATCGATGGCTCCGGAGTCCGGGCCGAGCCCGGAATTGGGGCAGACAGGTTTGTTTCCTCCGGCGGGGTGGGTATGGCCAGGAGGAGTGCCGGGCGCGACGCCTTGACCGGAACCCTTCCGTGACAGCGGTCGGGGCAGATTCCGGGCCCGGCACAGATATGCCGCAGCGCCCGGCAACAGACCCTCCGCTCGGGAGGCGGTCGTCACTCGGGCACCGCGGCATTGCTACGTTGTCTCGCGCCGTCACTCTGCGTGGACATCCACACACGCGCCGACGCGCAACGCGGGCGTCGTCAGGACGCGAGGACCTCGTCGAGCAGGGCCTCGGCCTTGTCTTCGTTGGTGTTCTCCGCGAGGGCCAGCTCGCTCACCAGAATCTGGCGCGCCTTGGCGAGCATCCTCTTCTCACCGGCGGAGAGTCCGCGCTCGCGCTCACGCCGCCACAGGTCGCGAACGACCTCGGCGACCTTGATCACGTCGCCAGAAGCGAGCTTCTCAAGATTTGCCTTGTAGCGACGGGACCAGTTCGTCGGCTCCTCGGCATACGGTGCGCGCAGCACCTCGAAGACCCGGTCCAGCCCGTCCTGACCAACCACGTCGCGTACGCCGACGAACTCCGCATTGTCCGCTGGCACACGAACAGTCAAGTCGCCCTGGGCGACCTTCAGCACCAAGTAGGTCTTGTCCACGCCTTTGATCTGGCGAGTTTCGATGGCCTCGATCAGCGCGGCCCCGTGATGGGGATAGACCACGGTGTCGCCAACCTTGAACGTCATGTGACAGGTACCCCTTCCGTGGCTATCCATGCTAACACGGGAACGGGCCGTTCTGAATGGCGTTTTCGCAGGTCAGGGCATATCTCGGGGCTTGACAACAGCGGTCGGAACGTGCTTCGAGGGGCCGCGGGACACGGGAATTCGCAGGTGGGAGGGGCTTCACAGGTGAGCGGAAACCCGGCCGCCGCACACCGGAATGGCAGAGATCGACGAGGCGAACGTCCCGATTTGCACCGATCTGCATGAGCGAGTTCCGCTACTCCGTTCGGCTGCTTGGTGGCCGAACCGGTGCGATTCCCGAAATTGATCAACGGCGCCCCGGCGCCGGGTGTGATCAATTCTGTGTGCCATGTGCATTCCTTGTGAATACCACTTATCACCGGGGGAAACATGGCTGCCGCCACTCGAACAGCCGCTTGCCGAATATGCCGGCTGGATCTTCCGAGATCGGCACGAGATCGGGTTCCGGAAATCCCTTCCGGGTGGCGTTCCGGCCGCCCGCCCGGAGCCCCCGCCGAGGGGATATCGGAGCAGGCGGCGGGCGCGTGATCGCGCAGGGGGCGGGTCGGGTGCATCGGCGCGAGGACGGCTCGGTAACCTAGCGGCGCTGACCCACCCTTAGGGCGGCTTTACGTGTCCGTCGTCACGACGGCTGCGCAGCGCCGCCCCAGCCGTCCATCCGCGACCGGGCACGAACGTTCGGCCGCCGTAGCTCGTCAAGGAGATGCCGCCGCCGTGAGCCGCAGCCTTCGACGCGGCGTCCTCGCCGCCACCGTCCTCTCGCTCTCGATCGCCGCGCTGTCCGCGTGCAGCGCCGGGAACGACGCCCAGACGCTGGAGGTCAAGCCGGACAACGCCGCGACCAGCGTCGGCGACATCAAGATCCAGAACGTGAACGTGATCACCCAGCCCGACGTCAACGCCAAGGGCCCGGCCGCGATCGCCGCGACGGTGTTCAACACCGGCACCAAGGACCAGCAGCTGACCGGGATCTCCGTCAACGGCAGCAGCCAGTCGGCCAAGCTGTCGTCGGCCAAGATCACCGTGCCGGCCGGCGGCTCCGTGGTGCTCGGCGGCCAGGGCAACCCCAGCGCCGTCCTGGAGAGCGGCCGGGAGGCCGTTCAGGACGGCAACCTCCAGCCGCTGACCTTCGACTTCAGCGCCACCGGCCAGGTGACCATCAAGGCGTTCGTCACCCCGGCGAAGAGCAACTTCGAGAGCTACGGCCCGTCGGTGTCGCCGCAGCCGTCCACCTCCGCGAGCGGCAAGCCCTCGGAGTCGGCCTCCCCCTCCGGTATGGCCTCGCCGTCGAGCACCGCCAAGCCCTAGGAGTCGGCGCACGCGGGTCGCTGAACCTCATCCACGTCTAAGGGCGGGAACCTTGGTTATCGGTTCCCGCCCTTCGCGGTTCAGCCTACGGCTCGAACTTCTGGTGCCCCCGACGGGTTCCCGCTTCCCGGCACCGCGCCGAGTCAGACCCGGCCCTACCAGCGCTCCACAGGCGTTTGGCCTCTCCGTCCACCCGACGGCGAGGAATACTCAGCGTATCCACAGGGTCGCTTAGGGTTCGAATTTGTAACCCAGACCGCGGACCGTGACCAGATAGCGCGGCGCGCCCGGGTCCGGCTCGATCTTGGCGCGCAGCCGCTTCACGTGGACGTCGAGGGTCTTGGTGTCGCCCACGTAGTCGGCGCCCCAGACGCGGTCGATGAGCTGCATACGGGTCAGGACCCGGCCGGCGTTGCGCAGCAGCATCTCCAGGAGGTCGAACTCCTTGAGGGGCAGGTCGACCTTGCCGCCGGAGACCGTGACGACGTGGCGGTCCACGTCCATCCGGACCGGGCCGGCCTCCAGGGCCTGCGGGGCGACCTCCTCCGGCTCGCCGCGGCGGCGCAGCACGGCGCGGATCCGGGCGACCAGTTCCCGGGAGGAGAAGGGCTTGGTGACGTAGTCATCGGCCCCTATTTCGAGACCGACGACCTTGTCGATCTCACTGTCCTTGGCGGTCACCATGATGACCGGGACGTTGGAGCGACCGCGCAGCTGGCGGCAGACCTCGGTGCCGGGCAGTCCCGGCAGCATCAGGTCCAGCAGGACGAGATCGGCGCCGTTGCGCTCGAACTCGTCCAGTCCGTCAGGGCCCGTAGCCGCCACGGCGACCTCGAAACCCTCCTTGCGGAGCATGTACGACAGTGCGTCGCTGAACGATTCCTCGTCCTCGACGACAAGCACTCGGGTCACGGAAGGACCTCCGGGGCTGGGTGAGCAGGGAGCGGATCGTTGAAGGTCTCGTACGGGCGGTCCTCGTCGTCGAGGCCCTCCGCGGTGAGGTCCGAAGGCCGTTCGCGGTCGCGGACGGCCCCGGCTTCCGGGAGACGCAGGGTGAAGGTGGAGCCCTGTCCCTCAGCGCTCCACACCGTGACCTCCCCGCCGTGCGAGGCGGCCACGTGCTTGACGATGGCGAGGCCGAGGCCGGTCCCGCCGGTGGCGCGCGAGCGCGCCGGGTCCACGCGGTAGAACCGCTCGAAGATGCGGTCCCGGTCCCTTTCGGATATCCCGATGCCCTGGTCGGTCACCGCGATCTCGATCAGGTCGCCACCGGGCGCGGACACCCGGCGGCCGGAGATCCCGACGCGGGTGCGCGCCGGGGAGTAGTTGACGGCGTTCTCGACGAGGTTGCCGAGGGCCGCCGCGAGCTGGCCGCGGTTGCCCCAGACGTGCAGGTCGCCGCTGCCGCCCGGCCGGCGCCCGCCTCCGGTCCGGGTGGCGGGGCCCCCGGGGCCGCCGATGGAACTGGCCATCGTGATCTGCTTCGTGCCGGCCTGCTGGCGGCAGCGGTCCACCGCCTCGGCGACCAGTTCGTCGACCGGCACCGGCTCGGCGTCCTCCAGCGGGTCGTCGTTCTGCACCCGGGAGAGGTCGATCAGCTCCTGGACCAGGTTGGTCAGGCGGGTGGCCTCGTTCTGCATGCGGCCGGCGAAGCGGGTGACGGCCTCGGGGTCGTCGCTGGCGTCCATCACCGCCTCGGAGAGCAGCGACAGCGCGCCGACCGGGGTCTTGAGCTCATGGCTGACGTTCGCCACGAAGTCGCGCCGGACCGCCTCTATGCGGCGGGCCTCGGTCAGGTCCTCGACCAGCAGCAGCACCAGCCTGGAGCCGAGCGGGGCGACCCGGGCGGAGACCGCGAGGGCGTCCCCGCGGCCGGTGCCGCGGCGCGGCAGGTCCAGCTCCACCTGGCGTATCTCGCCGTCGCGGCGGGTGTCGCGGGCCATCTGGAGCATCGGCTCGACGGCGAGCTTGCCACCGCGGACCAGCCCGAGGGCGTACGCGGCGGAGCTGGCCTTCACGACCGCGTCGGCCTCGTCGAGGACGACCGCGGAGGAACGGAGAACGGACAGGACGGTGTCGACGCCGGGCGGGAGCACGGCGTCGGTGTGCAGGGAGGTGCGGGTGGGCTTGGCCTGATCCCGCTCACTCCAGCGGAACGCCAGCATGGCGAAGACGCCGGTGCACAACCCGGCGATCGCAGCCATTGCGGCGACGGCCGCGTCCACGTTCATGAATCCAGAGTATGTGCCGGGTCCGACACTTCCCCAGCGCTGGGAGCCGCTGCTCGAACAGCCGTCGCCCAGAGTTCACCGAGGCGTCGGGGGTGGTTCACTCAGGCCGCCGGGGCAGCCGGAGGGCCGCCCTCACGGCCGCGGCGGCGACTCCCAGAGTTCACCGTCACGTCAGTGCCGATTCACTCCCGGTGGTCCCGCAGGTCGCGATGCCCCCGCACATTGAGGGTGCGGGGGGACCGCCGGCGGCCGGTCCGTGGGAGCGTAGGCGCACGGCCCCACGCACCACACGCACCATCACTCGGACCCCCCGAGCACACGGAATCCCCTCGAAGCGAGAGAAGGTCACTGATGCGGGACGCGTACCACGAGGAGCTGGACTCGATCGGCGAGGGCCTGGTCGAGATGGCCCGGCTCGTGGGCTCCGCGATCGGGCGCGCCACCACGGCGATTCTCGACGCGGACCTCAAGCTGGCCGAGAACGTCATCGCCGCCGACGAGAAGGTCGACGATCTCCAGCGCGACCTGGAGGCCCGGGCGATCGCCCTGCTGGCCCGGCAGCAGCCGGTCGCCACCGACCTGCGGATCGTCGTCACCTCGCTGCGGATGAGCGCCGACCTGGAGCGCTCCGGCGACCTCGCCCAGCACGTCGCCAAGCTGTCCCGGTTGCGCTTCCCGCAGACGGCCGTGCCGCGCGACCTGCACGCCACCATCCTGGAGATGGGGCAGCTGGCGCAGCGCCTGATGGCCAAGGCCGGCGAGGTCATCATCACCAAGGACGTCGACCTCGCGCTCCAGCTGGAGCAGGACGACGACGCGATGGACATGCTGCACCGCACCCTCTTCCAGCACCTGATGGACGACCGCTGGAAGCACGGCATCGAGACGGCGGTGGACGTCACCCTGCTCGGCCGCTACTACGAGCGCTTCGCGGACCACGCGGTCTCCGTCGCCAAGCGCGTCGTCTACCTCGTGACCGGCGAGCACGCCGACGAGATCGCCCCGCCGACGGCGGTGGAGGGCGCGTAACGTGCCTCCGCGCGCCGTTGACGCGCCTGTGCACCGGGGTTTGCAATGGGCACCAGGTGACCCCTAGGAGGCACATACATGGCACTCATGGCGGACTCCCCGACTCCCGCTTCCCAGAACCCGGCAGCCGACCGGCCGCAACTCCCTCTGCTGAGCGGGTGCTCCTGCGGTCCCGGGTGCAGCTGCGGCTGCCAGAGCGGCGGACCGTGCCAGTGCGGTGGCGGCTGCGGGTGAGCCACCTCTCGGCACGGCGCGCCGGCCCTACGGCCTGACGACGCCGACGGCACGACGACGGCACAGCGCGACGCGGCCCCGACCGGTTCCCGTTCCGGCCGGGGCCGTCGCCGTACCGCGGGACCCTCGCACATCGCGTCCGCGAGGGGCCCAACGACGGCCCCGGCACAGCGACAAGCCCCCTGCCCGGCGACAACGCCGCAGGCAGGGGGCTTCTGCGTACGGGCCTACTTCTTCTTGCCCTGGTTCTTCACGGCCTCGATGGCGGCCTTGGCGGCCTCCGGGTCGAGGTAGGTGCCGCCCGGGTTGACCGGGCGGAAGTCGGCGTCGAGCTCGTAGACGAGCGGGATGCCGGTGGGGATGTTCAGGCCGGCGATGTCCGCGTCGGAGATCTTGTCGAGGTGCTTGACCAGGGCGCGGAGGCTGTTGCCGTGGGCGGCGACCAGCACCGTGCGGCCGGCGACCAGGTCGGGGACGATGCCGTCGTACCAGTACGGCAGCATGCGGACCACGACGTCCTTGAGGCACTCGGTACGCGGACGCAGCTCCGGCGGGATGGCGGCGTAGCGCGGGTCGTCGCTCTGCGAGAACTCGCTGCCGTCCTCCAGCGCGGGCGGCGGGGTGTCGTACGAGCGGCGCCAGAGCATGAACTGCTCCTCGCCGAACTCGGCCAGGGTCTGGGCCTTGTCCTTGCCCTGGAGCGCGCCGTAGTGGCGCTCGTTCAGGCGCCAGCTGCGGTGGACCGGGATCCAGTGGCGGTCGGCGGCCTCCAGTGCCAGCTGCGCGGTGCGGATGGCGCGCTTCTGGAGGGAGGTGTGCAGTACGTCGGGGAGCAGGCCGGCATCCTTGAGCAGCTCTCCGCCGCGGACCGCCTCCTTCTCGCCCTTCTCGTTGAGGTTGACGTCCACCCAGCCGGTGAACAGGTTCTTCGCGTTCCACTCGCTCTCGCCGTGGCGAAGGAGGATCAGCTTGTACGGTGCGTCGGCCATGCCGTCGAGCGTAATCGAAGCCGGGGTAGGGCCTTGCCGGGGAGGGTGGCGGGCGGGAGGCGACGGCGGGCCCGGCGGTGACCTTTGACGTTTCCGATCAATTGGGTGGCGGGTGGAGATGACCGCTGAGTAGGTTGCGATCAGCGTCGGCACCACTTACCCGACGGCCGCCCACCCGCACCCTTCACCGCTCGTCGCCACCCCGGGGGAACTGTCATGTCCGCATCGAAACCACCCGCGCTCTCCCGGCTCCGGCACGCCGCCGCGGCGAGCGTCTCCGGACTCCCCCGGCAGTTCTGGTGGCTGTGGACCAGCACCCTGATCAACCGGCTGGGCTCGTTCGTCGCCACCTTCCTCGCCCTCTACCTCACCGTCGACCGCGGCTACTCCGCCTCGTACGCGGGGCTGGTGGGCGCGCTGTACGGGCTCGGCGGAGTGGTGTCCTCCGTGGCGGGCGGGGTGCTCGCCGACCGGCTCGGGCGGCGGCCCACGATGCTGATCGCGCAGCTGGCGACCGCGGTGTCCGTGGCGCTGCTCGGGTTCATGACGGATCCGGTCGCCATCGCGGCCGTGGCGTTCCTGGTCGGTACCGCGTCCAACGCCTCGCGGCCCGCCGTCCAGGCGATGATGGCCGACATCGTCGCCCCCGAGGACCGCGTGCGCGCGTTCTCCCTCAACTACTGGGCGATCAACCTCGGCTTCGCGGTCTCCTCCACCGCCGCCGGACTCATCGCCGAACACGGCTACTTGACGCTCTTCCTGGGCGAGGCCGCGCTCGTCCTGGCCTGTGCGCTGGTGGTGTTCCGGAAGCTGCCGGAGTCCCGCCCGGAGGCGCCCGGGGCCGCGGCCGGGGCGGACGGCACCGCGGACGCCGGGCCGGCCGCCACGACGGTCTCCATGCTGACCGTGCTGCGCGACGGCCGGTTCATGACCGTCGTCGGGCTGAACCTGCTGCTGGCGCTGCTCTTCCAGCAGGCGTACGTCTCCATGCCGGTGTCGATGGGTCAGGACGGCTTCTCCAGCGCGGACTTCGGGAGCGTCGTCGCGGTCAACGGCGTACTGATCGTCCTGCTCCAGATCCCGGTCACCCGCCTCATCGAGCACCGCAGCCCGACGGCGCTGCTGATCGGTTCGGCGCTGCTCGCGGGCTACGGCTTCGGGTTGACCGCGCTGGCCGGCTCGGTCGCGATGTACGCGGTCGCGGTCGCCGTGTGGACCCTCGGCGAGATCATCAACTCCCCCACCCAGATGGGGCTGGTGGTCCGGCTGTCCCCCGTCCACGGCCGCGGGCGCTACCAGGGCATGTACTCCCTGTCCTGGTCCATCGCCTCCCTGGCGGCCCCGCTGCTCGGCGGTACGGTCATCGACCACTACGGCGCCGATGCGCTCTGGGCCGGCTGCGCGGCGGTCGGCACGGTGGCGGCGATCGGCTACGGGCTGCTGCTGCGGCGCCTGCCGGAGCGGGCCCGGCCGACGGACGTGGTCGCGGCGGCCCGTCCGGACGCCCCGTCGGAGGGCGCGACCGAGCCCGCGTCCCCGTCGTCATCCCCGTCCACGTCCATGTCTCCGTCCTCCTCCTCTTCCGGCACCGCGGCTCCCGCGGCATGACGTCCACGAGCCCGTAGGTGGCGGGCCGGGCACACCCGTCTTCGTGGTGGCCACACCCCGAAGACGGGTGGCCACACGATCGATCGGGGAGCCGGGCCCGGGGATTCTGGTCCGTACGGACGGACGGATGCATACGAGCCGTCCGCATCGCACGGACCGATGTGCGGGAATCCTTCGAGCCGACGGGGAGATCGTGGTGGACAGCGTGGACAGCAGGGTGCGACGGACGTCCCGGCGACGGGCCGCGGGGATCGGGGCGCTGGTGGTCGCCGGGGTGCTGGCGGCGGGCGCGGCGGGATCGGCGGCGAGCGGGGTGCCCGCGCCCGTACCGCCGCACCCGGCGGCCGCCGCCGGGGACCGCGCCGGCGCCCGCCTGACGCTGCCCGCGCCCACCGGGCGCTATCAAGTAGGCACCGTTTCGCTTCACTTGACGGACCGCGGGCGGCACGACCCCTGGGTCGCGGGGCAGCCGCACCGGGAGCTGATGGTGAGCGTCCGCTACCCGGCCACCAAGGACGCCGCGCGGTTTCCGCGGGCGCCGCAGCTGACGCCCGCCGAGGCGGCCGGGTTCGACGCGCTGAACAACCTCTCCGCATACGTACCGAAGGGGAAGGTGGCATGGGGCGCCACCCTCACCCACGCGCACACCGGCGCCCCGGTGGCCCGGCGGCCCGGGAGGCGGCTGCCGGTGGTCCTCTACTCCCCCGGCGCCGGCGATCCCCGCTCGCTCGGCAGCACGCTCTGCGACGAACTGGCCTCCCGCGGCTATGCGGTGGTGACCGTCGACCACACCTACGAGGCGCCCGCGGTGCAGTTCCCCGACGGGCGGGTGGCGCGCGGCGTGATGCCGGCGGAGATGGCGAAGGCGCAGCGCACCGGCCGGATCACGGAGCTGCTGGAGAAGGTCAGCGGGGTGCGGGTGGCCGACACCCGGTTCGTACTCGACGAGCTGGCGCGGACCGGGTCCGGCTCCGTGCTGCCCGAGGGGCTGCGCGGGGCGCTGGACACCGGCACCGTGGGGATGTTCGGGCAGTCGGCGGGCGGGTTCACGGCGGCGCAGACGATGCACGACGACCCGCGGATCAGGGCGGCGGCTGACCTGGACGGGGTGCTGGGCTACACCCAGCGCGATGACGACCCGTCACATCCGTCGACGGTCGGGCGGGACGGGGTGGACCGGCCGCTGCTGCTGATGGGGATGGCCGGGGACACCCATCACACGGTGGCGTCCTGGGCCGCGGTGTGGCGGCACAGCACGCGGCCGGGGGCCTGGCTGCGGGACCTAACGCTGACCGGCGGCCGGCATGCGAGCTACACGGACGCGGAGGTGCTGGTGCCGCAGCTCGCACGGCAGTTGGGGCTGTCCCGGAGGGCGGTCACGGCGATGGTCGGGACCGTCGATCCGCAGCGCGCGATCGCCGCCGAGCGGGCGTATGTCACGGCATTCTTCGACCGGTGGCTGCGCGGGCGGGACACCGGACTGCTGGACGGGCCGTCGGGGCGCTGTCCGGAGGTGCGGTTCGTGCCTTAGCCGGAGGCACGGGGCGGGCCGTGGCGGCGGGGGGGGGCTGCCGCGGGCCGCCCCCGGGTCACGCCTCCGTGCTCCGCTTCGTCAGATGGGCGAACGCCTCCAGATTGCGGGTGGACTCGCCGCGCGACACCCGCCAGGCGTACTCCTTGCGGATGGCCGTGGCGAAGCCCATCTCCAGCAGGGTGTTGAAGCTGCCGTCGGCGTTCTCCAGGACCGTGCCGAGGATCCGGTCGAGTTCGTCGGGGGTGACGGCGGCGAGCGGGAGCTTGCCGACCAGGTAGATGTCGCCGAGCTGGTCGATGGCGTAACTGACGCCGTAGAGGCGGGTGTTGCGCTCCAGGAGCCAGCGGTGCACCGCGTCGTGGTTCTCGTCCGGATGCCGGACGACGAAGGCGTTGATGGACAGCGAGTGGCGGCCGACGATCAGCGAGCAGGTCGTGGAGAGCTTGCGGGTGCCGGGGAGCTTGACGACGTAGTTGCCGTCGGCGGGGGACTCCCATTCGAGGCCGGCGTCCTTGAGGGTGTGCTCGATCACGGCACCGGCGGTCGTCTGTCGTTCCTCACCCATGTCCTCACCCATGGAGGGATCGTAGGTGACGGCGGCGCTCCTGCATCGCGGCGGTGTACACGTCGCCGGTCGCCGCGGCGGCGGTGTCCCAGCCGAAGGACTGCGCGTGCCGGGCCGCGTCGCTGCCCATCCGGGCGGCCAGCGACGGGTCGTCCACGAAGCGGCGCAGCGCGCGGGCGTAGTCGGCCGGGTCGTGGCCGGCGACCAGGAAGCCGCTGACGCCGTCCCGGACGGCGACCGGCAGACCGCCCACGGCCGCCGCGACGACCGGGGTGCCGCACGCCTGGGCCTCGATGGCGACCAGTCCGAACGACTCGCTGTACGACGGCATGACCAGCACGGACGCGGCGCGGTACCAGTCGGCGAGCTGCTCCTGGCCGACCGGCGGGCGGAACTGCACCAGATCGGCGATACCGAGCCGGGCGGCCAGCTTCTGGAGCCCCTCCGGCTTGGCCAGCCCGCTGCCGCTGGGCCCGCCCACCACCGGGACGACCAGCCGGGACCGCAGCGAGGGGTCCTCGGCGACGAGTGCGGCGGCGGCGCGCAGCAGGATGTCCGGGGCCTTCAGCGGCTGTATGCGGCCGGCGAAGAGCGGGATGACCGCGTCCTGGGGCAGCCCGAGGCGGGCCCGGGCGGCGGCCCGGCTCTCCGCGACCACGGCGGAGCCGAGGCCGCCGGTCGGCCGGAAGCGGTCGAGGTTGACGCCGGGGTGGACGACCGCGACCTTGCCGGGGTCGGCGTCGTAGTGCCGGATGAGCTCGTCGGCCTCCTCGGCGGTGTTGGCTATCAGGCGGTCGGCGGCGTCGACCACCTGCGTCTCGCCGATCACGCGGGCCGGCGGCTCGGGGGTGTCGCCGACGGCGAGCGCGGCGTTCTTGACCTTGGCCATGGTGTGCATGGCGTGGACCAGCGGCACCCGCCAGCGGTCGGCGGCCAGCCAGCCGACATGGCCGGAGAGCCAGTAGTGGGAGTGCACCAGGTCGTAGTAGCCGGGGCGGTGACCCGCCCATGCCTGCATCACGCCGTGGGTGAAGGCGCACAACTGGGCCGGCAGCTCCTCCTTGGCCAGGCCCTCGTACGGGCCCGCGTCGACGTGCCGGACCAGCACGCCGGGAGCCAGCTCGACGGCGGGCGGGAGGGAGGCCGTCGTGGCGCGGGTGAAGATCTCCACCTCGATGTTGATCGAGGCGAGTTTCTTGGCCAGCTCGACGATGTAGACGTTCATCCCGCCGGCGTCGCCGGTGCCGGGCTGGTGGAGCGGGGAGGTGTGGACGCTCAGCATCGCGACCCGGCGGGGGCGGCGGGATCCGCCGGGCAGCCGCAACCGCGCCGGGCCGGGGAACGGGCCGTGGGGTCGGCTGCGGAGCCGGGACACGTATTGGCTCACTGCGAGCTACCTCCTTGGCGTGGCGGGCGGCACGCCTCCGACCCCCTGCAACAACGCCGGTCGGCCATCCATTTCCGTCCGGCCCGCCGACTCCCTACTTTGCCAAAGCGTGACCTGGGACCGCCCGCGCCCCGGCACCCCATACCCTCGATGCATGGCCCGCCGCTCCCCCGTCTCCACCGCCGCCCCGGCGCCCGCGCCGTCCCGGCCGGTCGGGAACGCCACCCGCGGCACCACCAACCCCAACCGGCTGCGCCGCATGGACCGCTGGATCGCCGCAGAGCACGGCGCCGTGCTGCGCCGCTCCGCCGACCCGGTCGCCGTCGACCTCGGCTACGGCGCCGCCCCCTGGACGGCGCTGGAGCTGCTGGGGAGGCTGCGTACGGTGCGGCCGGACGCCCAGGTCGTCGGCGTCGAGATCGACCCGGCGCGGGTCGCCGCCGCCCGCCCGTACGCGTGCGCCGGGCTGGACTTCGTCCACGGCGGCTTCGAGGTGCCGCTCCCGGGCGGGCGGGGGCGCGCCCCGGTCCTCATACGGGCCGCGAACGTGCTGCGCCAGTACGACGAGGACGAGGTCGCCGCCGTCTGGCGGCGGCTGTGCGCCCGGCTGGCGCCCGGCGGGCTGCTGGTCGAAGGCACCTGCGACGAGATCGGGCGGCGGCACGTCTGGGTCGCGCTGGGCCCCGAGGGGCCCCGCACGGTCACCTTCGCGACCCGGCTCGGCTCCCTCGACACCCCCTCCGACCTGGCCGAACGGCTCCCCAAGGCACTGATCCACCGCAATGTGCCGGGCGAGCCGGTGCACGCCTTCCTGCGCGACTTCGACCGCGCCTGGGCCACCGCCGCCCCCTTGGGCGCGCTGGGCGCCCGGCAGCGGTGGCGGGCCGCCGTCCAGTCCCTGTCGGCGGACTGGCCGCTGGCCGGCGACCCGCGGCGGCGCCGCCAGGGCGAGGTCACGGTGCGCTGGGAGGCACTGGCTCCGCGGGGCGCCTGACCGGCCGCGTCAGGGCCTGTCCATCGGCGCAGGCTAGGCGGCCCCCGCCGCGAGCGCGGCGCCGCCCACCCGGTCCGCCAGCTCCCGCAGCCGCCGCTCCGTCACCGAGCCCCGGGGGGCCGTGTACGTCACCATCGCCTGATCCGGGTCCGTGCCCAGCCGCATGCTCTCGAACGTGACGGTCAGCTCCCCGACCTCCGGGTGCACGATCCGCTTGGTGCCGCGCAGGCACTCGCGCACCCCCTGCGCTTCCCACAGCCTCCGGAACTCCGGGCTGCGGTCGAGGAGTTCGCCCACCACCTCGCAGATCCGCGGATCGTCCGGGTGCCGCCCGCTGTCGGCGCGCAGGTTGCCGACGACCTCCTCGGCCTTCTTCTCCCATTCCGGGTGCAGCTGCCGTGCGGCCGGGTCGAGGAAGACCAGCAGTGCGGCGTTCCGCCGGTCCGGGGTGAGCGGTGCGAGGTCGAAGGCGACTCGGCCGCCGAGCGCGTTCCAGGCCAGGATGTCCAGGCCGCGGCCCATGACCATGGCCGGGACCACGGTGTCCATCGCGTCCAGCAGCTGCTGGATCTCGGGCCGTACGGTCTGCCGCGGCCCGCCCGGGGAGGGTGCGCACACCGCCTCCGCGCCGCGCCGTCGGGGCGCCGCGACGTTCCGCAGATACGTCACCTCGCCGCCCGACAGCCGCAGCGCGCGGGCGATGGCGTCCAGGACGGAGTCGGAGATGGCGGGCGCCCGGCCCTGCTCGATGCGGGTGTAGTAGTCGACGCTGATCCCGGCGAGCTGGGCGACCTCCTCGCGCCGCAGCCCGCGGACCCGGCGGCGGTTGTGCCCGCCGGGCAGACCCAGTTCGGCCGGGTCGAGCGCGGCACGGCGCGCCTTGAGGAACGAGCTGATCTCGATTTCCGCGTACAGCATCCGTCCAGTATGCGTCGCACCACCGGCTGGGTGGTTCTGCCGGACCCCGGCTGGGACGGGCCTGGTCCGCTCCTCACATGGCGGGGAGGCTTTCGCCCGTACCCGGGGATCCGCCCCGGGAGGCACCGCGACGACAGGAATCACCGGATTCCACAGGGAGCGACTGATGCAGCGCAGGATCCTCGGCGGTACCGGCATCTCGGTCAGCGAGTACGCGCTCGGCGCGATGATGCTCGGCGCCTGGGGCAACCCCGACCACGAGGACGGCGTCCGGATCGTGCACCGCGCGCTGGACGCCGGTATCAACTTCATCGACACCGCGGACATGTACTCCGACGGCGAGAACGAGGAGATCGTCGGGAAGGCTCTCAAGGGGCGCCGCGACGACGTGGTGCTGGCCACCAAGTTCCACAACCCGATGGGCCCGGACGCCAACCACCGCGGAAACTCCCGCCGTTGGCTGGTCCGCGCGGTGGAGGGCAGCCTCCGCCGGCTCGGCACCGACCACATCGACCTCTACCAGGTCCACCGCCCCGACCCGGACACCGACATCGACGAGACCCTCTCCGCACTCTCCGACCTCGTCCGGTCCGGCAAGGTGCGGGCGATCGGCACCTCCACCTTCCCCGCCGAGCAGCTCGTCGAGGCCCAGTGGGTCGCCGACCGCCGCGGCCACATCCGCTTCCGCAGCGAGCAGCCGCCGTACTCGATCCTGGCCCGCGGCGTCGAGAACGCCGTGCTGCCGACCGCCCAGCGCTACGGCATCGGCGTGCTGACCTGGGGGCCGCTCAGCGCCGGCTGGCTCTCCGGCCGCGACCTCTCGGCCAGCTCCCGGGCCGCCCTCGAAAACCGGAAGTTCGACCTCACCGTCCCGGAGAACGCCCGCAAGGCGGAGGCGGTCAGCGCCCTCACCGAACTCGCCGCCGAGGCCGGTCTCACCCTCCCCCACCTGGCGACCGCCTTCGTCCGCGCCCACCCGGCGGTCACCTCCGTCATCATCGGCCCCCGCACCATGGACCAGCTCGACAGCCTCCTGGACGGCACCGGCATCACCCTCTCCGCCGACGTCCTCGACCGCATCGACGCCATCGTCCCGCCCGGCACCGACCTCAACCGCGCCGACAACTACTACGCCGCACCGGCCATCCTGGACGCCTCGCTGCGCCGGCGCTGAGCGCGGACGGCGGACGGCGCGGCCACGTGGTCCACGCCGTCCGTCCGCTCACCGCCCTCGTGCGCTCACAGCCCCCGCCCGCTCACCCGGAGCACGGTGAGCAGCACCCCCACCAACTCCTTGTCCCGGGACTGGGTGAGGACGTCCCGGGCCGCCTCGGGGGTCGTCCACAGCAGGCGGTCCACCTCCTTGTTGGGGAGGAAACCGCCGCCGGTGGCCTCGGCGGACCAGTAGTGGACCACCTTAGGGCGGGTGCCGACCTGGTAGCGGACGGTGGGGAGTTCGGGGCCCAGCTCGCAGGTCATCCCGGTCTCCTCCAGGACCTCGCGCAGCGCGCCCTGCCGCGGGTCCTCCCGCGGCTTCAGCTTGCCCTTGGGATAGGACCAGTCGTCCCACTTGGGCCGGTGGACCAGGGCGAGTTCGATCCCGCCGTGGGAGGGCGAGCGGCGCCACAGCACACATCCCGCGGCGCGGATCGGTGCGGTGTCGGTCACCCGTCCCTCGCCTCCCGCCCGTCCCTTCCGGCTCGTTGTCTTTCCCACTTCTCCCCCTCGGTTTCCCCTCGCTTCGCCTCAGCCGGTGTGCTCGGCCGCTCTCGGCAGCCAGACCCGGCCGAAGACGAAACGGGCCGCCTCGACCTCGTGGCGCTGATCGGCGTGCAGAACCCCGAGAGCGTACGCCGTGGCCGGCGCGATCCGCGGCGTACGGGCGGCGGTGGCGGCTGCGGCGGCCGCCTCGGCGGCGTCCCGGTGCAGCTCCAGCGCCCGGCCGGACTCGGCCAGCCGGGCGTCGGGGCGCTCCGGGGCGACCACTTCCTGGGCGTAGTGGCTCAGCCGGACCAGCAGCCGGACCTGGTGCCAGGGGGCGTCCTGGCGGTGGTCGGCGGCCAGCGCGGCGGCGTTGTACGGGTGGCCGGCGCGGGCCAGCGGCAGCAGGGCGACCGCGTCGGCGAGCAGCCGGTGCGCCTGCTCGGCGAGCGGCGGCAGCTCCTCGGCGGCGGGCACCTCCGCCGCCGTGCGGGCCAGCGGCGCCTCGGAGGCGAGCACCGCGACCGAGTCGGCGACGGCGTGGAAGCGGGAGGAGCCCAGCGCCTGGAGGGCGGCGGAGTGCGCGCGGGTCCGGGCGAGCGTGAGCTGGCGGTCGAGCAGCGCCCCGGCCCGCGCCGCACCGGCGGACAGGGCGCTCTCGTGGTCCGGCTCGACGGCCGTACCGGCGGCCGGCGCCGCGGGGGCGGAAGCGGTGGCCGTACGGCCCCCACGGGCGCCCCGGCCGCCGCGCTCCGCCGGCCGCTCGGCCCGCTCCGCCCGGCCGGTCAGCCGCTGCAACGCCCCCATCAGCCGCTCCCGGCGCGCCTCGCACGCCTGCTCGCGCGCCAGGGTGCCGCTCAACCAGCCCAGCTCGGAACGGAGTTGGTCGGCCCAGACCTCTTCGGTCAGCGGCCGGAAGGTGTGCAGCGTCGCGCTGATCCGGCGCGCCGCGCGGCGCAGCTGCCGGGCCGCCTCGCCGGCGCCCGCCGCGTCCGCGCCGCTCTCCCGGTGCAGCCGCAGACTGCGCAGGAAGTCGGCGGCCTGCCGGTGCAGATAGCCGGCGAGCACGTCCCCGGCGGTCCGGCCGGCGAGCCCGGCGCCCACGCCGCCACCGTCCGGCCCGTACGGCGGCGCCGCCCCCTGCCCCCCGGCCCCCGGCTCGTAACGGGCCTCCCCGTACGCCGAAATCTCCCCGAACACCGCATCCCCCGGCCCGTCCACCACCGCCGCGCGGGCTCCCGGCGCTCCGCCGGGCCCGTATCCGATTCCGATTCCCCTGCCGATGCCGATGAGACCGGGCGACGGCCCCCCGGCCGGCTGGTCATGTCGCTGGGCCACGCCGGCGCCTCCGGGCGTCAATGAGCATTTCCTGTACGTTCCGCAGCGGGGTGCCGTCCGCATCCACCGACCGCCGGGTCCAGTTGCCGTCCGGGCCCAGGTGCCAGGACGAGGTGGAGTCCGAAGTGCCGGTCTCCAGCATCCTGTTGAGGGCCGCGCGGTGGGCCGGGTCGGCGACCCGGACCAGCGTCTCGATCCGCCGGTCGAGATTGCGGTGCATCATGTCGGCGCTGCCCAGCCACACCTCGGGCTCGCCGCCGTTGCCGAAGGCGAAGATCCGGGAGTGCTCCAGGAAGCGGCCGAGGATGCTGCGGACGCGGATGTTGTCGCTCAGGCCGGGGACCCCGGGGCGCAGCGCGCAGATGCCGCGCACCCAGATGTCGACCGGCACACCGGCCTGCGAGGCCCGGTAGAGCGCGTCGATGACGGCCTCGTCGACCATCGAGTTGACCTTGATCCGGACGTAGGCGGGACGCCCGGCCCGGTGGTGCGCGGCTTCCTTGGCGATGCGCTGTATCAGCCCGTCGCGCAGCGACTTGGGCGCGACCAGCAGCCGGCGGTAGGTCTCCCGCCGGGAGTAGCCGCTCAGCCGGTTGAAGAGGTCGGAGAGGTCGGCTCCCACCTGCGGGTCCGCGGTCAGCAGCCCCAGGTCCTCGTACAGCCGGGCCGTCTTGGGGTGGTAGTTGCCCGTCCCCACATGGGAGTACCGGCGCAGTATCTCGCCCTCCTGGCGGACGACGAGCGACAGCTTGCAGTGCGTCTTGAGCCCGACCAGGCCGTAGACGACATGGCAGCCGGACTCCTCCAGCTTGCGGGCCCACTTGATGTTGGCCTGCTCGTCGAAGCGCGCCTTGATCTCCACCAGGACCAGGACCTGCTTGCCGGATTCCGCGGCGTCTATCAGGGCGTCCACGATCGGCGAGTGGTCGGAGGTGCGGTAGAGCGTCTGCTTGATGGCGAGCACGTTCGGGTCGGCCGCGGCCTGCTCCAGGAACGCCTGCACGGAGGTGGAGAAGGAGTCGTACGGGTGGTGCAGCAGCACGTCGCGGGCGCGCAGCGCGGCGAAGACGTCGGGCGCGGAGGCGGACTCCACCTCCGCCAGGTCGCGGTGCGTACCGGCCACGAACTTGGGGTACTTCAGCTCCGGCCGGTCCAGCGCCCCGATCCCGAACAGCCCGGTCAGGTCGAGCGGCCCCGGCAGCGGATAGACCTCGGCCTCGGAGACCTTCAGCTCCTGGACGAGCAGGTCGAGCACGCCCGGGTCGATGGACTCCTCGACCTCCAGCCGGACGGGCGGCCCGAAGCGCCGCCGCATCAGCTCCTTCTCCAGCGCCTGGAGCAGGTTCTCCGCGTCGTCCTCCTCCACTTCCAGGTCTTCGTTGCGGGTCACCCGGAACATGTGGTGCGCCCGCACCTCCATCCCCGGGAACAGCTCCTCCAGGTGCGCGGCGATCACGTCCTCGATGGGGACATAACGCTGCGGGGACGCCTCCAGGAAGCGGGAGAGCAGCGGCGGAACCTTCACTCGCGCAAAGTGATCATGGCCGCTGACCGGGTTCCTGACCACTACGGCCAGATTCAGCGAGAGCCCGGAGATGTACGGGAACGGGTGCGCCGGGTCGACCGCCAGCGGTGTGAGGACCGGGAAGATCTGCTGCCGGAACAGCGTGAACAGCCGGGCCTGCTCCTTGTCGGTCAGATCGGGCCAGCGGATCAGGTGAATGCCCTGCTCGGCCAGCTCGGGGGCGATGTCCTGCTGGTAGCAGGCGGCGTGCCGGGCCATGAGTTCGCGGGACCGCGTCCAGATGAGGTCCAGCACCTCGCGGGGCTGGAGGCCGGACGCGGATCGGGTGGCGACCCCGGTGGCGATCCGGCGCTTGAGGCCGGCGACCCGGACCATGAAGAACTCGTCCAGATTGCTGGCGAAGATCGCCAGGAAGTTTGCCCGTTCGAGCAGCGGGGTGGCCGGGTCCTCGGCCAGCTCCAGCACCCGCTCGTTGAACGCCAGCCAGCTGCGCTCGCGGTCCAGGAAGCGCCCGCTGGGCAGCTCCTCGCCGTTCGCATCCGGAACGCCCCGGTCCTCGTACGCGTCCGGATCGGCGTCCAGGTCGGGCTCCAGCCCGGACAGCGTGCCGCTGACCGCGTGCGGGCGGTGCGCGGCGATCGAGCCCACCGAGGGCTGCACCGAGGGGCCCGCCGCCCTCGGCGTCTCCTGGGACGGCATCTCGGGCTGGGCCGGGGCCTGAGCGCTGCGCTGCTGCTTCATGTCCTCATTCTTCCGCGCCATGGCGGTTCCAGGCGCGTCAGGAGGCGGCGGAGCGACGGAGAGCCGCGGTTTCGGCACGTTCGGCACAGCGGGCTGCATTCAGTGATGCTCGCAAGTGATGTTGAATCGCCGGTAACGCGGACATGGCGGCAAGGCAAGCGGGGAGCTACTCCCGGGTATTTTCCGCGCCGGGACGGCCTCGCCGATCTTCGCTACGGCCAACCCGGAAAACCGGGCTGCACCCCCGGTACCCGCTCCTTACCCTGAGCGCGTGCCCACACCTTCCGCCCCACCCGCCCCGCCGCTCCCGTTCACCCCCGACTACCCGCTCCGCACCGAGCGTCTCGACCTCCGCCCCGTACGCCACGACGACTTCGCCGCGATCCACGCCTATCAGCGCCTCCCCGAGGTCTGCCGTTACCTCTACTGGGGCCCCCTCGACGAGGCCGGCTCCCGCGCCTCCGTCGCCGCGAAGGCGGCCCGTTCGACGCTGCGGGAGTCCGGCGACGTCCTCCAGATCGCCGTCGTCCTGCGCGAGACCGGCACCCTGGTCGGCGACCTCACCTTCGTCTACACCAGCCGCGAGCACCGCCAGGGCGGCATCGGCTATGTCTTCCACCCCGACCACGCGGGCCGCGGCTACGCCACCGAGGCGTCCCGGGCCCTGCTGAAGCTGGGCTTCGAGGACCTGCGACTGCACCGCATCCAGGCGGAGTTGGACGGTCGCAACACCGCCTCCGCCAAGCTCCTGGAGCGGCTGGGCATGCGCCGCGAGGGCCACCTCCGGGAGAACGAGTTCCTCGACGGCGAATGGAGCGACGAGGTGGTCTACGCGATGCTGGCGCGCGAGTGGCGCGCACTGCAGGACCGGCGGCAGCCGCGGCCCTGAGCCCCTGTCCGCCGGGTCCTTGAGGCTCCGTCCGGTGCGTCATGACCGCAGCCGTGGCGGCCGCGACCACGGCCGGACGGCATGCGAAGGGCCGAGGCGGACCGCCCACGGCCCGCCCCGGCCCTTCGCGCGCCACGCCGGATCCCGATACGCCGCATCGCGCCGCATCTGATCCCGCTACACCGGATCAGGTCTCCGACCGGTACATCAGATCCGTCTCGTGCGTGACGAACCCCAGCCGCTCGTAGACGCTCACCGCCGCCAGGTTGTCCGCGTCCACGTACAGCATCACGGTCGCCAGCCCCTGCCCCGCCAGGTGCCGCAGCCCAACCGTGGTCAGCGCCTTGCCCAGCCCGCCGCCCTGCGCGCTCGGCCGCACGCCGACGACATAGACCTCGCCGAGGCCCTCCTCGGCGTGCACCTTGGTCCAGTGGAAGCCGACCAGCCGGCCGTCCTTCTCCGCCAGGAAGAAGCCCTTCGGGTCGAACCACGGCTCGGCCTTGCGGTCGTCCAGATCCCGCTGGGTCAGCGAGCCCTGCTCGGGGTGGTGCGCGAACGCCTCGGCATTCGCGTCCAGCCACGCCGCGTCATCGGTCTCCGGCTGGAAGGTACGGACGGTCACGCCCTCCGGCAGCACCGGCTCCGGCAGGTCCAGGTCCGCGAGCGAGCGCCGCATCTGCCGCAGCTCCCGGAACATCGTCAGCCCCAGGGTCTGCGCGAGATGCCGGGCGGCCGGGTGCCCGCCGTGCGCCCACACCCGCAGCCGGCGCCCGGACTGCTCCATCAGCTCACCGCCCAGTGCCCGGCCGTGCCCCCGGCCGCGGTGCCCCGGATGGACCACCAGCTCGGCGGCCGGCGCCTCCACCGGATCGGTGTCCTCCAGCTGCCCGTACGCGACCAGCTGGCCGCCGTCGTCCCCGGGCACGTACACCAGCACATGCCGGACGCCCGCCCGCTTGCCGCCCCGCAACTGGAGCCGGCCCTGCTCGGACACGGCCGGCTGCCCGTCCGTCCGCGCGGCCCGTTCGATCAGATCGAGGACGGTCGCGGCCTCATCCGGCGCGACCTCGTCGACCACCTGGATCCTGCGGCCGGTCCGGCCCATCTCCTGTGCAGCGTCAGTCATGTGTGAAGCGTACGACGAGGCCGCCGGGCCGCGCGGGTGTCGCGGACGCGGCCGGGTACGGGGCCCCGGGTACCGCCCCGGCCGCCCTCCCGCAACGACCCCGGCCGCCCGCCCGCCGCAGAGGCGAACGGCCGGGGCCGCTGCGCGGCGCACCGCGCTACAGCAGGTGGAAGGCGAGGCCGAAACCGACGATGGCGACGGCGATGCCGATGACGAGCATGACCGGCCCGACCACGTAGTCCCCCCACTTCTTGCCGTCGTAGGCACGACGGAGGGCAAGGGTCATGTAGACGCCGGAACCGGCGATCAGGCACCCGATGACCCCGAGAACCACCAGGAAGAAGCCGGGCCAGTCAGGTGGCACGCCCGGATTGTTGTGCGCGACCCCAGCCAGGATCATGCCGCCGGGCTTACGGAACACAAGTCACTCGCCCCCTTGCTCGGTCTTCTTTTGCAGGTCCTGCATGTCCGACTCGATTCCGGAACCCGCTTCGTAGACAGCCGTGTTGAGGCCGGTGCCGAAGCCGTCGCGGTACAGCGTGTCCTTGTACCGGTGGTGTTCAGCGACTTGCTGACCTCCGAGGCTGTGTCCCTCCTGCTTCCCGAAGTGGGCGTCGCCGGCGGCATTTCCGAGGGCGCCGGTGACGGCGTTCGTCCCTGCGTCCCATGCGATGGTCGCGACGTCCTTCTCGTTCCATACGTCGGCAGTAGCACCGCCCACGATGTTGCCGAGCGCGCCATTGGCGGCATTGCCCGCCCTGCCCTCGCCGCCGAGCACCTTTCCGAGCGCGCCCGTCAGATGGGCGCCCTCCGCCAGCGATGCTCCGCCCGCCGTGAACACAGCCGTACCGAGAGCTTGCTTGCCGGCTGTGGCAAAGTCATCGCCTACTGTCACCGGCTGGCCGGTGAGTGCCTGGTTGATCATCTGGCTGCCCGAGTCGGCGACGAAGTTCGTCGCGAAGCTCTCCGCACCCTTCGCGAGGAACTTGGCGCCGAATCGGGCCAACGTGGAAAGCGCCTCTGCGCCCTTGGCGCTCATCATGCCGAAGCGCTCCAACAGCGCCGCCACCTTCTCCGCCGCCGACGTGAACAACTTGACCAGGTCCACGATCTTGGCGACCTTCGCGGCGACCGCCGTATTGGCGACGAGGTCGGAGAGGAATCCCGTGAAGACCGACAGCGCGGCGCCGAGCACCTCCATCTCCGCGGTCTGGACGCAGATGTCGATGATCTCTTCGTTGATCTTGTCGATCTCGTCCGCGAACTCCCGCAACCCGTCGGCGACATGGTGGAAGTTGTTCGCGATGTCGGTGATGCTCTTCTTCTGGTCCTGCCAGTGCCTCTCGAAGGCGTCACGGGCCGCCCCGTGCCAACCCTGCTTGTCCACAGCGTCGATGGCGGTGTCGATGGCCTTTACGCGATGGGCCAGTTCGGTGCCCATGGTGTCCCAGGCCCGGGCGATCGAGCGGAGCGTGTCACCGTTGCCGCCGGGGAGTTCCACACCGAACGCCTGGAGGATCTCCAGGACCTTGCCGTCGATCCAGCCGTTGATGTTCACGTCACGCCCCCTGGACCCGGGCCGCGGACTGGAGGTGGCCGATGGCGACCTGGTCCGCGTCCTGGTAGTTCGACGCGTTGATCCGCAGCCGGGCGGCGTCGCCGGTGAACACCTCGGGAAGGTGACTCAGCGCCTCCAGCGTGCCGGCCAGCAACTTCTGGTACTTCTCCATCGCGCCATCACAGGCGCCGAGAGCACCGAACGCCTCTCCCACCTCGGCCGATGTCCCCGCGAACGCATGGATCGGGTCGGCCAGATCCTCCGCTTGCAGGTCGAACTTGTCCGCCAGATCCGTTAACGCCGTCGGCTCGACACCGTATTGCCCACTCATCCGACTCCCCCTCGTCGATCGCGTACAAGCCTTCAGCAGTACGCCGGGGAGCGGAGCGCCCGGTAAGGATCTTTAACGGGTTCCGGATACGGGATTGACGGGCACCTGACGTCCATGGACGTGCCCGGGCCTGGACATGTCCCGACCTGGAGACGATCGCTGCCGTCGCGACCGGCTCTGACTGCCGCTTGCTGCTTTCGGCACGTCCGGAGATGCCGATGTCAGGTCACCGCTGCCCCCGATGTGCGAGGCCGCGTCCGCGGCGGCGGAGGTCCGTACCTCCACCCGACCCGTACGTGCTCGGCCTGACCTACCCGCCGTGCCGGTGCCATCGTTGCGGGGCCGGGACGCGAGCCGACCGCAGTCGGCTGACGTAGTCGCCACCCCCCTGTCTGCTGGCCGCCAGGTGCCTCCGCCCCGGCGGCCGGCAGACAACAGCCTGTGCGGCGATCAGGAGATGTCCACTCAGGAGAGGTCCGCTCAGGAAAAGTCCCCCGCGTGGTCCCGGGCCCACCGGGCGAAGGGGCGGGCCGGGTGGCCGGTGAGGCGTTCGACGGCGTCGGAGACGGGGAAGAGGGGGGCGTCGACCGACTGGCCGAAGAGGCGGACGAGTTCGCGGGCGGCTTCGACCGGGAAGTGGGGGCCGGACATGGCCTCGGCGGCCTCGTCCTCCGAGATCTGCTCCACGCGGGTCGGGCGGCCGATCGCCTCGCCGATGGCGGCGACCTGCTGGGCGTTGGTGAGCGACTCCGGCCCGGTCAGCAGGTAGGTCTGGTTCCGGTGGGTGCCGGTGTCGTCCAGGAGGGCGACGGCGGCGACGTCCGCGAGGTCGGCCTCATGGACGGGGACGCCCTGGGCGCCCGGGTGCGGGTCGCGGACCACGCCCGACTCGCGGATGGCCGAGGCCCAATTGAGCGCGTTGGTGGCGTAGTTGCCGCCGCGGAGGAAGGTCCACTCCAGGCCGGAGTCGCGTACCGCGCGCTCCAGCGCGGCGTGGTTGCGGGCGATGAAGTTTGTCTCGTCGGCGGGCGTATCGGTCACCGAGAGGGAGGAGTTGAGGACGATACGGCGGACACCGGCCTTGGCCGCGGCGTCGATCAGCCGGGTCGCGGCCTCGCCGCCGCCGGCCGCGAGGTTGAGGAAGAGGGCGTCGGCGTCGGTGAGCAGCGGGGTGAGGTCGGTCTCCTCGCCGAGGTCGGCGCGGACCACCTCGGCTCTCTCCGGGAGTCCGGCCCGCGCCGGGTCACGGGTCAGCGCGCGGACGGCGGCCCCTTCCTCCAGGAGGCGGCCGACAAGGCTGCGGCCGATGTTGCCGGTTGCTCCGGTTACCACGATCATGGGGACTCCTTCAAAGGATTCAGAGGGGCCGGAGTGGCCTGAGGAATCAGCGGGCAGGGCGTGGCGTGCCACGCCGCCCAGAGGGCTGACGCTAGTTCAGGTGCGTGCCGGAGCGCGGTAAATTTTCGCCAAGGCCGTCCGGACAACTTTCGCGTATCTCACATTCCACGGGTCAGACTTGCGCTCCGGGGTCCCGCTCATGGTGGGATGTGCTGATGCGAACCCCCATACGCATAGCTTCACCCTCGCCGATACCCGCCGGTCAGCAGTCCCTCAATTCCCGTATGCCGGGCGGCCAGGACGACCCGCAGGGCGACACGAGAGAGCTGGAAAAGGTCAATCCGTACGCAGATCTGGCCGCCCTCGCGGATCCGGAGCCGCAGCCGGAGCCCGAACACGCCGCGGAGTACGCGGCGGCGCCCCGCCGGCGGTCGTATCTCAACGAGCGTGACGAGAGCGACGACCCGCTGGGTCTGGGGCTGCGCGTGGATGACGAGGACGAGGAGTGGGCGCCGCCCAACCACCGCCGGACGAAGCGCGGGATCAGCCGGTTCGCGGCCGTACCGCGCACCATCAAGCTGCTGGTCGCGCTGCTGGTGTGCGCCGGAGTCCTCACCCTCGGCGACCGGTTCGCCGTCCTCTACGCGCAGAACAAGGCCGAGGAGGAGGTGAAGAAGGCGCTGCACCTCCAGGCCAGGCCGGAAGTCGACATCAAGGGGTTCCCCTTCCTCACCCAGGTGTGGGACAAGCGGCTGGACCAGGTGGACGTCATCATCCCGAACGTCGCCGCGGACCGCGTCTCGCTGGCGAAGGTCGAGGCGACCGCGAAGGACATCCGGCTGGACGGGGATCTGCCGACCGACATCAAGGGCGCCACCATCGGGGCCATGCACGGCAGTGTGCTGCTGGCCTTCGATGACATGAACCGCGAACTCGGCGCCTCCCAGGTGAAGTTCAGCGGAATGGGCACGAACGGCGTCCGGGCGGTCGGGGAACTGCCCATCGCGGGGCACACCTTGCGCGTTCATGCCGAGGCACGCATCGAGCGCAACGGTGACCGGGGAGTCTCCACCGACATCAGCCAGATGCAGCTCGACATCGGCGATGTCGCCGTCTACCGGCCGGGTACCGGAAAGGACGAGGGGCTGCGGCTGACCCCCAAGGCCGCCGCCGAGGTCAGCCGGCAGGCCGCCAAGGTGAAGGCGATGCTGGGCATTCCGGCCATCGCGGAACGCATCGGCATCCCGAAGGACTACATCGACGCGGCGCTGCGCAGCGATGACAAGCTGCACGAGCTGATCGGGTCGCCGCGCTTCGTCCACCAGCTGATGCAGGTCAACCTCGTCGACGTGGTGACGGATCACCCCTGGCTGCTGCAGAAGGTCGGGATCGACCCGAAGGTGCTCGGTGCGCTGACCGGCCTGACCAAGCCGCAGATCGCCGACCGGCTGTCGCTCTCCTTCCAGCTCCCGAAGACACCGGGCGATGTCCGGCTGCGGAACATCTCCGTGGAACGCGACGGTATCCACGTCGATCTGACGGGGTCGGACCTGCCGTTCGGCGATGCGGCGAAGAAGCCGAAGAAGCCGAAGAAGGCCCAGTAGGCGAAGGAGAAGAAACGCGGAAGGAGTCCCGGCTCGTCCGACGGGTCCCGGATCCGCTACTCCTTCCCCGGCACGCCCGGCGCCTCCCCCGGCTCCTCCCCCGGCTCCTCCCCCGGTGTCGCCGGTGGCGGAGTGGCCGCTCCCGGCATGGTCAGCAGGGCCTCCGTACCGCCGCCCGGTGCGTTGCGCAGGCGTACGCCGCCGCCCGCCTGTTCCGCCGTGCGGGCCACGATGGACAGGCCCAGACCGCTGCCGGGGAGGCTGCGGGCGGAGGGGGAGCGCCAGAAGCGCTCGAAGACGTGCGGGAGTTCGTCCTCGGGGATGCCCGGGCCGTGGTCGCGCACCGTCAGCGCGCCGCTCTTCAGCCGGACCTCGACCGTGCCGCCGGACGGGCTGAACTTGACCGCGTTGTCGAGGAGGTTGACCACCGCGCGCTCCAGGGCGGCCGGTTCGGCGCGTACGAACCAGGGGTCGAGGTCGGCGGTGATGGTCAGCGACGGGCCGCGCAGCCGGGCGCGTTCGAGGGCGGAGCCGACGGTGTCGTGGAGCGCCACGACGCGGACGGCCGCCGAGGGGGCGCCGAAACCGTTCTCGGGCGGGCGGGAGAGCACCTGGAGGTCGCCGATGAGGGCGGCCAGCTCGCCCATCTGGGCCTTGACCGACGTCAGCAGGGCCGCCTTGTCGGCCGCCGGGATCTGCCGGCCGGAGCGTTCGCTGCGCTCCAACAGGTCGATGTTGGTGCGGAGGGAGGTCAGCGGCGTACGGAGTTCGTGACCGGCGTCGGCGATCAGCTGCTGCTGGAGTTCGCGGGAGGCGGCCAGTGCGGCGGTCATGGCGTTGAAGGACCGGGAGAGGCGGGCGATCTCGTCCTCGCCGTCCGTGGGGATGCGGATGGTCAGGTCCTGCGTGCGGGCGACGTGCTCGACGGCGTCGGTCAGCCGGTCCACCGGCTTGAGGCCGGCGCGGGCCACCCACAGGCCCGCGGTGGCGGCGCCCAGCACCCCGACCCCGGCGACGACCAGCAGCACCAGCGCGAGCTGGTAGAGCGGATCGGTGACCTGATCCATCGGCGCGGCCACGGAGATCGCCAGGTGGTTGCCCTGGATGTCGGTGCCCGGCCCGCGGTAGGGCACGGTCGAGACCCGCATCTCGGTGCCGTTCACGTCCTTGGTGGTGTGCACGGCGCTGGCCAGCCGCCCGTCGGCGACCGCCTCGTCCTTGTGCTGGGCGGGGATCTGCCACTTGTCCGGCGAGGTGCAGACATAGCCGGAGGGGGTGACCAGCTGGATGGTGTACGGGGTGGGCTGGAAGCGGACGTTGGGCAGCGTGCCGGTGACGCAGCGGGCGCTGAGCGCCTGGACGTAGTCGGAGTTCACGTCGACGGTGCTGAGCGTCGTGTCGAGCTGCTCGGTGAGCCGGTCGCGGGTGATCAGCCAGCAGGCGGCGGCCGACAGGGCCACCGCGAAGGCGACCGCGACCGCGGTGAGCAGCGCCAGGCGGGAGCGGAGCGGCAGTTGGTGGTAGCGGGTCAGGCCGACCCAGGAACGGCGGGTGTCGGCCGGCCCGTTCGGCTCGCCGGTGGTGCTCATTCCGCGCCGCCGTCCAAGCGGAGGACGTAGCCGACTCCCCGGACGGTGTGGACGAGCCGCGGCTCGCCACCCGCTTCGGTCTTGCGGCGCAGATACATCACGTACACGTCGAGGGAGTTGGAGGTCGGTTCGAAGTCGAAGCCCCATACGGCTTTCAGGATCTGTTCGCGGGTGAGGACCTGGCGCGGATGGGCCAGGAACATCTCCAGGAGGGTGAATTCGGTGCGGGTCAGCTCGACGGGTCGGCTGCCGCGGACGACCTCGCGGGTGCCCAGGTTCATCCGCAGGTCGGCGAAGGTCAGCAGCTCGCTCTCGTCGGGCGGGGTGGCGCCGGCCGCCGCCGCGTACGAGCTGCGGCGGAGCAGCGCGCGGATCCGGGCCAGCAGCTCGTCCAGCTCGAAGGGCTTGACCAGGTAGTCGTCGGCGCCGGCGTCCAGACCGGTGACCCGGTCGCCGACGGTGTCCCGGGCGGTCAGCATCAGGATCGGTACGGTCACCCCGTTCGCCCGCAGCCGGCGGGCGGCCGTGAGCCCGTCCATCCGGGGCATGAGCACGTCCAGCACGATCAGTTCGGGGTCGTACGCGGCGACCTTCTCCACCGCGTCCAGGCCGTCGACCGCCTGCTCCGTGCCGTACCCCTCGAAGGCGAGCGAGCGCTGCAGGGCCTCGCGGACCGCGGGCTCGTCGTCGACGATCAGGATGCGGGCGGGGTGATCACCGTGCTCGGCGGGGCTCATGTGCGTGGTTACCTCGGGGTGCGTCGCGGACCGGCTGGACCTTCCTCACCTTCAGCCTGGCACGGATGCCGCACCGGCGGAGGCGCCTGTGGACAACCGTCGCCCGCGGCGGGGCGCCGGTCAGACCCCGCTGTTGCCGCCGCCGCTGCCGCCGCCGCGCAGGGAGGCCAGGTCGGCCTTGACGGTGTTGATCGGTATGGCGAAGCCGAGGCCGACGCTGCCCGCCTGGCTGCTGTCCGACGAACTCGGGGAGTACATCGCCGAGTTGATGCCGATGATCTGCCCCTGGAGGTTGATCAGGGCACCGCCGGAGTTGCCGGGGTTGAGCGCGGCGTCGGTCTGTATCGCCTTGTACGAGGTCTTGGACGAGCCGGTGTCGCCGTTGTACTGGTTGCCGCCGAACTCGAACGGCCAGCCGCCCCGGCCGCCGCCGAAGCCGCCGCCCTGCCCCTGCCCCTGTCCCTGTCCCTGGCCGCTCTCCTTGGGGACGGTCACATCGCGGTTGAGCGCGGAGACGATGCCGCTGGTCACCGAGCCGGTCAGGCCCTCGGGCGAGCCGATCGCCACCACCGGGTCGCCGACCGCGAGCTTGCCGGAGTCGCCGAGCGTGGCGTGGGTCAGGCCGCTGGCGCCCTGGACCTTGATCAGCGCCAGGTCCTTGGCGGGGTCGGTACCGACGACCGTCGCGGTCTTCCGGCTGCCGTCGCTGAAGGTGACGGTCACCTTGCGGGCGCCGGACACCACGTGGTTGTTGGTGATGATCTCGCCGCTGCCGGTGATGACCACGCCCGAGCCGGTGGACTCGCCGCCCGCCGACCGCGCCTGGATCTCCACGATGGCCGGGCTGACCGCCTTGGCGACCCCGGCGACGCCGCCGCCGGAGTTCTGCCCGGCGTTGACCAGCGGGGTGGAGACGCCGCTGGACTGGGCGCCGTTCTGCGTGGCGCCGGCTATCAGCGCCGCGCTGCCGCCGCCGATGAGACCGGAGGCCAGCGCCACCGCCGCGATCAGCGCGATCGGCCGGCGGGCCCGGCGCCGCGGCTCGGCCGCCCCGACGTCGCCCGCGTCCGAGTACCCCGGGGTGTACGGCGGGGGCGGCGGTACGGCGCCCGGCTCGGCGGCGCCGGCGTACATCCGGCCCTGGTCGGCGCCCTGGGCGCCGCCGGGCGTGCTGCCGTACTCGGTGCCGTATGCGTACGGCCGGTCCTGGGGCATCTCATCGCCGCTGCGGCGGTAGCTCTCGGTCATGGCTACGACTCTGCGGGCGCTGCATGAGAACCGTCTGAGAACGCCCTGAGAGACCCAACAGAAGTCGGTATGCCCGGTATAAGGGCGCCCCCGGTGCGGTCGGCCGTTCGCGTTCGGCGGCGCCCGGCCCGCTCAGCTCCCGCAGCCGCAGGACCGCCGGACGACCAGCCGCGAGGGGAACTGCCGCAGCCGCTCCCGGCGCGAGCCGACCACCCGCAGCCCGTCGTCCAGCACCAGGTCGACCGCCGCCCGCGCCATCGCCTGCCGGTCCGAGGCGACCGTGGTCAGCGGCGGATCGGTGAGCGCGGCCTCCTTCACATCGTCGAAGCCCGCGACCGCCAGCTCGCCCGGTACGTCGATCCGCAGCTCGCGGGCGGCCCGCAGCACGCCGATCGCCTGGTCGTCGGTGGCACACATGATGGCCGGCGGCCGGTCCGGCCCGGCCAGCACCCGCAGCGCGACCTCGTAGGCGTCATAGCGGTTGTACGGGGCCTCGAAGTAGCGGCCCCCCGGCGACTTCCCGGACTCCAGCATGGCCCGCCGCCAGCCCTCCACGTGGTCGGTGACCGGGTCGCCGGACTTCGGCGTCTCCTCCGTACCGCCCAGGAAGGCCACGTACGGATGGCCGTGCTCCAGCAGATGCCGGGTCGCCAGCTGCGCGCCCCAGATGTCGTCCGTCATCACCGCGACGTCGTCGATGGCGTCCGGCCGCCGGTGCAGCAGCACCACCCGGGCGTCCCAGGCGTCGATCTCGGCGGCGGCGTGCTCACTGGGCCCCTGGCTGATCAGGATCAGGCCGGAGACCCGCATCCCGAGGAACGCGCGCAGATAGTGGACCTCGCGCTCGTCGATGTAGTTGGCGTTGCCGACCAGCACCATCTTTCCGCGCTCGGAGGCGGCCTGCTCGACGGCGTGCGCCATCTCCGCGAAGAACGGCTGCCGGGTGTCCGGAACGATCAGACCTATGAGGTCCGTACGCCGGGACGCCATCGCCTGCGCGACCCGGTCGGGCCGGTAGCCGAGCTCCTTGATGGCGGCGAGCACCCGCTCGCGCGTGGCCGGGGCGACCGGCCTTGGTCCGTTGTTGATGACGTAACTGACAACGGCGGTGGATGTCCCCGCCAGTTTTGCTACGTCATCCCGCGTCACCTTGGCCACGCGCGGCAGTCTACGCGGGTGGTCCTACCGGCGGGCAGGCTGTGCGGACCCGGATTCGGTACCCGGCCGTGACGCGCTCGCGGACGCCGTGGGAGCGCCGTCACCAGCGGCGGTCTCCCCGCCGCCGTCCTCGGCCGCCCGCGCGGCGCCGTCCTTGGCCTTGGCCTCGGCCGCCGCCCGCTCCCCCTTCTCCGGCGTGACGAAGCGGTAGCCGACGTTGCGGACCGTGCCGATCAGCGACTCGTGCTCGGGGCCGAGCTTGGCGCGCAGCCGCCGGACGTGCACGTCGACCGTGCGGGTGCCGCCGAAGTAGTCGTAGCCCCAGACCTCCTGGAGGAGCTGGGCGCGGGTGAAGACCCGGCCCGGGTGCTGCGCCAGGTACTTCAGCAGCTCGAACTCCTTGAAGGTCAGGTCCAGCACGCGGCCCTTCAGCTTGGCGCTGTAGGTGGCCTCGTCCACCGAGAGATCGCCGTTGCGGATCTCCGTCGGGCCGTTGTCGGTGGTGATCTGCTGGCGGCCCATCGCCAGCCGCAGCCGCGCCTCCACCTCGGCGGGGCCCGCCGTGTCGAGCATCACGTCGTCGACGCCCCAGTCGGCTGTGACGGCGGCGAGCCCGCCCTCCGTCACCACCAGCACCAGCGGACAGCCCGGGCCCGTGGACCGCAGCAGCTGGCACAGGGACCGCACATGCGGAAGATCGCGGCGGCCGTCGATCAGTATGACGTCGGCCCCGGGGGTGTCGATCAGGGCCGGGCCCTCGGCGGGGGCGACCCGGACGCTGTGCAGCAGCAGGCCGAGCGCCGGAAGCACCTCCGTCGACGGCTGGAGTGCGTTGGTCAGCAGCAGAAGCGAACTCACTTCCGACCACCTACCCGGTTTCCGGCGAGCTTCATCCTGTGCGGCTCAGTGTCCTGCGCGCTTCGCTTGCCCATGACGTCTGGTTCCTCCTCGGTCCCTGCGACGGGGGCACCACCCGGCCCGGCCGGGGGAGTCTGCGGCTCTGCTTCGTACGGGGTGCTTCCGGTCACACGGTTCGCGTGTGTGAAAGCACAAAAGGACCCGGGGGCGACGCTGCCCGGATCCTTCTTGCCCAGCAGAATAGCTCACATGACTTGCGGACCCGAGGCCGATTTTGCACGTTCTTGTGTTCCGTCGATCACTTCGAGTGGTCACCACGCGGCATTGTTGACGGACGACGGCGTGCGGATCGAAGCCGTCCACACCCCCCGAACGGCCCCTGCGGAAGCGCCCCGTGAGCCCGCCGCGGCGCCCGCCGGCGACCTCGCGAGTGTCCTGGCGCACGGCTTCACCGGCTCCCTGGAAAAACCCGCACCGCGTCGCGCCGCGGCCGCTCTTTCCCAGCATGCGGACGTGATCACGTTCTCCTTCCGAGGCCACGGCGGCTCCGACAGACGCTCCAGCGTCGGCGACCGGGAGGTGCTGGACCTGGCCGCCGCGGCCCGCTGGGCCCGCGCCCTGGGCCACCGCCAGGTCGCCACCGTCGGTTCTTGAGTGCAGCGGGCGGGGCGACAGCCCCTCCACGGGGGGCGGTGGTCGGGCGACGGGCGGCGGCTCGGTCGCCCTGCGGCAGGCCGCGCTGTACGGGCGGCAGGGGGCGGTTTCCGGCCAGGGGGAGCACGGGGAGCGCACGGTTGCGCGCCCCGATGCAGTCGTCGCCGTCAGCGCCCCCGCCCGCTGGTACTACCAGGGCACCGCGGCCATGCGCCGGCTCCACTGGGTCGTCACCTTCCCCCAAGCTCTCAAGGAGCAGGGGGCACCCCCGTCTCCGGCCGCCTGGTCTCCCGCCTCGGCCTGCGCACCAGGATCCACCCCGAGGACTGGTACCCGGTCCCGCTCTCCCCCACCGGGGCCGTCCCACTGATCGCGCCCACCCCCTCCTCCTCGTCCACGGCGACCGCGCCCCGTACTTCCCCCTCGACCATCCCCGTATGCTGCCGGCCGCCGCCGACCCCGCCACCGCCGAGCTGTGGATCGAGCGGGGCTTCGGGCACGCGGAGAACGCGGCGGACGCCGCGCTGCTGGGCCGGATCGGCGCCCGGGTGGCGGCGCACACCGGCTGAGCCGGCCCGCGGACCGGGGCGGTGCGTACCGGAATACCGCCCGGCCGGGCCGCCGGATACGGCGATCGCCGCCGACCCGGCGGGGGTCGGCGGCGATCGCACGCACGGCGGGCGGCGGCGCACAGGCCGCCGCGGGTCACTCGGTCTCCGCCACCGCCTCCGCGAACTGCGCCGCGTACAGCCGGGCGTAGGCGCCGTCGGCCGCCAGCAGGGCGTCGTGCGAGCCCTGTTCGACGATCGCGCCGTTCTCCATCACCAGGATGACGTCCGCGTCGCGGATGGTGGAGAGCCGGTGTGCGATGACGAAGCTGGTGCGGCCGGTGCGGAGTTGGGCCATCGCGTGCTGGATGAGGACCTCGGTGCGGGTGTCGACCGAGCTGGTGGCCTCGTCCAGGACGAGGATGGCCGGCTCGGCGAGGAACGCCCGCGCGATGGTGATCAGCTGCTTCTCACCGGCCGAGACGTTGCCGCCCTCCTCGTCGATGACGGTGTCGTAGCCGTCGGGCAGGGTGCGGACGAACCGGTCGACGTGGGTGGCCCGGGCGGCCTCGACGACCTTGTCGCGGGAGGTGCCCTCGGGGGCGCCGTAGGCGATGTTCTCGGCGATGGTGCCACCGAACAGCCAGGTGTCCTGGAGGACCATGCCGATGTTGCCGCGCAGCTCCTCGCGGGACATCCCGGCGACGTCGACGCCGTCCAGGGTGATCCGGCCGCCGCTGACCTCGTAGAACCGCATCAGCAGGTTGACCAGGGTGGTCTTGCCCGCGCCGGTCGGGCCGACGATCGCGACGGTCTGGCCGGGGTGGACGGCCAGTGAGAGGCCGTCGATGAGCGGCTTGTTCTCGTCGTAGCGGAAGGACACGTCCTCGAAGGCGACCCGGCCCCTGACCTCGTCGGGGCGGACCGGCCGCTCCGGGTCCGGGGCCTGCTCCGGGGCGTCGAGGAGTTCGAAGATCCGCTCGGCGGAGGCGACACAGGACTGGACGAGGTTGGCCATCGAGGCGACCTGGGTCAGCGGCTGGCTGAACTGGCGGGAGTACTGGATGAACGCCTGCACGTCACCGATGGACAGCGCGCCGGAGGCGACGCGGAGACCGCCGACCACCGCCACCAGGACGTAGTTGAGGTTCCCGATGAACATCATCGCGGGCTGGATGATCCCGGAGATGAACTGGGCCTTGAACCCGGCCGCGTAGAGCGCCTCGTTCTGCTCGCGGAACAGCTCGGCGGACTCCCGCTGGCGGCCGAAGACCTTGACCAGCGAGTGGCCGGTGTACATCTCCTCGATGTGCGCGTTGAGCTTGCCGGTCGTCATCCACTGCTGGACGAACTGCGGCTGCGCCCGCTTGCCGATCTTGGCGGCAACCACGACCGAGACCGGCACGGTCACCAGCGCGACCAGCGCCAGCAGCGGCGAGATCCAGAACATCATGACCAGCACGCCCAGGATCGTCAGCACCGACACCACGATCTGGCTGAGGGTCTGCTGGAGCGTCTGCTGCACGTTGTCGATATCGTTGGTCGCGCGGGAGAGCACCTCGCCGCGCTGCTGCTTGTCGAAGTAGCTCAGCGGCAGCCGGGCCAGCTTCTCCTCGACCTGCTCGCGCAGCCGGAAGACGGTGCGCTGCGCGAGTAGGGCGGCGATCCGGGCCTGGACGAAGCCGAAGGCGGACGAGCCGACGTAGATCAGCGTGACCCAGAGCAGGACCGTGCCGACGGTGCCGAAGTCGATGCCGTGGCCGGGGACCACCGGCATCGTGCCGAGCATGTCGGCGAGCCCGCCCTGACCGTGCGCCCGCAGCTGGTCGACGGCCTGCGCCTTGGTGATGCCGGCCGGCAGCTGGCGGCCCACGATGCCCGCCATGATCAGGTCGGTGGCCCGGCCGAGGACCTTGGGCCCGACGACCGTCAGCGCCACGCTCAGGACGCCCAGCAGCAGCGCGACGGTGATGAGGCCGCGCTCCGGCCGCATCTGGGCCAGCAGCCGCTTGCCGGAGCCCTTGAAGTTGAGGGACTTGTCGATCGGGCCGCCCATCATGCGGGCCATCGGGCCCCCGCCGGGGGCCGGGCCGCGCCGGGGGGCCGACGCCGGGGCCTCGGGCGCCGCCGCGGGAGCCCTCTCCGCGGCCGTCTCCGTACCGGCCGCTCTCTTGTCCGCGGTGGTCACGCCGCCTCCTGCTCGGTGAGCTGGGAGAGCACGATCTCCCGGTAGGTCTCGTTGCCGGCCATCAGCTCGGCGTGGGTGCCGGTGCCGACGATCCGGCCCTCGTCGAGGACCACGATCCGGTCGGCGCCGCGGATCGTCGCGACGCGCTGGGCGACGATCACCACGGTGGCCCGGTCCGTCTCACGGGACAGCGCGGCGCGCAGGGCGGCGTCCGTGGCGTAGTCCAGCGCGGAGAAGGAGTCGTCGAAGAGGTAGATCTCCGGCTTGCGGACCAGTGCCCGTGCGATGGCCAGTCGCTGCCGCTGGCCGCCGGAGACGTTGGAGCCGCCCTGTGCGATGGCCGCGTCCAGCCCGCCGTCCATCCGCTCGACGAAGTCGCGGGCCTGGGCGGTCTCCAGCGCGTGCCACAGCTCGTCGTCGGTGGCCTCCGGATTGCCGTACCGCAGATTGCTCGCGACCGTCCCGGAGAAGAGGTACGGCTTCTGCGGGACCAGGCCGATGAGGTCGGCCAGCGTCTCCTGGTCCAGGGTCCGGACGTCCTCGCCGTCGACCAGGACCGTGCCGCCGGTCGCGTCGAACAGCCGCGGCACGAGCCCGAGGAGGGTCGACTTGCCGGAGCCGGTCGAACCGATGACGGCGGTGGTCTCACCGGGGCGGGCGACCAGGGAGACGTCCCTGAGCACCGGCTGCTCGGCGCCGGGGAAGCGGAACTCGACGTTGCGCAGCTCCAGTTCGCCGTGCCGGCGCACCGCGGTGACCGGGTTCGCGGGCGGGATGACGCTGGAGTCGGTGCCCAGCACCTCCTGGATGCGCTCGGCGCAGACCTCCGCGCGCGGCAGCATCATCACCATGAACGTCGCCATCATGATCGACATCAGGATGTACATCAGGTAGCTGAGGAACGCGGTCAGCGCGCCGATGTGCATCTCGCCGCCGTCGATGCGCAGTCCGCCGAACCACACCACGGCCACGCTGGAGAGGTTCACGATCAGCATGACCAACGGGAACATCATCGACATCAGCCGCCCGGCGCGGAGCGACACGTCGTACAGATCGGTGTTGGCGGCGGCGAACCGCTCGCGCTCGTGCCGGTCGCGGACGAAGGCGCGGATGACGCGGATACCGGTGATCTGCTCGCGCAGCACGCGGTTGACGGTGTCGATGCGCGTCTGCACGCCGCGGAACAGCGGACGCATCCGGCGCACGATCAGTGAGACGAGGATTCCGAGGACCGGGACGATGACCAGGAGGAGGGCCGACAGCGGCACGTCCTGGTTGAGCGCCATGAGGATGCCGCCGACGCACATGATCGGCGCCGAGACCATCATCGTGAAGGTCATCAGCACCAGCATCTGCACCTGCTGGACGTCATTGGTGGTGCGGGTGATCAGCGACGGAGCGCCGAACGTGCCCACCTCCCGCGCGGAGAAGGACTGCACCTGGTCGAAGATCGCGGCCCGGACGTCCCGGCCGAGCCCCATGGCCGTACGGGCACCGAAGTAGACCGCCGCGATGGCGCACACGACCTGCAGCGCCGTCACGGCGATCATGAATCCGCCGACGCGGAAGATATAGCCGGTGTCGCCCTTGACGACACCGTTGTCGATGACGTCGGCGTTGAGGGTGGGCAGATAGAGGGTCGCCAGCGTCTGGATCAGCTGGAGCAGGACGATCAGGGATATCGAGCGCCTGTAGGGCCGCAGATGCGCCCGCGCGAGTCGGACCAACACATCCGGGAGCTTATGCGAACACTTGCCCTCGGCAACCGAATTTCTCCGATGCGTGCCGGAAACGCCGCCATCCGCCGACGGCCTTTGCCGGAACTTGCCCGGAACCGGACCGCCCGCCGCGTAGGCCATCATGGAGGCGGCAAGAGCCCCCGACACGAAGAGGCCGCCGTGACAACAACTGGCACCGTGCGCTACTGGGCCGCGGCCAAGGCCGCCGCCGGCACGGCCGAGGAGCCGTATGCGGCGGCGACGCTCGCCGAGGCGCTGGACGCGGCACGGACCGCGCATGCCGCGAACCCGGAGTTCGCGCGCGTACTGCTGCGCTGCTCCTTCCTGGTGGACGGCGTTCAGGTCGGCACCCGCGACCACGCGGACGTGCCGCTGGCCCAGGGCGGCACCGTCGAGGTCCTGCCGCCGTTCGCCGGAGGATGAGCACCCGATCATGAGCGACAACCAGCCGCAGCACCCCGAACAGCACCCCTACGACCCATACGCCCACCCGTCACCCGACCACCACCCCTCAACGCCGCCGTTGCACGGCGACACCTCCCGCTACGCTCCCCCGTCACCCGACCACCACCCCCCAACGCCGCCGCAGCCCGGCGACACCTCCCGCTACGCTCCCCCGTCACCGCACCCCGGGTACGACCCGCAGCGGATCTACGGCGACCCGTACGGGCAGCAGCCGTACGACGCCTACGTCCAGCAGCCGCAGCAGCCGCAGCACCAGCCGCAGCAGCCCTACGGATACGGCAGCCCCGACCCGTACGCGCAGCCGCACCACGCCGCCTACGGGCAGGACGCCTACGCCGCGCAGCTCCCGGCCCAGCACCAGACCACGGCCACCGCCGCCATGCCACCGGCCGGGCCCGCACCGGCCGCCGCCACCGCCCGCGATTCGGCGCCGGTCACCACCGCGCCGCTCAAGCCCAACCAGATCGCCCGCGCCGAGGGCCGCTCGCCGATCATCCCGCCCGGCATCCAGCCGGCCGCGCTGACCGCCCTGCTCGCGCTGCTGATCGCGGTGGCCGCGCCGGTCGCCCGCCCGGTCCTCTGCGTGCCGGTGGTGCTGCTCCAGGCCGTCACCGCCGCCGGCTGGTTCCGGCTGAACGGCATGTGGCCCGCCCGCCAGGGCATCGCACTGGCCTTCCTCGGCGGTGTGACCACCGATATCGCGCTGCTGGCGACGCCCCATGAGGACGCGCCGCTGGTGGCCCTCGGCACGCTCGGCGTGTGGTGCCTGCTGGTGCTCGTCCTCCAGCTGCGCAACCGCGGCAGCGCGGACGAGCGGATGTACGCGCTCACCGCGGGCCTGACCTCGTCCGCGCTGGCGGTGCTCGCCTCCGGCCAGCTGGCCGCCGATGCGGACGCGGTGGTGGTCGGCGCCGCCGCGGTCGCGCTGGCGACCCTCGCCCGGGCGGTGCCGCTGCCCTCCGTGCTGTCCCTCGTCATCGCCCTGCTGGCCGCGGCCGGCGCCGGTATCGCGGCCGGGCAGCTGACCGGGTTGGGGCCGTCCGGCGCCGTGCTGGGCCTGGCGGCCGGCGGCTGCGCCCTGATCGGCCTGCGGGTGGCCAGCTACGACTACCCGTCCCGCTTCGTCCACATGACGGCCGGCGTCGCCCTGCCGCTGGCCCTCGCGGCACCCGCGGTGTACGTCCTGGGGCGCGCCCTGGGGTGACCCCGAGCCGTACGGCGGCCCGTGGGACCCGTGCCCCGCGCACACCCCGGCGGCCGTGCCGAGCGCATGATTCCGCGCTCGGCACGGCCGCCGCTCCCGTTGCCCCGGACGGGTCGTCTAGGGTTCCCGGGAACGCGGGCCGGGGGGGGTCTGCGTATAAGGAGTAGACGCAACGGCCGGGGGCGACACCCGGCCCAACTGTCATATGTGGGGTAGTGGTTCGATGCGCGCACTGAAGGTGCTGCTGGTCCTCGTCGTCATATTCGGGGGGCTGTTCGTGGCCGCCGACCGCCTCGCGGTCAATTTCGCCGAGGGCAAGGCCGCGGACAAGCTCCGCAGCATGCAGGGGATCTCCTCGACCCCCGACGTCTCCATCAAGGGCTTCCCGTTCCTGACCCAGGTCGCGAGCCGCAACCTCCAGGAGGTCGACGCCGACCTCGACCACCTCGCGGCCAAGTCCGAGGGCCGCACGCTGACCCTCAAGCACCTGTCGGCGCAGTTCCACGACGTCACGCTGACCAGTGACTACTCCTCCATCGAGAGCGCCGGCTCGGCCACCGCCACCGCCGAGATCAGCTTCGCGGACCTGACCAACGCGGCGGGCGGCGGCGTCAAGATCGGCTACGGCGGTGAGAAGAACGGCCGCGCCCAGGTCAAGATCTCGCCCAACCTCCCGATCCTCAGCTCGCTGGACGTCACCGGCTCGATCGACATCGTCCACGGCGACTCCGTCCAGGTGCGCGCCGACGGCATCCCGGCGATGTGCCGGGCCATCCCCGGCTGCGAGACGTCGGTCCGCGCACAGACCGACCACGCCTGGAAGCTGGACCAGCTGCCCGGCAACCTGAAGCTCGACAAGGTGACCACGACCGCGCAGGGCATCACGGTCACCGCGTCCGGCAGCAACGTCAAGCTCACCGGCTGACCTGCCCGTACGGGTGGCGGACCGCCCCACCGGACCGCCACCCGTCCACACCCTGAGACACCCCGGTCCGCAGGCCAGACCCCCACCTGCACCGACGCCCCGCGCGGCGGTGCGCGCCCGCGCCCGGGGCGCACGTATCCCACATCGCGGACAATCACGTCTCGCCATTTGACACACCGGTGACATGCCCGGCTCTCCGTCCCTACGATCGGTGGCATGCAGAGCGCATTGAGCGGTCTCCGTCCACGGGGACAAGCGGTACTCACGAAGCGGCGGGCAGTCGACCTGTGCCGTGTCGCCGCCATGCTCTGTCGCCCTGTCTGACGGGCCGTCCGCTCCCGTCGTCAGCCGGACGGCCCGCCCCCTGAGGCCGTCCCCCTCACGAGTTCCCCCGCGCAGTGCCGCGTGCCTTCGGGCACGCCGCGCTCCCTCGGAGTACCCGTGCCCACCCCTCAAACCCGCCCCCCGCAACTGCCCCGGAGGAGAAGAACATGAGCCGTAGCGACGTCCTCGTAGACGCCGACTGGGTCGAGGCCCACATCGACGACCCCAAGGTCGTCATCGTCGAGGTCGACGAGGACACCTCGGCCTACGAGAAGAACCACATCAAGAACGCCGTCCGGATCGACTGGAAGCAGGACCTCCAGGACCCGGTGCGCCGCGACTTCGTGGACCAGGCCGGCTTCGAGAAGCTGCTGTCCGCGAAGGGCATCGCCAACGACGACACCGTCATCCTCTACGGCGGCAACAACAACTGGTTCGCGTCCTACGCCTACTGGTACTTCAAGCTCTACGGCCACGACAGCGTCAAGCTGCTCGACGGCGGACGCAAGAAGTGGGAGCTGGACTCCCGCGACCTGGTCGACGGCGCGCAGGTGCCCAAGCGCCCCGCCACCGAGTACCAGGCCAAGGCCCAGGACACCTCGATCCGCGCCTTCCGTGACGACGTGGTCGCCGCGATCGGCGCCAAGAACCTGGTCGACGTCCGCTCGCCCGACGAGTTCAGCGGCAAGCTGCTCGCCCCCGCCCACCTCCCGCAGGAGCAGTCGCAGCGCCCCGGCCACGTGCCCAGCGCCCGCAACATCCCGTGGTCGAAGAACGCCAACGACGACGGCACCTTCAAGTCCGACGAGGAGCTGAAGGCCCTCTACGAGGAGGAGTCCGTCGACCTCGCGAAGGACACCATCGCCTACTGCCGCATCGGTGAGCGGTCCGCGCTCACCTGGTTCGTGCTGCACGAGCTGCTCGGCCAGAGCAACGTCAAGAACTACGACGGCTCCTGGACCGAGTACGGCTCGCTGGTCGGCGTCCCGATCGAGCTCGGCGCCAACAAGTAACCGAGAGCTTTCTCCCTACCCCTCAAGGAAGTACCCCTATGTGTGGAGCACAGGCCGGCGGCCCCGACGCCTCGACGATCAAGCCCGGTGAGACCACGATCCAGGGCAGCGTGACCCGCGACGGCGAGCCCGTCACCGGTTACGTCCGACTCCTGGACAGCACCGGCGAGTTCACCGCCGAGGTCCCCACCTCCGCGACCGGACAGTTCCGCTTCTACGCGGCCGAGGGCACGTGGACCGTGCGGGCCCTCGTCCCGGGCGGCACCGCGGACCGTAAGGTCGTCGCCCAGAAGGGCGGACTGGCGGAGGTCGCCATCGCCGTCTGACGGCACGCGAGTGCGGATCCGGTCCACGGATCCGCACGGCCGGAGGGCCGCACCCCAGGGGTTTGGACGCCTTGGCTGGGGGTGCGGCCCTCCGCGCCGTCCCGGGACGGGTTCCCGGACGGCTTCGCGGGCTTCCCCGGCTTGCCGGGCTTCCCGGGCTTCATTCCGGGCCGCCGCGGACTTACCGTGGACGTATGTACGCGCATGCGCACCACCCGCTGAGCGCACCGCAGCGCCGCCATCGCAGGTACTTCGTGATGATGGGCGTCTGCCTGGTGCTGTTCGTGCTGGCCTGGAGCGTGGTGCGGCTGTGGTCGGTGCCGGCCGCGGTGGCGATGTGCCTGGTCGCCATGGTCATCCCGCCCGTCGCCGCGGTCGTCGGCAACCGCCGGGAGCCCGGCGAGCGCTGGTGGGACGAGTGCGGCGACGCGGAGTCCGACCGCTGGTGGCGCGAGCTGGACGACCGGGACGACCAGCAGCGCCGGCAGCAGTAGGTGCGGCGGCGCTGGACGCCGGGCCGGGCGCAGGCCCGGCAGACCGGCGACCGGCGACCGGCGACCGGCTCAGTAGACCAGCGCCTGGACGCCATCCGGCATGATCTCGCTGACGAAGACCTGGGCGCCCGAGATCCCCGCCCCCTCGATCAGGTCCTTCTGCTCGATGCCGCGCCGGGCCGCGCACTGCGTGCAGACGGTGATCGCCCCGCCGCCCGCCCGGATCCCGTCGATCAGCTCCGGCAGCGGCGCGGCGTGCGGCAGCTCGAACTCCGCCGCCCTCCCCGGCAGCGCGAACCACACCGACTCCCCGGTCAGCCACAGCGACACCTCGACACCGCTGGCCACCGCCACCGCCGCCACCGTGAACGCCTGCGAGCACCGCTCGGGCGCGTCCGCACCCGCCGTCACCTTGATCACGAGCTTCTTCGCCATGGGGAAAGAGTAGGGGCGAGCCGGTCGCCGGGCCGCACCGCGGCGCGGTGGACCTCACAGCGCCGCCGTCAGCGGCGCCGACTAGACTCGCAGGCGGTCCGTATTACGTCACTCCGCCCAAGGAGCGCGCTCGTGCTTGAGGCAGTCTTCACCACCCTGCTCGTCCTGGTCGCCGTCGGCGTGATCGCCTTCGCCGGCCTGACCTGGAAGAAGCTGTACCAGGGCCAGCGCTGACCGACCGGCCACCCCGCCCTTCATGGGAGCGCCCCGCGCGCTCCTGCCGATCCCCTACTAGATCGCCTGAGCTGATGATCGAGATCCCGTCCGACCTGAACCCGTCCCTCGTGCCGCTGGTCTTCCTCCTCGGTCGCTGGGAGGGCGCAGGCGTCTCCGACTTCCCCGGCGCCGAGAAGTGCAACTTCGGCCAGGAGGTCATCTTCACCCACGACGGCCGCGACTTCCTCGAATACACCTCGCACAGCTGGGTGCTCGACAGCGAGGGCAAGAAGGTCCGCCCCCTGGAGAGCGAGACCGGCTTCTGGCGCATCGACGCGGACCGCAAGGTCGAGGTCGTGATGATCCGCGACCAGGGCGTGGCCGAGGTCTGGTACGGCGAGCTCGCCGACAAGAAGCCGCAGATCGACCTGGCCACCGACGCCGTCGCGCGCACCGCCGCCGCCGGCCCGTACAGCGGCGGCAAGCGGCTCTACGGCTACGTCAACAGCGACCTGATGTGGGTCGGCGAGAAGGCCACCCCGGACGTGCCGCTGCGCCCGTACATGTCCGCGCACCTCAAGAAGGTCACCGGCCTCCAGGAGTGGGCCGAGAGCCTGCCCGACGACCTGCCGGACGGGGTCTCCTTCTTCCGCCCCGACGGCACGCCCTACGAGGGCTGACCGGCACCACCCTGTTTGACGCGCCCCGCGGGGGAAGTCCGGTGAGAATCCGGCGCTGACCCGCAACGGTAAACGGAAGCCCCTTCCGCAAGCCCGATCGCCCGCGGCGGCGCAGGATCCTGACAACTCGCCGTGGACTGCGAGGGGACGCCGCCCCGCCTCGCGCTCCGGGCCGCCGCTCCTTCCCGTACGGGTCTTCCGTACGCACGGCCCGAGCCGGAAGCGTGCGCCCCTTGGCACCACCCGCCCGTACCACCCCTCTGGTGGCCGCCCTCGTCGTCGTCCTCCTCGGCTCCGTCCTCTGCGGGGTCGGCCTCGGCGCGGCCGGCGTCGGCTGGCCGCAGGTCCTGCGCTACCTGGGCGCCGGGCTGACCGGCGGCACCATCCGGCCCGACGAGGTCGCCGCGTACACCATCGTCTGGGAGCTGCGCTTCCCCCGTGCCGTGCTCGCCGCCGTCGTCGGCGCCGGCCTCGCCGCCATCGGCGTCGCCGTCCAGGCACTGGTCCGCAACGCCCTCGCCGACCCCTTCGTCCTCGGCATCTCCTCCGGCGCGGCGGTCGGCGCCAACGCCGTCCTCCTCTTCGGGGCGCTGGCCGCACTCGGCGTCTGGGCGCTGTCCGTGTCGGCCTTCGTCTCCGCGCTGGTCGCCATGGCCCTGGTCTACGCCGCCGCCCGTACGGCCCACGGGCTGACCCCGCTGCGGCTGGTGCTCACCGGCACCGCGATGTACTACGGCTTCTCCGCGATCACCACGCTGATGGTGTTCACCGCCGACCGCGGCGAGGCGGCCCGCTCGGCGATGATGTGGCTGCTCGGCAGCCTGAGCGGGGCCGGCTGGGGCTCGGTGCCGATCGCCGCGGTCGCCCTCGCCGCGGCACTGGCCCACCTCTCGCTCTCCGCGGGCCGGCTGAACGCGCTGGCCATGGGCGACGAGACCGCCGCCGCCCTGGGCGTGGACGCCGGGCGGCTGCGCCGCGAACTGTTCGTGGTGGCCGCCGCGGTCACCGGCGCGGTGGTCGCGGTCAGCGGCGCGATCGGCTTCGTCGGGCTGATGGTGCCGCATGTGGCCCGGATGCTGGTCGGCGCCGACCACCGCCGGGTGCTGGCCGTCGCCCCGCTGCTCGGCGCGGTGCTGCTGGTGTGGGTCGACCTGCTCTCGCGGGTGCTGCTGGCGCCCGTGGAACTGCCCGTCGGCGTCATCACCGCCGTCATCGGCGTGCCCTGCTTCGTGCTGCTGATGCGGCGGCGCGGCTACTCCTTCGGAGGCGGCGCCTGATGCGGATCGACATCACCGGCCTGTCCGTGGAGGTGGCCGGGCGGCGCCTGGTCCACGACATCACGCTCAGCGCCGCCAGCGGCCGGCTCATCGGGCTCGTCGGCCCCAACGGCAGCGGGAAGTCGACCCTGTTGCGCTGCGTCTACCGGGCGCTGCGCCCGACGGCCGGGACCGTACGGCTGGACGGCCGCGATCTGCACGCCATGACCGCCCGCGAGGGCGCCCGGCTGCTGGCCGCGCTCCCCCAAGAGGCAGGCACCGACTTCGACTTCACCGCAGCCGAGGTCGTCGCGATGGGACGGCTGCCGCACCAGCGCGGCTCGGGCCGGGCGAGCGCCGCGGACACCGGGATCTGCGCACGTGCGCTGTCCCGGGTCGGCGCGGCCCACCTGGCGGACCGCGGCTTCCTCAGCCTCTCCGGCGGCGAGAAGCAGCGGGTGCTGATCGCCCGTGCGCTCGCCCAGGAACCGCGGGTGCTCGTCCTCGACGAACCCACCAACCACCTCGACATCGCCCAGCAGTTGGAGATCCTGGCGCTCGTCCGCGGCGGCGGTGGCTCCCCGACCGAGCCCGCGGAACGGCCGACCGTGCTGACCGCGCTGCACGACCTCAACCTGGCCGCCGTGCACTGCGACGAGCTCCACGTCATCGCCGGCGGGCGGATCGCCGCCTCCGGAACGCCGTACGACGTCCTCACGCCGGAGCTGCTGGCCGACGTGTTCGGCGTGCGCGCCCATCGCGTACGCCATCCCGAATCGGGCGCGCTCCAGCTGCTGTTCGACCGCCTGGACACGCCCCCGTCCCCGCCCCCGTCATGAGGAGCGCCATGCACGTCCGCCGCCCCGCCGCCCTGCTCGCCGTCCTCGCCCTCGCGCTCACCGGCTGCGGGGCGCACGTGGCCCCCGACACCGGCGCCGCAACCCACCGCACCTCGGACGACCACCCCGTCACCCTCACCAACTGCGGTACGCGGACGACCTATTCCCGCGCGCCGCGCCGGGTCGTCACCAACGACGTCGGCATCACCGAGATCATGTTCGCGCTCGGCCTGGAGGACCGGATGGCCGGCTACGTCATGCCCGACGACAAGGGCGATCTCAGCGCCGTCCCGTGGAAGGCCGCGTACGACAAGGTCCCCTGGCTGTCCAAGAAGGCCATCACCAAGGAGATGGCCCTGGACGCCAGGGCCGACCTGGTCTTCGCCGGCTGGAACTACGGCTTCGGCGAGGGCAACGGCCTCACCCCCGCCGCCCTCAAGAAGGTCGGCATCGACAGCTACGTCCTGACCGAGTCCTGCCGCAAGGGCCCCGCCGCAAGCGCCCGTGGGGTGCTGCCGCCCCTGGAGGCGCTCTACACCGACCTGGCGGCGCTCGGCAGGCTCTTCCACGTGGAGGACCGCGCCGACGCCCTGATCGCGCGGTACCGGGCGCAGGTCGCCGAGGCCGCCGCGAAGGCCCCCGCCCCCGCCGACCGCCCCTCCGTCTTCCTCTACGACGACGGCCGCGACAAGCCGCTGACCGCCGGCAGGTACGCCGGACCGCACGACATCATCACCAAGGCCGGCGGCGACCACGTCATGAAGGACCTCAACGACTCGTGGACCACCGTCGGCTGGGAGACCGTCGTCGCCCGCGACCCCGACGTCATCGTCGTCAACAACTACGGCGAGACCTCCGCCGCGCAGAAGAAGGCGTTCCTGGAGTCCTACGCCCCGCTCGCGAACGTCTCCGCGATCAGGCACCACCGGATCTACGTCATGGACTACGCCGACCTCGTCGAGAGCCCCCGCAACCCCACCGCCATCAGCGACCTCGCCCGCTATCTGCGGGGCGTGCACACGGACTGACCGCCCTCCTACACTGGCCGTGTGGTGACCACCGACTGGCAGAGCGACCTCCGCAGGCGCGGATACCGCCTGACCCCGCAGCGGCAACTGGTGCTGGAGGCGGTGGACAGACTGGAGCACGCCACCCCCGACGACATCCTCAACGAGGTGCGCAAGACCGCGGGCGGCATCAACATCTCCACCGTCTACCGCACCCTGGAGCTGCTGGAGGAGCTGGACCTGGTCAGCCACGCCCACCTCGGGCACGGCGCGCCGACGTACCACCTCGCCGACCGGCACCACCACATCCACCTGGTGTGCCGGGACTGCACCGACGTCATCGAGGCCGACCTCTCGGTCGCCGAGCCGTTCGCCGCCACGCTCCGCAAGCAGTTCGGCTTCGAGACGGACATGAAGCACTTCGCGATCTTCGGACGGTGCAAGGGCTGCGCGGCCAAGGCGGCCCGGCCCGCCCAGGGTGCCCGGCCGGCGCAGTCCGCCCCGGGGGCCCGGCCCACCCAGGGCGACAGCTAGCGCCCGCACCCCCTGGTCGTAGGCTGGCCCCATGCTGCGACATTCATCCGCCAGCCCGCTGCTGTCGCTGCCCGGCGCCGTCCCCGCCGAGGCCCCCGACGAAGGCGTCGCCGCGCACTACGGCGACCTCTTCCGGGAGCAACGTGCGCTCGCCGACGGCTCCGGCTTCGTGGACCTCTCGCACCGCGGCGTGGTCACCGTCTCCGGCCCCGAGCGGCTGAGCTGGCTGCACCTGCTGCTCACCCAGCACGTCAGCGACCTGCCGGCCGGCCAGGCCACCGAGGCGCTGATCCTCTCCGCGCACGGCCACATCGAGCACGCGCTCTACCTGGTCGACGACGGCGAGACGACCTGGATGCACACCGAGCCCGGCGACCAGGAGGCGCTGCTCGCCTACCTGGAGAGCATGAAGTTCTTCTACCGCGTCGAGATCGCCGACCGCACCGGCGATATCGCCGTGGTGCACCTGCCGGCCGGCTCCATCACCGACGCCCCCGAAGGCACCGTCGTCCGCGAGACCCCGCACGGCCGCGACCTCTTCCTGCCCCGCGAGCAGCTGGAGTCGTTCGCCGCCGCCAACGGCCCGGCGATCGGCATCCTGGCCATGGAGGCGCTGCGCGTCGAGGCCCACCGCCCGCGGCTGGGCCTGGAGACCGACCACCGCACCATCCCGCACGAGCTGGGCTGGATCGGCGTCGCCGTGCACCTCCAGAAGGGCTGCTACCGCGGTCAGGAGACCGTCGCCCGCGTCCAGAACCTCGGCAAGCCGCCGCGCCGGCTGGTCTTCCTCCACCTGGACGGCAGCGAGGTCCATCTCCCGCCGCACGGCACGCCCGTACGGCTGGCCGCGGACGGTGAGGAGGGCCGCCAGCTCGGCTTCATCACCACCTCGGCCCGCCACCACGAACTCGGCCCGATCGCGCTCGCGCTGGTCAAGCGCAACGTACCGACCGACGCCCGGCTGATGGCGGGCGACACCGCGGCGGCCCAGGAGGTCGTCGTCGAGCCGTAGCGGTCGGCGCGCGCGGGTGGGTCCAGGGTCTGTCCGTCCGTCCAGTGCCTGTCCCATGGGGCGGGCACTGGGGTCTGCCCCATGGGACAGGCTCTGGGCTCGGCCCGATGGGCCAGGGTCGGACGGACCCTAGACCTCCAACAGCACTGTGAACGGCCCGTCGTTGGTCAGCGACACCTTCATGTCCGCGCCGAACCGCCCGGTCTCCACCTGTGCCCCGAGCGCCCGCAGCCGCGCCACGACCTCGTCGACCAGCGGTTCGGCGACCGGCCCGGGAGCGGCGGCGTTCCAGGTGGGGCGACGGCCCTTGCGGGCGTCACCGTAGAGAGTGAACTGGCTGATCACCAGTAGCGGCGCCCCATTGTCCGAACACGACTTCTCCCCCTGGAGAATCCGCACCGACCACAGCTTCCGGGCGAGCTGCGCGGCCTTCTCCGGGGTGTCGTCATGAGTGACCCCCACCAGCACGCACAGCCCTTCTCCGACGATCTCCCCGACCGTCTCGCCCGCCACCACGACGCGTGCGCCATCCACTCTCTGCACCACAGCTCGCATACCCGCCATCATGCCGGGCGGCCCGGGGCCTGCGGGACTGGTACCCCCACAAGGGCCGTTCGGGTGCCATGGCCCTGCACATGGACCTCGCAGAGTGGCACGATGCGTGCACGCGGTGCGTTTCACGGACAACATGCCCTGGATGCGGCACCGGACGAGGGGACGGAACGATTCATGAGCACCATCGGCGCCGGACAGACACCCGGCCCCGTACCACCCGCCCGTACGACTCCCGGCGGCCCCACGCCATCCTCCGGCCGTACGGCGCCCGGCGACGCCACCCCGCCGTCCGGCCGTTCGAGACCGACCACCCCGGAGACCCCGACCGCCCCGACCACCACCACGACCCCGGCGCCCGCTCGCGGCGAGCCCGCCCGCACCAAGGATGGCCCCATGCTCCAGGCAGGCCAGGCGAAGACCCCCCGCCCTCCGCAGCAGCGCGACCGCCTCCGGCCGGCCGACACCCCGGAGCTGTCCGGCCTGGGCCTGCCCGAGCTCCGCGTCGTGCGCCGCGACTCCCAGCAGGAGGAGGCCGACCTCAGCTATCTGCGGCGGCTGCTCCAGGGCCGGATCGACATCCTCCGGGCGGAGATCGCCCGCCGTACGGCGCCGCACTCGCCGGTCCTCGACCGGCTCCCGGAGATCCTCACGGACGTCCCGTCGCGGCAGCGCTCGTCCGCCCGGCATGTGACGCTCGGCACCCCGCACAGCGAGGAGTACCGACGGCTGGCGGACGAGATGCTCGGCGAGGTCGAGCTGTCGGACCTCACGGCCCGTACGGACGACGAGCTGCACGACGCCATGGGGCGGCTGATCCGCTACGAGCGGCAGATCTCGCAGCGCCGTCAGTCCCTGCAGCGCACGACCGACGATTGCAGTGCCGAAATCGCCCGCAGGTACCGTGAAGGAGAAGCGCAAGTCGACGACCTGCTGTCCTGACCGGGCCAGAAGCCTCCGGGGCGCGGGTCATGTCCCCGGAAGGCCGCCGATGACCTCGCCCTCGCCCACCCCGATACCCGAGCCGTCGGCCTCGCCGGAGACGGCGCCGGCCGTTTCGTCGGTCCCGTCGGTGCCGGCCGTTTCGTCGATGCCGTCTCCCGTGCTCGCCGAGGTGTTCCGCTCCGGCTTCGTCGAGGGGCGGCACCGCGGCTCTCTGGTGGTGCTGGCGGCCGACGGCAGCGTGGACTGGGCCCTCGGCGATGTCACCGCGCCCGTCTTCCCGCGCTCCACGAACAAGCCCATGCAGGCCGCGGCCATCCTGCGCGCGGGGCTCGACCTCTCCGGTGAGCGGCTCGCGCTGGCCGCCGCGAGCCACTCCGGCGAAACGTTCCATCTCGATCTCGTGCGCACCATGCTGGCCGAGTACGACCTCACCGCCGAGCACCTCCAGACACCGCCGGACCTGCCGCTGGATCCGGAGGAGGCGGAGCGCTACCTCGCGGCCGGGAACGTCCGCGACCGGCTCACGATGAACTGCTCCGGCAAGCACACCGCGATGCTCGCCGCGTGCGCGCTGAACGGCTGGCCACTGGACACGTACCTGGAGCAGGGGCACCCGCTCCAGCAGCTGATCCTCGACGTGGTGCGCACGGCCGGTGGCGAGGATGTCGCGCACATCGGCACCGACGGGTGCGGGGCGCCCCTGATGTCGCTGTCGCTCACCGGTCTGGCGCGCTCGTACCGGTACTTCGTGTGCGCGGAGCCGGGGACGCCGGAGCGCCGGGTCGCCGACGCGATGCGGGCCCACCCCGAGTACGTCGCGGGGACGCGGCGGCCCGACACCTGGCTGATGCGGGCGCTGCCGGGCACCCTCTCCAAGATGGGCGCCGAGGCCGTCCAGGCGCTGGCGCTGCCCGATGGGCGGGCTCTCGCGTTCAAGATCGACGACGGTGCCACGCGCACGCTGGGGCCGGTTCTGGCCCGCGTGCTGCGCCACCTGGGGATCGACGATCCGGTGCTGTCGCGCATCGAGGACGTGCCGCTGCATGGCGGCGGCGTCCGCGTGGGGGAGATTCGCGCGGCGTTCTGAGGTTCGCCGGGGGCTCGCCCTGTGGGTGGGGCGGGCCTCGTTGCGGGTTCTGTCCGGTGGGTGGGGGCTGGCCTCGTTGCGGTTGCTGTCCGGTGGGTGGGGGCCGGAGGGCTGCACCGGAGTTCTCCCCCAGCCTTCGGCCGGGTGGGGCCCCCAGCGGTAGCCGGGGGACCCCCACGGCGCGGGCGCATCTGGTCAGTCAGATGACGAATGCCCCGGCGTTCGCTCCAGGTCCTGCGGGCGCACTCCGGTACCTCCCTCCGGCCCTGCGCCGTTGCCGACCGTCCGACGTGGCTCCGACCGACGGTGCCGGACGGCGTCCGTGTGCTGTGCGCAAACGGCGTTGCGTCACCGCTGCCGCAGCAATGGTGACCTGCATAAAGTGGCGATGAGACAGCGCACCATCCACCACAGCAGGAGGCCGGCGACCATGAGCGACGCGAATACCGAGCCGCAGGGGCCCGAGGCGATCGAGCACGCGCATGACCCCGAGGTGCTGCAACTCGCGGCCAAGGTGTTCGACCTGGTGCGGCACGGTGACACCGATACCGTCGCCGCGTACGTGGACGCGGGCGTGCCCGCCAACCTGACGAACGACAAGGGCGACTCCCTCGTGATGCTCGCCGCGTACCACGGTCACGCCGCCACCCTGGAGGCCCTGTTGCAGCGCGGCGGCGATGCCAACCGGGTCAACGACCGGGGGCAAACCCCCATCGCCGGTGCGGTGTTCAAGGGGGAGGACGAGGTCGTCAAGGTCCTGCTGGCGCACGGTGCGGACCCGGCGGCCGGGACGCCGTCGGCGATCGAGACGGCCCGGATGTTCCAGAAGACGGAGTTGCTGGAGCTGTTCGGCGCGGAGTGAGGGCGGGGCGGGGGTGCCGCACCCCCGCCCTTGACCTCAAGTCCAGTTGGGGTTTTAACGTCTGGGCGTGACGCGGCGACAGCGCCGTGTGCCTCCATCCATCCATGACGAAGGGCCCCGCATGTCCGCGCCCCGCTACACCCTCGCCGTCATCGTCGGCAGCACCCGGGAAGGCCGGTTCGCCCCGGTCATCGCGAACTGGTTCACCCGGCACGCTTCGACCCACCCGGAGATCGACCTCGACGTCATCGACCTGGACGACGTCCGCCCCTACGAACTCCGGCCCGGCAGCGAGGAGTTCGAGACCTTCGCGAAGCGCGTCGAGCTGGCGGACGCCTACGTGGTGATCACCCCGGAGTACAACCACTCCTTCCCGGCGCCGCTCAAGCACGCCATCGACCTGCTGTACGCGCAGTGGCGGGCCAAGCCGGTCGGCTTCGTCTCGTACGGCGGGATCTCCGGTGGCCTCCGTGCGGTCGAGCAACTGCGCCTGATCTTCGCCGAGTTGCACGCCACAACGGTCCGCGAGACGGTCAGCTTCGTGCTCACCGCCAAGCCCTTCGACGAGGCGGGGCAGCTGCGCGACCCGGCGCCCGCGGCCCAGGCCGCCGACGCCCTGCTCCGCCAGCTGACCTGGTGGGCGGTGGCCCTCAGGGAAGCGCGCACGGTGCGCCCGTACGCCGCCTAGTGCCGCAGTAGCCGTCTGCCCTCAACGTTGTCGATCTCCCGCACGCGTTCCGCCATCCCGTCAGCGTGGCGGTCGATTGGGGCAGGTCATCCCAGACCGGCCGGCTCGCGATCCGGCGGAAGGACCACGGCTTCAGCTTCACAAGCCGGGCAGGAGCGGAGTCGAAGCCCATTCTTCGGTACGGCCGGGCCGGGTTCCTGCGCCTGCCGTCGGCCGCGATCTCCCGGCCCCCGCACGAAGCGGGTGCCGGGAGGGAACGGCTGCGAGAACCTCACAGGCCGCCGACGCCGACGCCTTCGTTGCCGTTGCGGCCGAGGCCGCCGACACCGACGGTGGCGCAGGCGTCGACGCCGCCGACGCCGACGCCGACGTCACGGGCGCCGTCGCCGACACCGCCTACACCGACGCCGCCGCCGTGGCCGTGGCCGCAGCCGTGACCACCGCCGTGGCCGCCGCCTTGCGCTTGCTGGGTGACCGCAGGGGCCTGGGACTGGTCGGGCGCGGCGTTGGCTATACCGGCGCCCAGGAGGCCGGTGAGGGCGGTAGCGGCCAGTACCGTGGCAGTCGAGCGGAACATGATCAGATCCTTTCGGTTCCCCCCTTTTGTCCCGCCCATCCTCACCGCGGTCGGACGGTTCTGCCGGTCGGCGCGGGCCATCGCGGTGACGTCGCCCGGTGTCGGTTCCAGCCCCGAGCCTCTCCGCACCGCCCTGCGCGGGGCATGCTCAGCCAACGCTCACGGCCGCATGTCGCGGTGCCAAACCCCCACGCAGCCGCGACGGCGACCGTACGTGGCCTGGACCGCCGCGGCCCCCGGCGGCGGGCGCAACTGGTCCGCAGCGGTGCGCGCGGTCCCTTCGGTCGCGCGCGAGAGACGCACGAAGCGTCCGACGCGCAACAGCTACAGCGCCGGCAGCCTCAGCTGCGCGCGCTCTGATGGTGTCGATCACACATCAGGCTGTCGATCGACGTGGCGCCTGGAGCCCGAGGAGGCGAACGTCGCCTGACGGGGCCCTAGTCGGGCCCGATAGTGCGGTCGACCAGCGCCGCGATCAGCCCGTCGGTCTCCCCCTCCGGCACCACCCCGGGCAGCGTGAGCTGCTCCAGCATCAGTCCGGTCATCGCGAGATAGATCAGAACCACGGCGGTACGGTCGCCCGGCAGTCCGCCCTCCAGGTGGAAGCGGATGTCGTCGTCCAGCGTCTCGCGGATGACCTGGGTCAGCGCCGTCCGCAGCTCCGGCCGCCGGGTCGCCTCCAGCCGCAGTTCCAGCATCGCCAGGTATCCGGTGCGGTTCTCGGCGACCCGGCGGTTGATCCAGCGCATCAGCTCGGCGACCAGCGCCCGGGTCGGCGGCGCCTGCATCACCGCGGTCACCTCGGCCGGATCGGGCGCGATCCGCTGGTGGATCTGCCCGGTGACCTGGGCCAGCAGATCGTCCCTGCTGGCGAAGTAGTTGGAGGCGGTGCCCACCGGCACCGCCGCTTCCGCGTCGACAGCACGGAAGGTCAGCCCCCGCGCCCCGTCCCGCGCCAGCACGTCGATCGCGGCGTCCAGCAGCGCCGTACGCCGCTCCGGGTTTCGCACCATGCGGACCTCCTCTTTCCCCTTCCGGAAACTTTGCCACGCCAAAGGACTTGCAACCACTACAGTCAGAGTACTACAACTGGAGTGGTTGCAATCGTGCGGCTTCCATTGCGGAGGGGACCCCCATGCGTTTCACCAAACTCGGCACCGCCCTGCTCACCGACGACCTCACCGCCAGCGTCCGCTTCTACATCGACCACTTCGACTTCGAGCCGCTGGTCGACCTCGGCTGGTACGCCAGCCTTCAGCACCCCCAACACCCCGACTTCGCACTGGACTTCATGGTGCGCGGCCACGAGTCCATGCCCGAGCGGTTCCGCGCACAGGAGACCGGCGGCGTACTGCTGGGGTTCCTGGTGGCGGATGCCGCCGCCGAGGAGGCCGCACTGCGCGCCAAGGGCGTCCCCATCGCCGAACCCCTGCGGGACGAACCCTGGGGTCAGCGCCGCTTCAACGTGTGGGCCCCGGAAGGAACCCTGATCGAGGTACTCCAGACCATCGACGCCGACCCGGACTGGATGGCCGCGCAGGGCCTGTAGGGGCGCAGGACCTGTAGGGGCGCGGCCCCTCACGCGCCCCCTTCGGCGGGCCGCTGCTGCACCGCCCAGCCGTTACCGTCGGGGTCACGGAAGTAGACGAACGAGTTCCACGCCCCGCCGGGCCCGTCGGCCATCTCCCCGTTCTCCACGTGCTGCACGGGCCCGACCGCCACCCCGCGCGCGATCAACTCGCCCCGGGCCGCGGCCACATCGGACACCACCAGTTGCACACCCTGCACCGATCCGGGGCTCGCCCCGGCCACACCACTGCCGGCACCGAGGACGATCGAGCACCCGGAACCCGGCGGGGTCAGCTGCACGATGCGCACACCGTCGCCGAGCGAGATGTCGTGGTCGACGACGAACCCCACCCGCTCGCTGTAGAAGCGCTTCGCCCGTTCCACATCGCTGACCGGAATCGGTACCAGCTCCAGCTTCCAGTCCATGGTGCGCCGTCCTCCCGTTCGGTCGGGGGCTCGCAGGGGGTGGGACCGGCGGCCGGGGTGAGCGGTCAGGCGGTGGTGGGTCGCGAGTGGTGGCCGGCGGTATTTCCACACTTCGGGAGAGCTCGTTGCAGAGAGTTGCCGCAAGGAGTCGCTGCAGAGACGCACTGCTGAGAGTCGCTGCTGAGAGTCGCTGCAAAGAGTTTAGGGATGTCCGCGGGCGTACGCCTGTTGCGCGAACCCTTGACGGAGTGAGCCCTCACTCCGTACCGTGGAGCGCATGACACCACCCACAGCTCCCCAGGAGTCCCCTGCGCCCCGACGCCGTGCCCCGGGCATGAACGTCGAGCAGCGCCGGGCCATGATCGTCGCGGCGACGCTGCCCCTCGTCGCGGAGTTCGGTGCGGCGGTCACCACCAGTCAGATCGCCCGCGCCGCCGGCATCGGCGAGGCGACCATCTTCCGCGCGTTCAAGGACAAGGACGAGGTGTTGGACGCCTGCGTGGCAGAGGCCGTCGGCACGGAACACGTGCTGCGCGAGCTGGCCTCCATCCCCCTCGACGAACCGCTGGACGCACGGCTCACCGAAGCCGCCGAGGCGCTCTGCGCCCACATGGAGCGGATGGGCGCCGTCGTCGGCAGTCTCTACGCCTCCGGGCACCGCCGCGGCCGCGACCGTACGCCCGACGCCGGGCCCGGTGAACGCCCCCCGCAGGACAGCCGGGCGCAGTCCCTCGCCGCGCTGCGCGAGGCCGTGGCCGAGCTGATCGAACCCGACCGGGACGCGCTGCGCCTGAGCCCCGAGCGCGTCGCCTCCGCGTTTCTGGGCCTGCTCTTCACCCGCATGACCACGCCGGTGAACGAGGCAGATGCTCCGCTCGCCCCCCAGGAACTCCTCTCCGTACTCCTCCACGGCACCCTGAAGAGCCCCGGGGGCAACTGATGGCCGTCACCCTGAACCACACCATCGTCCCGGCCACCGACCACCGCGCGGCGGCCCGCTTCTTCGCCTCGGTCATGGGCCTCCCGGAGCTCCCGCCGGCCGGCCGCAACGGCCACTTCGCCCCGGTGCGGGTGAACGAGACGCTCACCCTCGACTTCATGGCCGTCCCGGACCCCGAAGGGCATCACCTGGCCTTCGACGTCGACCCGGAAACCTTCGACGCGGTCCTGGCCCGCCTCCGCTCCGCGGGTATCCCCTACGGCAACGACCCCGCCCACCCGGACAACCACCGCATCGACCACCCCCTGTGCCCCCGCGGCCTGTTCTTCGTCGACACCGATCGCAATCTCTATGAAGTGATGTCGCCGGCCTGACGGTAGGAGGGGCTGGTGGCCCCGGTTCGAGGGGCGAATTCAGGAGCCACCGGCCTTGAGAAACGGACCTGCGGGGCGAGCGACGACGCCCGGCGGCCCGGGGGCGAGGGACATCGCCTCCCGGGCCGCCGCCCGCGCGGCGCACGCCTCGCGACGCGTCACCGGCCGACGAACGTCATGTTCACCTCGTCGTAGCGCGTGCCGGCTATCCGGTCGAGCGGAGCCGCGGCGTCGATGGTGTCCAGCTCCTCGGCGGACAGCGTCACCTCCAGTGCGCCCAGGTTCTCCTCCAGGTACTTCTGGCGGCGGGTGCCCGGAATCGGGACGACGTCGTCGCCCCGGTGCTGGACCCAGGCCAGCGCCAGCTGCCCGGCGGTGACGCCCTTCTCCGCGGCGAGTTCGTCGAGCTTCTCCACGATGGCGAGGTTCTGCTCCAGGTTGCCGTCGGCGAAGCGCGGCTGGGTGCGGCGCACGTCGGTCTCCGCCAGCCCCTCGACGGAGGTGTAACGACCCGTCAGGAAGCCCCGGCCGAGCGGCGAGAACGGGACCAGGCCGATACCGAGTTCGCGGCACACCGGCGCGATCTCCCGCTCCAGATCCCGGCTCCACAGCGACCACTCACTCTGCAGCGCGGCGATCGGATGCACCGCGTGCGCCCGCCGGAGGGTCTCCGGGCCCGCCTCGGAGAGCCCGAGGTGCCGCACCTTGCCCGCCGCGACGAGTTCGGCCATCGCCCCTACGGTCTCCTCGATCGGAACGTCGGGGTCGACACGGTGCTGGTAGTAGAGGTCGATGTGGTCGACGCCGAGCCGGCGCAGCGACGCGTCGCACGCCTCGCGCACGAAGGCGGCGTCACCGCGGATCCGGGTCGGCTCACCGAGCCGGTTGGCGAAGCCGAACTTGGTCGCCAGCACGACCTCGTCCCGCCGCCCGGCGATGGCCCGGCCGATCAGCTCTTCGTTGTGTCCGGCCCCGTAGAAGTCGGAGGTGTCCAGCAGGCTGACACCGAGGTCGAGCGCGTGGTTGATGGTCGCGATGGACTGGTCGTCGTCCGAGGAACCGTAGCCATGGCTCATTCCCATGCAGCCGAGTCCCTGGGCGGAAACGGCCAGTTCGCCAAGGTGACGGGTGGAAATCTCCGACATGCTGCTGCCTCCTGGCACGTGCTGCGCATGCGGTGGCGAGGGCCACGGCGACTGCGGCGGTGATGTGGCTGCGGATGTTCCGCATTCCGTTGCAGACGGTATGAGTTGGAGAGCGCTCGAAGTCAACCGCGGCCCGGAACCGCCGACTCGGCCGCCGTCAGCCGCCACCGCCGGCTATCGCCCGCAGCGCCTGGCAGTGTGCCGCGAACGCGGTCCGGCCGTCCCTCGTGAGGGAGAGCCAGGTGCGCGGGCGCTTGCCCACATATCCCTTGGTGACCGCCACATAGCCGGCCTTCTCCAGAACGGCCACCTGCCGCGACAGGACCGAATCGCTCACCTCGACCGTGTCGCGGACGAAGGCGAACTCGGCTTTGTCGGCGGCCGCCAGGGTCGCCACGATGGAGAAGCGCACCGGGGCGTGGATGACCTCGTCGAGCCCATGGCGCGGATGGCCGCCCGCACCTCCCGCACTTCCCGCGCGCGGGGCCGCCCCGGCCGACGCCGCGGCCTGAGGCGGCGGGGTGGTCGCACTGTGCGGATCCGTCACCGCCGGGCCTCCAGATATCCGCCTATCAGGCCGGGGAGGGCAACCACCGCCGCTCCCACCATCCACCAGGCCGCGACCCCTTGGAACCAGATCAAGCCCGGCACCAGCACCGCCCCATGGAGCAGCCCCCATGCGCCGATCATCGCGTTCCGCCGCCGCCCGAACCCCAGCCGGGCGACGGACTGCCGCATCTCATAGACCGAAAGCCCGGCCATGGTGGCACACCAGATGCCGACACCGGCCGCGACTCCGTACGGCGGCTCCAACAGGCCGATGGCCAGCACCAGCAGACCGGCGGCGAGACCGTAGATCACCTGGTAGCGCACATACCACTTGCCGCCCTCGCGGACCGTTGAACCCAGCTCCTGCGCGCGGGCCAGCGCGGCTGCCGCGTCGCTTGAGGCGTACTCCCCCATGTCACTTCCCCCTGACTGCTTCGTCCGACCGTTTCGTCGACGTCGTTGCCTTCTTCGACGTAGTCGTCTTCTTCGTCGTCTTCGTCGTCTTCCTCATCCGCTTCGTCTCGCGGATGCCATCTCGCCTACTACGTCGTCGCGTTCGTCCGCCTGCTGTGCCGCGGTCTCCCGCATCCGACACTCATCATGCTGACAAGTACTTTCCAATATGACAAGTACTTTCCGGCCATCCGCCCGCGAGGGAAGGCCGGCGCGCCGGAAGGCGGGGGCATGGCAGGCCCGCCCCGATGGACACGGGCGACAACAAGGCGGGAGTGGCTGAACCGCAGCCACTCCGGACACCGCGGACCGCGGCGCCGGCGGCCGTTTCGTGGCGGCAGGGAAGGGAGTTCACGGGGGACACGGCCCAGGTCAGGTACTGTTGCCCCGGCCACTGGCGCATCCATGCACCGGTGCGCGCAGGCCGTCAGCGCACTACCCGAGGAGGTGAGACCGATTCCCCGCCAGACCAGGCAGGTGCTCCCGTCTCATGTCCGTGCGTCCACCCGATTCAGGTGACCGACCGACAGACATGACCCGGGAAGCGCCCATCGGCGCCCCGAAAGGTTCCCCATGTCGTCACTCTCGTCATCACATCCTGTTTCTCCGTCGCCCCTCCCAGCCGGGCTCTCCCGCTCCGCCGTCGTCACCGCGCTCCGTAGCGCCGGCTGTGTCTTCGCCGAGGACGAGGCCGAACTGCTGATCTCCACCGCGGCCAGCCCGGCCGACCTCGCCGCCATGGTGGTGCGGCGGACGGCCGGGCGCCCCCTGGAACACGTCCTCGGCTGGGCCGAGTTCGCAGGGCTGCGGATCTCCGTGGACCCCGGGGTCTTCGTACCGCGGCGGCGCACCGAGTTCCTTCTCGGCCAGGCCGTGGACCTGGGCCGCCGGGCCGCCGGGCGGACCGGGCGCGGCACGGTGGCCGTCGACCTGTGCTGCGGCTCCGGCGCGGTGGGTGCCGCGCTGGCCGCGGCGCTGGACGGGGTCGAGCTGTACGCCGCCGACATCGATCCGGCGGCGGTGCGCTGCGCCCGCCGCAACGTGGCCGCGGCCGGCGGCGAGGTCTACGAGGGCGATCTCTTCGCTCCGCTCCCCGCCCGCCTCCGGGGCCGTATCGACGTCCTGGTGGCCAACGTGCCGTACGTCCCCACCGAAGAGGTCGGGCTGCTGCCCCCGGAGGCGCGCGAGTACGAACCGCTGGTGGCGCTCGACGGCGGCGCGGACGGGCTCGATGTGCTGCGCCGGGTGACCGCCGAGGCGCCGCGGTGGCTGGCACCCGGCGGCCATCTGCTGGTCGAGACGAGCGAACTCCAGGCGCCGCAGGCCGTAGAGACCTTCGCCCGCAACGGTCTGACCGCCGGGGTGGCCACCTGTGACGAGCTCTACGCCACGGTCGTCATCGGCACCCGGCCGGACGGTAGAGGGGCGGACGGCCGAGAGGCGGCGACAGGCGGCTGAGCGCTGTCAGTGGCGCGATTTACGGTGGTGGCATGGGTCCGCCGAGCCTTGACCGCCACGGTGCCGAAATCACGGCACGGACCGCGCTGTTGACGTCCCATGTCGACGGCGCGGACTTCGCGACGCCCGTCCCCGGCTGCCCCGGCTGGACGCTCCGCGAGCTGATACGGCATTTCGGCGGCGCCCATCGCTGGGTGGAGCGGATCGTACGGACCAGGGCGGCGTCCCCCGTCTCCGAGGAGCAACCCCCTTCGCCTACCGTTCAGTTGCTGCTGCCCCCGGCGATCGCGTCGAACAGCGGCCAGCCGTCGAGTTCCGTCACGCCGGGGGCCGACGGCAGCCGGCCGCGCGATCGCGCCGCGTCGAGGAGTCGGCGTACGACGCCCGGCTCGTGCAGGTTGAGCAGCCGGCGCCGATCGTCCATCACCGCCCCGGAGTGCAGCAGCCCGTCGGGCACCCACCGCCCCGGGCCGGCCCGGAAGACGATGCGGAGCACCGCCCGGGTGCCGTCGCGGCGCAGCGAGAGGACCTCGCTGCAGGGCGTCTGCCCGTCGTGCCGGTGGCGCACCGACCACAGCCAGCACTCCTCGCCGACGGTCAGCCGCCGGAGCTGGTGGTCCTTTCTCACCCGCCCCACGGTAGGCCGGAGGCGGCGGCGCACGCGCGGCGGTGTCAGGACACCGGTGGGCGCGGGCGTGCCAACACCGGTGGGCGCGGGTGTGCCACATCACGCCCGCGGGTTCCCGTGCGCGCGATGATTTCGGCGCGACGCGGCAGTCTCCCTGCCGTCACCCTTGAAAAACGAAGACCCGAGGAGCGAATCCCATGCGCATCGTGATCAGCGAGTTCATCAGCCTGGACGGCGTCGTACAGGCGCCGGGCGGCCCCGAGGAGGACACCGACGGCGGCTTCGCCCACGGCGGCTGGTCGCACCCGTTCTTCGACCCGGAGGTCGTGGGCGGCGCCTTCGCCGACGCGCTGACCAAGGCCGAGGCGCTGCTGTTCGGGCGCCGTACGTGGCAGACGATGGCCGCGGCGTGGCCCGAGCGGGCCGGCGACCCGTTCGCCGACCGGATGAACGCCATCCCGAAGTACGTGGTGTCCCACACGCTCGGCGACGACGAACTGACGTGGGATCACACCACCCGCATCCCCGGTGACGAGGCCGTCGCCCGTATCCGGGAGCTGCACGGCACCGAGGGCGGCGACCTGCTGGTCATGGGGAGCCCCACCCTCGTCCGCACCCTGCTGCGCGAGGGCCTGGTCGACGAGCTCCGGCTCGTGATCATGCCGGTGCTGCTGGGCGGCGGAAAGACGATCTTCCCCGACGACGGTGCGCAGCGCCCGCTGGAGCTGGTGTCCACGGTCACCAGCGGCACCGGCGTCCACGTGTGCACATACCGGCCGGCCGCGAAGGGGTAGGGCAGGCGCGGGGGGGCCGTAAGGGGCCCGCCCCCGGCGGCGAACCGGGTCGGCGTCCGCGTACGTCGCGGCGACTGCGGGCGCGTACCGCGCACGTTTCGGGTGCGGCGGCGGAAGGGGTTGACCCTGCCCCTGCGTCAGGGTTGGAGCCTGGTCGCATGACGAACAACAGCACTTCCTCGACGCGGCTCGCGCCGCCGATCGGAGGGTTCCAAGAGATCGGCGGCCGTCGCGTTTTCGTGCATCGGTCGGGCAGCGGCGGACCGGCCGTGGTGTTCCTGCCGGGCGCCAGCGCGGTCGGCCTGGACTATTTCGGTGTCCAGCAACAGGTTTCGCAGTTCACCACCGCCGTGGTGTACGACCGCGGCGGCACGGGCTACAGCGATCCCCTCCCGCTGCCGCGCACCGCCACCGCGGTCGCCACGGAACTGCGCGAGCTGCTGCGCGCCCAGGACATCGCCGCCCCCTACGTTCTGGTGCCGCACTCCCTCGGCGGCTTCTACGCGCACCGGTTCGCGCAGCTGTACCCGCAGGACGTGGCCGGGCTGGTCTGGTTGGATGCCCTGCACCGCGACTGGGACGACTTCATGCCGCCCGCGGCGGGTCTGGCCGCGGTCGAGCAGATGGCACCTGATCGGGAGCAGTTGGAACGGATGCGCCCGGCCCTGCGCGAGATGAACGCCGAGTTGCTCGCGGACTACCCGGAGCACATACGGCAGGCGCTGATCGATGCCAAGGTGAGTGACGCATGGACGCACGCCGGCGTCGCCGAGCGCACCAAGTTGGCCGAACTCGCCACCGAGCTGCGGGCCGGGCCGAACCTTCCCGACGTCCCGTTGGTCGCTCTCACCGTGGTCGGCACCGACCCCGCCCAGCAGGCGCTGACGTCGGAGCGGACGCTGCGAGCGATGCACGACGGCCACACGAGGATGGACGCGGCCCTGGTGAGCGCGGTCTCGGACGGGGAACAACGCGTCCTCTCCGACACCGTCCACCACCGGCTCTGCTTCGACCGGCCCGATGCCGTGGTCCAGGCGATTCGCGACGTCCTCGACCGAGTTCGCCCCTAACTAGACTCGGCGCGACCACGTTTCACGAAGACCCGAGGGGGACGGTGCTCACGATCAGCCAGCTCGCGGCAACCGCCGGCGTGACCGTGCGCACCGTTCGCCACTACCACCACGTCGGGCTGTTGCCCGAGCCCGAGCGTGATGCCTCCGGCTACCGCCGCTACAGCGCGCAAGCGGCGGTGGATCTCATCCGGATCAGGACCCTCGCCGATGCGGGGGTGCCGCTGGCCCGTATCGACGCGATGCTGCATGCGCACCCCGCCGAATTCGCCGCGGCGGTCACCGAGCTCGACGCCGCATTGCAGCGCAAGATCGACCAGCTCGCCGAATACCGCCGCCGGATCGCCGAACTGGCCGGCGGCGAAAGGCTCGTGCTGCCCCCTGAGGTGGTCGCCCTCCTGGACCGGATGCGCGGTCTCGGGGTCGGCGAACTGAGGGTACGGGTCGAACGCGACGCGTGGATCCTGATGCAGGCGCTGGATCCGCACGCCGTGCCGCAGCGGCTACGGGAGAAGAACGCCGGCTTCGACGACCCCGAGACGACGCGCCTGTATCTCGCCTGTGATCAATCGGTCGACTGGGATCCGCACGATCCACGCCTGGACCGGCTCATCGACGACCTGGACGCATGGGAGATCGCACACGAACGGGACGGCACCGGGGCGGGGTACCTGAAGCTGGTCTCCTCCCGGATCTCCGAGGCATCACCGGCATGGCAACGCATCGTCGATGCGCTCGCCCACCGCGCCGAGCAGCGCCGAACCGCCGGGCACGACAGCTGAAGCCGGTACCCCGGCCAGGTGCCGGGGTACCGCGGCAGCCGCTGTCCCGGCACCGGACCGGGCACGCTGGTCGGCCACTTCGAGCGTCGCAGTCGGCCGGCCCGACGAACGGCCGGTTGAGGCCCGGCCGATGGCTGCGCATGCGGGTGCTCCAGCTTCAGGCGTCGAAGCAGCGGCGGGCGGTCCGAGGAGGACACCGACGGCGGCTTCGCCCACTGCGGTACACACTCCAGCTAGCGCTTGCTTGCAAAAGTTAGCACCAGCGTGCACCATCGAGACATGGCATCACTCAATGTCGGCAATCTCGGCGAGTTCCTGCGGGAGCAGCGGCGCACCGCGCAGCTGAGCCTGCGGCAGCTGGCCGATGCCGCGGGGGTGTCCAACCCGTACCTCAGCCAGATCGAGCGCGGCCTGCGCAAGCCGAGCGCGGAGATCCTGCAGCAGCTGGCCAAGGCGCTGCGGATATCCGCGGAGACGCTGTACGTCCAGGCCGGGATCCTCGACGAGCGGCGCGGTCTGGACGGTGTCGAGGTGCAGACCGCGATACTCACCGACCCGTCGCTGAACGAGCGGCAGAAGCAGGTGCTGCTCCAGATCTACGAGTCCTTCCGCAAGGAGAACGGGATCGCCGGCGACGGCGCGGACGACAGCGGCGCGAGCGGCCGAGAGGACGGCTCCGGCGCGACGCACCCCCATGAGGCAGAGGCCGACGGCGGCCCGCACGCCACCTGAGCAACCGCATTCGTTTCCAGGAGGAACCACGTCATGGCCATCAACACCGATGACCTCCGCAAGGCCCTGACCGACGCGACCCCGCTGTACGCGCTGGCCGGCACCGCCGATCTCGCAGCCGAGAAGCTGGGCGAGGTGCCGCAGCTGGTCGAGCGGATCCGGGCCGAGGCGCCGAAGCGCTTCGAGTCCGTCCGCAGCACCGACCCCAAGGACGTCCAGGCGCTGGTCGCCAAGCAGGCCAAGGAGGCCCAGGACAAGCTCGTCGAGCTGCTGGGCTCGCTGGACGGCGACCTGAAGAAGTTCCGCGACCAGGCCCAGGAGCTGGCGCTGCGCGGCGTCGGCCGGGCCGCCGAGGTCGCCGTGCAGGCCCGCGAGACGTACGACGAGCTGGCCGAGCGCGGCCGGGGCGCCGTGCAGACCTGGCGCGGCGGGGCCGCCGAGCAGGTCGAGGAGCTGGCGGTGGCGATCGAGCCGGAGCAGGCGGACAAGCGCGACGCGAAGAACAGCTCGGAGGCCGCCGGCCGCCCGAAGACCGTGCCCGCCAACGGGGCCCGTACCGAGGCCAAGGCCACCGCGTCGACGCAGCCCCGGCCCGCCGGTGCCAAGAAGCCCGCCGCGCAGCGCAAGCCGGCGTCGGGCCCGGCGCGGAAGAACACCCCGCCGACCTCGAAGTGAGCCGGAGCACGGGACGGCACGGCGGCGGCCGGCCTGCTGTGCGCGGCTGACCGATCGGCGGCACCCCGGGATCGCAGCGGATTCCCGCGGATCCGAACGGGCCGGGCACTCCTCACGTGTCCGGCCCGTTGTGCGGGTACGGTGGGCGCAGAGGTTCGGGCAGAAGGTCCGGCGGAAGTTCTAGCGGCCACTAGAGACCGAGTGACAGACCGAGATTTCTGGCGAACGGCCAACGGGCGGTGGATGGCGTGCTGATTTACGGGTTCCAGAGCATTCTGAGCTGGGTGCAGCTCGCCCTCGGCGTGTTCGCCGCGGTGATGCTCGTCGACGCGGCGGTGCGCCGCGAGGACGCCTATCGCGCGGCGAGCAAGCAGAACAAGGGCATGTGGCTGATCTTCCTGGGGCTCGCCACGGCGCTGCTGTTCCTGCTGCCGCTGATGTCGTTCCTGCCGATCATCGGCGTGATCGCGGTGATCGTCTACACCGTCGACGTCCGCCCCGCGCTGCGCGGGGTCACCGGCGGCGGGCGCGGACCGCGGCGCGGCGGCGGCTCCAGCTCGGACGGTCCCTACGGGCCGTACAACGGCCGCCGGTGAGCACACCCGAGCGCGGCGACTGACGACAGACCGGGCAGGTCCCCCCGAGGGACCTGCCCGGTTTCGTCGATGCCGTGGTAGTACGTCCGGTGCCCGGCCCGCCGTCCCGTCCCCGCCAGGCCCGCCGTCCCGTGCCTAACGGCGGGCGAGCAGCAGCACGGCCACGTCGTCGGTGAGTTCCCCGCCGTTCAGATCGCGCACCTCGCGGACCGAGGCGTCCAGCAGTTCCTCGCCCTGGAGGCCGGCGGCCAGCTGGCGGGTGACGAGTTCGGCCATGCCCTCCTGGCCGAGGCGCTGGTTGCCCTCGCCGATGCGGCCCTCGATGAGGCCGTCGGTGTACATCATCAGGCTCCAGGAGCTGCCCAGTTCGACCTGGCGGCGCGGCCAGCGGGCGTCGGGCAGCAGCCCGAGCGCCGGGCCGCCGAACTCGTACGGCAGCAGCTGCGGCTGCTCCCCGGCGCGGGCCAGCAGGGGCGCGGGGTGGCCGGCCAGGCACAGGCCGGCCCGGCGGCCGTCCTCGGAGATGTCGACGGTGCACAGCGTCGCGAAGATCTCGTCGTCGGCGCGCTCGTTCTCCAGCACCTTCTGGAGGGTGGCCAGCAGCTCGTCGCCGTACAGCCCGGCGAAGGTCAACGCCCGCCAGGCGATGCGGAGTTCGACGCCGAGCGCGGCTTCGTCGGGGCCGTGGCCGCAGACGTCGCCGATCATGGCGTGGACGGTGCCGTCCGGAGTGCGGACGGTGTCGTAGAAGTCGCCGCCCAGGAGGGCGCGGCTGCGCCCGGGGCGGTAGCAGGCGGCGAACCGCAGGTCGGAGCCGTCCAGCAGGGGCGTCGGCAGCAGGCCGCGCTCCAGGCGGGCGTTCTCCTGGGCGAGCATCCGGGACTCGGTGAGCTGGCGCTGGGCCAGGTCGGCGCGTTTGCGTTCCACGGCGTAGCGCACCGCGCGGCTGAGCACCGCGCCGTCCAGCTCGTCGCGGAAGAGGTAGTCCTGGGCGCCGACGCGCACCGCGTCCGCGGCCCGCTCGGCGTCCGTCTCGCAGGTGAGGACGAGGACGGCGTGTGTGGGGGCCATCCGCAGCACGTCGTGGAGCGCGCCCAGTTCGTCGCCCCGGGCGGCGTCGGCGGCCCGCTCCTCGCCGTCGGTCGGGGTGAGGTCGAGCAGGATGCAGTGCACGTCGTCGGTGAGCAGCCGCTCGGCCTCGGTGAGGTTGCGGGCGGTGCGCAGTCGGACCTTGCGGCCGGCCCAGTCCCACATCTCCGGGACGTGGTTGTTCGGGTCCTCGCCTATGAGGAGCAGGGTCAGGCCCTGGGGCGTGGACACCTGGGGACGGGAGTCCGGGGTGGCCGATTCCTCGCGGGTGGACTCCCCGCCTGCGGCGCCCTTGGCCGGGGACCCGTCGGACGTGGCAGGGGTCACCACACCGGTCGCGGGGTCGGCGGCATGGTCGTCGGCCGGGTGGGCAGCATCCTCTTCGGCCGAAAGTCGACGCTCGGTGGCCTGGTGCGGAAGCCGGGACTCCGGCAGGTCCTTGGGCAGCGGGGAGGGGCCGGTGGCCGTAGGGGACGCCGCCAGGGGCGTACCGACCGCCTCCGACGTGCGCACAGTCCCGAGGGAGCCCCCGTGCGCCGGCACGCCGACGGCCGCCGCGCGGGTGTTCGCCGCGCAGCCGTCGTCCACCGGTGCCGCCTGGTGCGGCAGCACGACCGACCGCCGGTGCGGTGCGGGTACGGGCATGGGTCTGCTTCCTTCCCTCCCCCCGAGGGGTGCGGTGGTGCGCCGACCGGCACATCACCACGTCCGGCTCAGCCGCGCTCGTCGGTCGAATGAGTGGGGTTCTGCCGGGCGTCGAATGGCGACCATAGCGCCAGTACGGCCCGGCATGGAATGGGCCACGGCAATCCGCCAACGTCATATGCCGCGGCCCATAAGCGATTTCACCTGGGGCGGGCGGAAATCGGAATGACGAACATCACCCCGGACGACCGCATTCAGCTACGGGTCCACTACGGATGGGCACCCGTTCGCACCCCGCGAGCACTCCTCCGAAATTAAACAATCCGGCCCTTCACGCCGCCATTCGGCAAATATTGGCCGGCCGAAAATGTCCGGGATCACTCCGCCCCGCTATTGACACCGCCGCCGGAATCGCCGTCGGGGCGTACGACGCCGAGGATCGGCATCGAGCCGGCACCGGTGATCGTCACCTGCCGCCCGGGCCGCGGCGCGTGCACGATCGCGCCGTCGCCGAGATACATGCCCACATGGCTGGCGTCGGAGAAATAAATGATCAAGTCGCCGGGCCGCATTTCCCTGAGCGCCACCCGCGGCAGCTGCCGCCACTGCTCCTGCGAGGTCCGCGGAATCGTCCGGCCGGCGGCCTGCCAGGACCGCAGGGTCAGCCCGGAGCAGTCGAACGTGTCCGGACCCACCGCCCCCCAGACGTAATCCTTCCCGATCTGCGCGGTCGCGTACGAAATCGCCTTCTTGCCCTGATCGGACGCTTTGTTGGTGATCTCCTTCAGTACGCCGGAGTCGAGCCATTTCTGCTGGGCCAGCAGCGCCTGGTCGTCCTCCAGTTTCCGCAGCCGGTCCTTTTCCTTGGCGGCCAGCCGGGATTCCAGCGCTTTCGCCGCGTCAATCTTGCTATTGATCTCCTTGCGGGCCGCGTCCTTCTTCTTGCGGTTGGCCTCCAGTTGCTCCCACCGGTCACTGGCGGACCGCGCATAGCCCTCCAAGTCTCTTTTCAGGTGCGTGAGTTGGTAGATCACGCCCTTGGCCGCCTGCTGCCCCTTGCGGGCCAGGACGGCGTTGTCGAGAAAGGCTTCCGGGTCGGCGTTGAGGATCAGCTTCGCCTCGGTGGGGATCCCGCCGCCGCGGTACTGGGCACTGGCCAGCGCGCCGGCCTGACGTTTGAGGGCGGCGAGTTTGCGCTGCGCGCCGTCGATGGTGCGGGCCAGGTTGACGATCTCCTTTTCCTGGAGCCGTACCTGTTCCTCCGCGGCGTCATAGGCGTCGGTGGCCTGCTCGGCCTTGCGGTAGAGGCCCTCGATCTCCTTGCGGACGTCCTCCAGGTGCCGGGCCTCGCCGGTCGGGTCCGGACTGCGCTGCGCCGCGGTCGCCGTGCCGCCGAGCAGCCCCGTCGCGCAGAGGACGACCGTGGTGCAGACCGCCAGCCGGCCACCTCTGACCGCCCGCGCGGCCCTTACGCCCCGCACCGCCGTTCCGCCCCGTACGCCCCGTACATCCCCATCCTCACCCTCGCCCCGAACGCCCTGTCGTGCCCCCTGGCTCCCCACCAGTCACCTCCGGTCGTTCCGCACCGATTCGTGCGCGCTCCTTCGGCGCGGATGCTGCCATACCGACCGGTACTTCAACAGAGCGACGAGCCGTTTTGTACGGGATACGGAGTGCTTCTCGCCTCGCACCCAGCTGACGGCCGAGGTTCACCGTGCGTTCACTCCGCTCCATCGGCCGCTTCACCTGATCTACCTAATTTCGGCCGTACCGAGTGCGCGTCACGCCGGAAGGCAACGTGATGCCGCCCTATCCCGTCACCACCCGCACGCCGAGGAAACGGCGCGCACCAGGAAGGAACTCTCGACAGTGAAGCTTCAGCGCAAGAACCGGGTTCGCGCCCTCGCCGTTGGCGCTCTCGCCGTCTCCGGTGCCCTGGCCCTGACCGCGTGCGGCTCCGACAACACCAGCGGCTCCAGCGGCGGCAGCGGCAGCTCCGCCAAGGCGGCCAACATCAAGTGCGACGGCAAGGGCAAGCTCCTCGCGTCCGGCTCGACGGCGCAGAAGAACGCCATGGACGTCTGGGTGCAGAGCTACTCGGGCGCCTGCTCGGGTACCGAGATCAACTACCAGGGCACCGGCTCGGGTGCCGGTGTCACCACCTTCCTCCAGGGCCAGACCGCCTTCGCCGGCTCCGACTCGGCGCTCAAGCCGGACGAGATCGCCAAGTCGAAGGCCGTCTGCAAGGGCGGCCAGGCGATCGACCTGCCGATGGTCGGCGGCCCGATCGCGGTCGGCTACAACGTCCCCGGCGTCGACAGCCTCGTCCTGGACGCGCCGACCCTGGCGAAGATCTTCGACTCGCAGATCACCAACTGGAACGACCCCGCGATCAAGAAGCTGAACCCGAGCGCCAAGCTCCCGGACCTCAAGATCCAGGCGTTCCACCGCTCCGACGACTCGGGCACCACCGACAACTTCACCAAGTACCTCAAGGGCGCCGCCCCCGACGCCTGGAAGCACGAGCCGGGCAAGAAGTGGGAAGGCACCGGCGGCCAGGCGGCGTCCGGCTCGGCCGGCGTCTCCTCGCAGGTCAAGCAGACCAGCGGCGCGATCTCCTACTTCGAGCTGTCCTACGCGACGTCCGGCAAGATCCCGACGGTCAAGATCAACACCGGCGCCAAGGCCCCGGTCGAGGCCACCGTCGACAACGCCTCCAAGGCGATCGCCGAGGCCAAGCCGGCCGGGCAGGGCAACGACCTGGCGCTGAAGCTCAACTACGCCACCAAGGCCGAGGGCGCCTACCCGCTCACCCTGGTGACGTACGAGATCGCCTGCGACAAGGGCAACAAGGCCGACACCCTCGCCGCGACCAAGTCCTTCCTGACCTACGTCTCCGGCCAGGACGGCCAGAACGCCCTCAAGGCGCTCGGCTACGCCCCCATCCCCAACGAGACGATCGACAAGGTCCGCAAGACCGTCGCCTCGCTCTCCTGACCTTCCGGGCGGCGAGCCCTCGTTCCCGTACGGACCGGAGCCTTCCGGTCCGTACGGCCACGGGGCCGCCGCCCGTCCGGTGCACCGCCGCGCCAGGAGCCCCCGCGGGCTCCGCAGACCGGAGAAACCATGAACTACTCAGCGCCCCCCATAGCCAACACGCCTCCACCGGCGACCAGTTCGGTCTCCGGCAAGGCGGTCCGCCCCGGTGACCGGATCTTCCTCGGGCTCTCCCGCGGCTCCGGGATCGCCCTCCTGGTGATCATGGCCGCCATCGGGGCCTTCCTCACCTACCGGTCCGTGCTCGCCATATCCGGCGACAAGGCCAACTTCTTCACCACCCTCGACTGGAACGCCGCCGGCCTGGAGCCCAAGTTCGGCATCGCGGTGCTCGCCTTCGGCACCGTGGTCAGCTCGGTCGTCGCGATGCTCATCGCGGTCCCGGTCGCGGTCGGCATCGCCCTCTTCATCTCGCACTACGCGCCGCGCAAGCTGGCCTCGCCGCTCGGCTACGTCATCGACCTGCTCGCGGCCGTCCCCAGCATCGTCTACGGCCTGTGGGGCGCGCTCTTCCTCGTACCGCACCTCGGCGGCTTCTACGGCTGGCTGAACGACTACCTCGGTTGGACCGGGATCTTCAGCTACAGCGACGGGGCCGCCCGCTCGCTGTTCACCGTCGGCATCCTGCTCGCGATCATGATCCTGCCGATCGTCACCAGCGTCAGCCGCGAGGTCTTCCTGCAGGTCCCCAAGATGCACGAGGAGGCCGCGCTGGCCCTCGGCGCCACCCGCTGGGAAGTCATCCGGATGTCGGTGCTCCCCTTCGGCCGCTCCGGCGTCATCAGCGCCTCGATGCTGGGCCTGGGCCGGGCGCTGGGCGAGACGATGGCCGTCGCCACGGTCCTCTCCCCGAGCTTCCTGATCAACGCCAGCCTGCTGGACCCGGGCGGCGGCACCTTCGCCCAGAACATCGCCAGCAAGTTCAGCGAGGCCGACACCTTCGGGCAGAACGCGCTGATCGCCTCCGGCCTCGTCCTCTTCGTGATCACGCTGCTCGTCAACGGCGCGGCGCGCCTGATCATCGCCCGCCGCAAGGAGTACTCGGGGGCCGCGGCATGAGCTGGGGGAACCGCCCAGCGGTAGCTGGGGGAGCACGCGAGGCCGCCCGGCCGCAGACGATCACGACCGCCGCACCTCTGCGCCGAGCGGGCGCAGAAGCGAATGAAGAGGGTGCAGCATGAGTGTCACGACAAGCCACCGCCGCCGCCGGGTCGCCGCACCCCGCAGCGCCCTCTCCCTCAAGCAGGCCCGGCTCCCCCGCTGGACCCCGCCGGTCCTCGCGCTGGTCGCGGTCGGCGCCGGCTGCGGCATCGGACTGGGCGCCGGCCTGGACAGCACCGTCCAGTGGGGCCTGATCGCCGCGCTGGTCTTCATCTTCGGGACGTACGTGCTGACCGCCGCCGTCGAGGGCGCCCGCCAGGCCAAGGACCGGCTGGCCACCAGCATGGTCTGGATCGCCTTCCTGCTCGCCGTCGTGCCGCTCGCCTCCCTCCTGTGGGAGACGGTCGCCCGCGGCAGCAAGGTCCTCAACGGCTACTTCCTGTCCCACTCGATGGGCACCCTCCCGGACGCGATGCCCGGCGGCGGTATCTACCACGCGATCATCGGCACCCTGGAGCAGGTCGGGCTGGCGACCCTGATCGCCGCGCCGATCGGTCTGCTGACGGCGATCTACCTGGTCGAGTACGGCCGCGGCAAGCTCGCCCGGGTCGTCACCTTCTTCGTGGACGTGATGACCGGCATCCCCTCCATCGTGGCGGGACTCTTCATCCTCTCCGTGTGGATCCTGATCCTCGGCTTCGGCCCGTCCGGCTTCGCCGGCTCGATGGCCCTGGCGATCCTGATGATGCCGGTCGTGGTCCGCTCCACCGAGGAGATGCTCAAGCTCGTCCCGAACGAGCTGCGCGAGGCGTCCCTCGCCCTCGGCGTCCCCAAGTGGCGCACGATCCTGAAGGTCGTCCTCCCCACCTCGATCGGCGGCATCACCACCGGTGTCATGCTCGCCATCGCCCGGATCACCGGTGAGACCGCCCCGGTGCTGCTCCTGGTCTGGGGCGCGAAGACGATCAACAACAACCCCTTCGAAGGCGCCCAGCAGTCGCTGCCGCTCTACGTGTTCCAGCAGTGGCAGCAGGGCTCCGACGCCTCGTACGACCGCGCCTGGTCCGCGGCGCTCGTGCTCATCGCCTTCGTCATGATCCTCAACCTGGTGGCCCGCGGCATCGCCCGCTGGAAAGCCCCGAAGCACTGACCCGCGGCGCCCCGCCTGAGAAAGAAGCAGTGATTGACATGGCCAAGCGAATCGACGTCAGCGGCCTGAACGCGTACTACGGCACTCACAAGGCCATCGACGACATCTCCATGACCATCGAGCCGCGCTCGGTGACCGCCTTCATCGGCCCCTCCGGCTGCGGCAAGTCGACCTTCCTGCGCACCCTGAACCGGATGCACGAGGTCACCCCCGGCGGCCGGGTCGAGGGCAAGGTGATGCTGGACGACGAGAACCTCTACGGCTCCGGCGTCGACCCGGTCGCGGTCCGCCGCACCGTCGGCATGGTCTTCCAGCGCCCCAACCCCTTCCCGACGATGTCGATCTTCGACAACGTCGCGGCCGGGCTGCGGCTGAACGGCTCGTACAAGAAGAGCCGGCTCAAGGACATCGTCGAGAAGTCCCTCATCGGCGCCAACCTGTGGAACGAGGTCAAGGACCGCCTCCACAAGCCCGGCTCCGGCCTCTCCGGCGGCCAGCAGCAGCGGCTGTGCATCGCCCGCGCCATCGCGGTCGAGCCCCAGGTACTGCTGATGGACGAGCCCTGCTCGGCGCTCGACCCGATCTCCACCCTCGCCATCGAGGACCTGATCGGCGAGCTGAAGGAGCGCTTCACGATCGTCATCGTGACGCACAACATGCAGCAGGCCGCGCGGGTCTCGGACCGCACCGCGTTCTTCAACCTGGCGGCCGTCGGCAAGCCCGGCAAGCTGATCGAGATCGACGAGACCGAGCGGATCTTCTCCAACCCCTCGGTCCAGGCCACGGAGGACTACATCTCCGGCCGCTTCGGCTAGGGCGCACCGCCGGGCCCGGCCGCGAGGTCCCGCCCGGCCCCCTCCGCGTCCTGCGGTGCTGCATGGCGGTGCCACCGCATGACGAAGGGCCCGCCCCTCCTTCCCGGGGGGCGGGCCCATTCTGCTTGCCGCGGCCGGCGGCCTGCGGTGACGTTTTGTCAGCCGAAGGCCAGCCGGATCAGCCAGTACGCCAGCCCGGCGACCAGCGCCGCCGCCGGCATGGTGATGAACCAGCCCATCACGATGTTCTTGGCCACGCCCCAGCGCACCGCGCGCGAGCCCTTGGTCGAGCCGACGCCCATGATCGAGGCGGTGATGACGTGCGTGGTGGAGATCGGCGCGTGGAACATGAACGACGCGACGTACATCACCGAGGCGGACGTGGTCTCCGCGGCGAAGCCCTGCGGCGGGTCCAGCTCGATGATCCGCCGGCCCAGCGTCCGCATGATCCGCCAGCCGCCCGCGTACGTACCGAGCGACATGGTGATCGCGCAGGCCAGCTTGACCCACAGCGGAATGGCGTCGTTCGGCTTCTCGATGTCAGCGATGACCAGGGCCATCACCACGACGCCCATGGTCTTCTGCGCGTCCTGGAGGCCGTGGCCGAGGGCCATGCCCGCCGCCGAGACGGTCTGCGCTATGCGGAAACCGCGCTTGGCCTTGTGCGGATTGGCCTTACGGAACAGCCACAGGATCAGCACCATCACGAGGTAGCCGAGGATCAGCCCTATCACCGGCGAGATGAACATCGGCAGGACGACCTTCGAGATCACCCCGGACCAGATGACCGTCGTGCCGCCGGCGAGCGCCGCACCGACCATGCCGCCGAACAGCGCGTGCGAGGACGACGACGGCAGACCGAAGTACCAGGTGACGAGGTTCCAGACCACCGCGCCGAGCAGCGCGGCGAAGAGGATGCCCATCCCCTTGCTGCCGTGGGGAGACTCGATCAGCCCTTCGCTGACCGTCTTGGCGACGCCGCTGCCCAGGAAGGCACCGGCGAGGTTCATCACGGCCGCCATCGCCAGCGCGGCCCGCGGGGTCAGCGCCCTCGTCGACACCGAGGTCGCGATGGCGTTCGCGGAGTCGTGGAAGCCGTTGGTGTAGGTGAAACCGAGCGCGACCGCAATGGTCACGACGAGCGCGAAGGTGTCCATGGCCGGCGCTCAGGACTCCTTGACCGCGATGGTCTCGACCGTGTTGGCGACGTGCTCGAACGCGTCCGCCGCCTCCTCCAGGATGTCCACGATCTGCTTGAGCTTGAGTACCTCGATGGCGTCGTACTTGCCGTTGAAGAGGTGGGCCAGCAGCTTGCGGTGGATCTGGTCGGCCTGGTTCTCCAGGCGGTTGACCTCGATCCAGTACTCGGTGAGGTTCGACATCGTGCGCAGGTTCGGCATCGCCTCGGCGGTCAGCTCCGCCGCCCGCGCCAGCACCTCGATCTGCTGCTCGATGCCCTTCGGCAGTTCCTCGACCTTGTAGAGGACGACCAGGTCGACCGCCTCTTCCATGAAGTCCATGATGTCGTCGAGGGACGAGGCGAGGTTGTAGATGTCCTCGCGGTCGAACGGCGTGATGAACGAGGAGTTCAGCTGGTGGAAGATCGCGTGCGTCGCGTCGTCTCCCGCGTGCTCAGCCGCCCGCATCCGCTCGGAGATCTCTGCCCGTGCGGAGGCGTCCGCCCCGAGCAGTTCCATCAGGAGCTTGGAGCCCGTGACGATGTTGTCCGCGGATGCGGCGAACATGTCGTAGAAGCTCGTCTCCCTGGGGGTCAGACGAAAGCGCACGTGAAATCCTCGGGGTGCATCGGATTCGGTCGAGTTGATGCTAGGCGCATCATCCAGCCACAGCTAACCGGCATTCCTTCAGTGTCGCCCATCGGGCAGCATGCTCTGCACGGGGTACCTCGGGTGCCCGCAAACTTCGCTACGATATACCTACCAGGGGTATATGGATCGCCTCAATACCACGGGAGATGGCCATGACGACCACGGACGCCGACACCAACGGCAGCACCGCAGCCGCCGCGGCCTGCCACGGCCCCGCCCCCGAATCCGCCCCCCTCGACGGCCCCGGCGCTGTGACCGACAACGCTGCACAAACCTCCCCGCACGGCACGCACGGCTACGCCAAGCAAAAGGACGCGCACATCAAGCGACTGCGCCGTATCGAGGGCCAGATCCGCGGGCTCCAGCGCATGCTCGAGGAGGACGTCTACTGCATCGACATCCTCACCCAGGTCTCGGCGAGCACGAAGGGTCTGCAGTCCTTCGGCCTCCAGCTGCTGGAGGAGCACCTCCGGCACTGCGTCGCCGCCGCGGTCATCGAGAGCTCCGCTCCGGGCGCCGTGAAGGGCCCCGAGGCCATCGACGCCAAGGTCCAGGAGGCGACCAGGGCCATTGAGCGGATGCTGCGCACCTGAGCGTCCGACGACCGGTCCGGCCACGTCGGATCAGGTCGGGTCGGGTCGGATCAGGTCGGTCAGGAAGTCTCGGCCGCCTCGCGGTCGGCCCCGTCCACGTGCAGCACCTCGTCGATCCGGTCCGCACTGAGCCGGTCCTCGTTCGCCGCGGCCGCCGCGATCATCAACTCGCCGGTGAGGTCGATCTCGGCGAGGGCCACATGGTCCTGAACCGTCGGATGGCGATGGGCGGGCACGTCCAACACCTCCTCTTTCGAGCGCCTTCCCACGCCTGTGGTGGTTACCCGCCAGCGTAGGGACGGCCGCACGCCCCGCACATGGCACGGAAGGACCATTTCCGCCACCAGGCAGAGACCTCCGGCGCATGCCACGGGCATACCCACCGCCCCCCAGAGCGGCGGCACCTAGGGCTTCGCCGCCGCGATCTTCCCGGAGTAGATGTCCCGCCGGTCCGGCAGCCGCACCGCCGACTTCGCACCGAATCCGTACAACTCGGTCGTGGAGGTCACCAACGCCCCCTGCGGCGAGCCGTTGGCGAACCGGAACCGCTCCCGCACCCTGCGCAGCCGCCCGGCCTCGTCCAGATACGCGTCGAACGGCACCACGGCCGTGGTGAACCCCTTTTCCGCCGCGACCAGCGCCGGCCTCGTCCGCGCCGACGCCGCGCCCGCCGCCGCGGTCAGATCGGTCGTCCCGCGGTAGTGCCGCACCTCGACCCCGCCCAGCCGCTCCGGCCCCTGATACGTCACCTTCCGCGCCCCGCGCAGCAGTTCCGCGGCGGCCAGCGGATCGGTCGCCCCGCCGGTGACCAGGTTCCCGTCGGCCAGCGAGGCGGTGTCCACCCGCACCCACTTGTCGGCCGGCACCCCCGCGCCGCGGTTCTTCATGAACAGCGCACCGGGCGCCAGGATTTCCGTGATCGGCTGATGGCCGCCGCTCGGTTTGCCCTTCAGATCCGGCAGCACCACCCGCAGCTGCCCGCTGCCGGCCGCGAAGTCGTAGTTCCCGGCGCCCCGGATGGCCACCCGGGTGCCGCCGCTGACCGTCTCCATCTCCGACCGGACCTTGGCGGAGCCGGCCCTGGCGAGGGCATCGGGGCTGTGCCGCACCACCTCGGCGGCTGCCGCCCGGGGAGGCGCCGCCTGGTCGTCCGCGGCGGCGCCGCTCGGTGAGCAGCCGGTCGCCAGCAGCCCCGCCATCAGTCCCGTCCCGCACACCACGGCCGTGGCCACCGCACCGCCGCCGCGCCTGTCCTGCACCACCATGCGTACGAGCCCCCTCGGCCGCTGTGTCCGGGACCGCCTGGGCCGGCCGGTCCGCTCGGGACGGTCGGACGTTCCGCCGCCCGCTCGACTGACGGTGCGTCGACCGATCCTTTCAACGACTGTTCCGGGGGCTCGTCACGCAACGGAACCTGGGACGCGTAGCGTGGCGGGGTGCCCGACCGACCCCCGCACCGCGTCGTCACCGTCGAACGCGGATCCTTCTGCCTGGCCCGCTGCGACTGCGGCTGGACCGGCATGGCCCGCCGCGCCCGCTCCCAGGCGCGTACGGACGCCGAGCGCCATCTCGCCGAGGCCGGGGGCGGCCCGGAGCCGTCCGCCTGCCGCCCCGTGGAATGAGCCCGTCCGTTCCGGGAACCCGTCACCCCCCGCGCCGCATCTGAGTAGTGGGGGACACAAGAGCACCGCGCGGTAACGGATTTCGCTCACGACACCGGACGGCGGGGTGCCCCGGCGGATTTCGGCCACAGGGGAAACGCGGCCCCGCCGGGTGCGGTGTCCCGGCACACGCCCCACGACCACGGCCGGCCCACCGGCCGGCAGGGGCCGGACCGTACGACAACCAAGGGGGATTCATCCCAGTGAAGCGGCGCACACTCCTCACGGCCGGCGGCCTGGCGGCCACCTCCCTCGCCCTGGCCACCGGCTGCGACGGCCCGTCCGGCGGGGCCGACGCCGCCTCCGGCACCACCGCAGGCGCCATGAACACCGCGGCCTCCGCCAAGACCCCCGCCACCCAGGCGTCCTGGAGCGCGCTGGGCAAAAGCCTGGACGGCCCGTTGATACGTGCCTCGGACGCGGCGTACACCACCGCCCGGCGCCTCTACAACACCCGCTACGACGGGCTCAAGCCGTCCGCCATCGCCTATGTGAAGCACCCCGGCGACATCGCCGAATGCCTCTCCTTCGCCCGCCGCTACAACGCCCCGATAGCCATACGCAGCGGCGGCCACTCCTACGCGGGCTACTCCAGCGGCAACGGCAAGCTCATCCTCGACGTCTCCTCGCTCGCCAAGGTCGGCGCGCCCTCCGGCGGCGTCACCCGGATCGGCGCCGGCGCCAAGCTCATCGACGTCTACGAGGGCCTGGCGGCGCACGGGGTGACAGTCCCCGGCGGCTCCTGCCCCACCGTCGGCATATCCGGCCTCACCCTCGGCGGCGGCCACGGCGTGGTCTCCCGGGCGTACGGCCTGACCTGCGACAGCCTGGTCGGCGCCACCGTCGTCACGGCCGACGGAAAGACCGTCGACTGCGACAAGGACCACCACCCCGACCTCTTCTGGGCACTGCGCGGCGCCGGCAACGGCAACTTCGGCGTGGTCACCGAACTCCGCTTCCGTACGCACCCGGCGCCCCGCGCGGTGATGGGGTACATGACCTGGCCGTGGGCCAAGGCCGCGGCGGTGCTGGGCTCCTGGCAGAAGTGGGGCCCGGTGCAGGCCGACGAGATATGGTCCACCGCCCACTTCGACGCCCGGCCCGGCGGCACCCCGGCCGTCTCCGTCGCGGCCTTCTCCCTCGGCAGCCGCGACGACCTCCAGAACGCCGTCGACAGGCTCGCCGACCAGCCGGGCGGCCCCGGCCCGGCCACCTCGGTGCACCTCACCCCGATCGGCTACCTCGACGCGATGGAGACGTACGCCGGCTGCTCCTCCAAGTCGAACGCGCAGTGCCACATGCCGGGTTCGCTGCCCGGCCACACCGGGGACGGCCGGCTGGGCCGGGAGACCTACGCCGCCCGCTCGCACTTCTTCGACCGCTCGCTGTCCGCGGACGGCATCCACACCCTGCTGGCCCAGATAGAGAGCGGCGGGCGCAAGGGCGTCGCCGGCAATGTCGCGCTGACCGCGCTGGGCGGGGCGGTCAACCGCGTGGGCGCCTCGGACACCGCCTTCGTCCACCGCGGATCGCGGTTCCTGGCCCAGTACTTGACGTCCTGGCCGGCCGACGGCACCCCCGGCGCGCGGACCGCCTGGCTGGATGCCTTCCATGGCGCGATGCAGCGCCATTCCTCCGGCGCCGCGTACCAGAACTACACCGACCCCGGTCTGTCCGACTGGAAGTCCGCGTACTACGGCAACGCCGCCACCCGCCTCGCCCAGGTCAAGCAGACCTACGACCCGCAGCGGCTGTTCAGCACCTTCGCCCAGGCGCTCTGAGGCCCCGCGCACGCGGATGGCCCGGCTCCTCCAGGAGGGGCCGGGCCATCCTCGCCCGCCAGGTCTTCGCCGCGCCGTCCGCCGAACTGAACGGCCGTCAGGCCGCCAGGTCCTTGTCCCGCTCGTCGTGCCGCCGCACCGCCGGCTCCGTGGCCACCACCGGGCCGCCCTCACCGCCGCGGCCGGCGGGTGCCGCCTCCGGCGCCGGTACCCCCGGGGCCCGCACCAGCCAGGCCAGCCGCGACCGGCCGACCGCGCTCGCCAGCGGCACCAGCAGCGCCTGCGCGAGCGGCGCCAGCAGCAGCGCGACGGCCGTGCCGAGGGCGAAGCCACCGATGACGTCGGTCGGGTAGTGGACGCCCATGTAGACCCGGCTGAAGCCCTCCAGCAGCGCCAACCCGATCCCGATCAGGCCGTACTTGCGGTGCGCGATGAACAGGCCGACACCGACCGCCATGGTGAGCGTCGCGTGGTCGCTGACGAACGAGAAGTCGGTCTTGCCGGGGATCAGCACGTCGAGTCCGGCGTGCTCCTTGAACGGCCGCGGGCGCTCGACGAAGCCCCGGATCGGGATGTTGGCCAGCAGCGCCAGTCCGGCGGCGAACGGCGCCCACAGCAACCCGGCGATGGCGGCCGGCCCGTCCGGCCTGCGCCGGGCGGCCCACCAGGCGATCAGACACAGCACTCCGAGGGCGGCGACGATGCCGTACTCGCCGAGAAACTCCACCGCGCGGTTGACCCAGTGCGGGGCAGCCTTCGCAAGGCCGTTGATGCCGTCGAGCACGTCGACGTCAGGGTTCGGCCCCTCCAGTGCGAGTCCAGCCATCTGACGTGGCCCCTTATCTTTCGCGCGCGCGAGCGCCGTGGTGTGCTGCCAACCCCCGTTGCCCCGTCGTGTGGTCGTCGAGCGTGTGCGGCCTACGAGCCCTGCTGTGTCCCCACGCCAGGGAAACGCGCCGCCCGCCCCCGGCGTTCCACTCTCCACCGGATGATCACCAGGACGTTATCGAAGCTTGATTCGTCCTCGCAGTTCAGGGCCTTATGTTCACGCAGCGTTTCCGGCGGGGAGCGCTTTCGCGCCATCGGAGGTGACGCGGGTGGCGCCGATGTAGTCCGGCGTGTCGATCTTGTCGAAGCGGATCACCGCCCCGGTGTAGGGCGCGTTGATCATGTACCCGCCGCCCACGTAGATCCCCACGTGGTGGATGGACCGCGGGTCGTTCAGGTCGTTCGCGAAGAACACCAGGTCCCCCGGGAGCAGTTCGTTCCGGTTCGGGTGCGGCCCGGCGTTCCACTGGTCGTTCGCCACCCGCGGCAGCTCGATGCCCACCGAGTGGTACGCGGCCTTCGTCAGCCCGGAGCAGTCGAACCGCCCGCCCTGGTCCGCCGTCCCGTCGCCGCCCCACAGGTAACGCTTGCCCAGCTGCTCCTGCGCGAAGTAGATGGCCGCCGCGGCCTGGTGGGAGGACGCCACCGGCCCGGTCGGCGCCTCGAAGCTCTTGGCCAGCGTCGTGATCGACTTCACGTAGCCCTGCGTCTCGCCGTACGGTGGCACGCCGTTGTACTGGATGACGCGGTACGCACCGGCGTTGTACGCCGCGAGCATGTTCTCCGTCGCGTTGCCCGGCGCGTCCTTCACATAGCGCGCCAGCTCGCAGTCGTACGAGGCCGCCGACGCGATCGCGTCGGCGGGGTTCCATATGTCCTTCTTGCCGTCGCCGTCCCCGTCGACGGCGTGCGCCGCCCAGGTCTCGGGGATGAACTGGGCGATCCCCTGCGCACCCGCCGGACTCTGCGCCCGCGGATTCCAGCCGCTCTCCTGATAGAGCTGCGCGGCCAGCAGCGCCGGGTTGATCGCCGGACAGAGATTGCCCCACTTCTGGACCATCGGCTGGTACGCGGCCGGCACCGCCCCCTTCGCCAGCCCGACCGCCCGGCCGGCCGCCCCCGCCAGCCCCGCCGCCGCACCGTACGTACCGATCACGAGCAGCCCGACCAGGCAGAGCAGCAGCCCCACCCCGATCCCGCTCGCCATCCAGAATTTCCGCACCCCCCAACCCTCCCCCATTCAGGCCCGGTTCACAGCGGTTTCGACGCGCTCCACGCGAGATGCCGCCGCACCGCGGCGCACCCGGCGGCGCAGGGGGCGGCCCGGGGGGCGCTGCCCAGAAGGTGCGATTCCACACATCCCGTACCCCACTGCCGCCGGATGAGCGACACTGCACGGACGACGCGAGACAGGGCGGGAGCAGTGGACCCCAACAATCCGAAGCAGCAGAGCCGGCACCTCTGGTTCCGGGTGGGCTATTTCCTCTTCGCCATCCACCTGGTGGCGCTCCTCATGATCTTCGCGATGTCGCACGCCCCCCAATAGACCGACACCCGGCGATCATTGCTCAGCGTTATGCACCGTGATACACACGGTGAGACAATGCGGCCCCACGGGCGGCACCCGCCTCCCCGCACACGCCACTCCCACGGGATCCGTCAAAGAAAGCCGCCGAGTCGCCATCTGATGGCGACTTTGTCAGCGAAGATAGAGAGCGATCCGCGCCGTGCGGCGCGGGCACACAACTACCCATAATAGGGCGGTGAGTTCACACATGTTCATGGCGGCCTCAAAAGGCGACATCACCACCATCATCGGCGGAATCGCCCCGGACTGGGGGCCGTTCGGCAGCCTGGGCAACGAGGCGCGCGTCATGGTCGAAGTGATCATGGCGGTCGCGATCCTGCTCTGCCTCGGCATCGCCATCTGGGGCGCCGCCAAGCAGCGCATCGGCGCCACCGCGCTCCGCGACACCTTCAGCGCCGAACAGGGCAAGGGCCTCATCGTGGCCGGCCTCACCGGCGTCTTCATCATCGGGTCCCTGGGCACACTGTTCACCATCGTCTACGGCATGGCGGTCTAGCCCTCCACCCAGCCCCCCAGCACGGCGGCCGGACACCTCGGCCACCGGACGTCTCCGGCGCCCCTCAGACGGGGCCGGGCCCCCACCCCTGCGCCCTGCCCCTCGCCACCGGTCACCACACCGCGCATCCAGGCACGCGCCCGTCCCGGCGCCGCCACCCCTGCGCCCCCGCCCGCCATCTCTCCGCCGCCCCGTGCCCACTCGTACCCCCACAGGTCCCACCTCCCCGCCCGAGGCCCCATGCTGACGTCCACTCACCCCGGTCCGACGGGCCCCGTGCCACGGTTGTGCCACCCCCGCCACCAGCGGGCCGATTGGGCTGCCCGCACCGCGGGGACAGGTGCATCCGGGGGCCAGTCCGGAAACAGGTCCGCAGGCGGGTCCGGAACCGCGTCCGGAGTCAAGTGCGGACACCAGCAGGCCGTGGCGGACGCCGGGGGGACGATGGGCACAAACAGCCCAGAGTCCCCCATTCGCCGCTGCCGCCCAGCATCTGAGGAACCGTCACCGTGAGATGTACTCGTACCACTTCGCCCGAGCCGCCGCCCACGCGGCTACGGTCATATGAAGGCGGCACAACAACAGCACGGACGGCGGCAGCGGCGACGGCGGCGGCAGAGGGGGCGCAGACGCGATGAGCATCGGCGAAGACGGCGGCTACGGCGACGACCGTGGCTCCGGCACGGGTCAGACACGAACCAGACTCCCCGACGGCGAGGGCGACCCCTACAGCGCGGCCCGCCGTTCCCGGTCCGGCCTCTCCAGCCGCAACCTCGTCACGATCGTCGGCGTGGTCGTACTGCTGATCGCGGCCATCGCCTTCGCCAACCGCGGCGGCAGCGGCAACAGCGAGACCGCCGCCGGCTCCGGCGACTCCGCCAAGGGCCCGGCCGCCGCCCAACCGACGGCCCCCACCGGCACGAAGCCGGTCACCGGCAAGAACGGCGGCATCGCCTCGGGCTTCGCCAAGACCCAGCAGGGGGCGGAGTCTGCGGCGGCCAATTATGCGGTGGTGTTGGGGTCCACCAACATGTTCAACACGGACCAGCGGCACCAGATCGTCAATGCCGTCATGGCTCCGTCGGCCGTTGCCGCATTCCAGGACAAGCTCGACAAGGCGTACACGCCGGACTTCTTCAAGAACGTCGGTCTGAAGCCTGACGGAACCGCGCCGGCCGGCATGACGTTCGTCTCCCGCACCATCCCGGTCGGTACGAAGGCGACGGCCTTCTCCGCCGACCGGGCAACGGTCGAGGTGTGGTGCACCGGCCTGCTCGGCATGGCCGGCGACGGATCCACCAAGCCGGTCACCACCAGCTGGTTCACCATCACCATGCAGCTCACTTGGACCGGCAACGACTGGAAGTCGCTGGCGCATTCACAGAAGGACGGCCCTGCGCCGGTCAGTGGCGATGTCCCCGCGTCCGGGGCGAAGGAGATCGCGGGAGCGGTCCAAGGGTATGGAGGTTTCACGTATGCCCGGTAGCCCGCAGCGCCGCCGCGCTTTTTCCCTCGCGTCCGCGGTGACAGCTGTCCAGGTCGCGGCGATTCTCCTTTCGGCCCGCGCCTTCGCCGCCCCGACCCCGACGCCCAGCAACAACCCCTGCGACCTGATCCACGGCCCCGCCAAGGACTACTGCCAATCCGGCGACAAAGCCGGTTCCGGGGCGCCGAAGTTGCCGACGAACAATCCGCTCGACAACAACCCCCTCGATCCCCTCGACTCGTTGGCCAAGGGGTGTGCGAAAGCCGCCGCGTGGATTGTCAACAAGCTGTCGGAGGCGGTGAATGCCACCTCTCAGGTGGATTTCACGAATGCCGCGTTCCTGCGGCAGTACGCGGTCGTCTTCGCCGCGTCCACCGTGCTCACGCTCGTGCTGTGGCTGCTCGCCGTGGCCAAGCGGGCGGTGCGCGGGGTGCGGCTCACGGAGGCGATCAGTGAAGCCGTCGGGTTTCTCTGGCTGACCGTACTGGCGTCCGCGTTCACGCCGTTGATTCTCTACACGGTGGTCTCGGCGACCGACGGGGTCACCGAGATCATCGCGAAGGCGACGGGGGCCCAGACCGATACGTTCTTCGGGGCGTTCTCGCAGGCGCTGACCAAGGGGACGGACATCGGCGGCGGGCCGATCATGCTGATCGTGGTCGCGCTGGTGTCCGTGCTGGCCGCGGGGGTGCTCTGGCTGGAGCTGGTGATCCGGGCCGCGCTGCTGTACGTGGGGGCGTTGCTGGGGACCGTGGTGTACGCCGGGCTGGTCGACAAGAACATGTGGGGGCATGTCCGGCGCTGGGCGGGCATCATGATCGCGGTGATCCTGGTCAAACCGGTGATCGTGATCGTGCTGGGAGTCGCCGGGGCACTGTCCGGTGACAAGGGGCCGAACGCGTTCTCGGCCGTGGTGTCCGGGCTGGCCATCATTGTGCTGGCGATCTTCGCCAGTGCGGTGATCTACCGCTTCGTGCCCGGGTTCGGGGACGAGATGGTGTCGGCGCGGACGAACAAGGGCCGGGCCACGGACGGCAGTCAGGCGGCTGCGATGATCTCCTCCCCGGCGGCGCTGGTGTCGCAGGGGATCAAGACGCACAGTTCCCGCCGCTCCGGCGGGGACGGCGGCGGCCAGCCGCAGGGCGGGCAGTCCCGGCCGGCCGACGCGGTGGCCGGCGGGGTGTCCGCGCACGGTTCCCGTACCGGCGGCGGCTCGTCCACACCCGCTCCGGTGCCCCGTCCGAACCCCGGTCCGAGCGGCGCCCGCACCGGCAGGACAGCAGGAGGTGAGGGGCGTTGAGCACGCCGTCCCATCCGATCGCGCCGCGGCGCACCTATTTGATCGGGCGCGCCCGGCCCAATGCCATCGTGGGCAAGAACCGCGAGACCGGCGAGATCGCGCTGATCATCGTGGGGGCGTTCCTGGGCATGATGTGCGGGCTGCTGGTGCCCTCGCTGCCGTTGCGGATCGCGTCGCTGACGGGCTTTCCGATGGTGGGGCTCGCCGCGGTGTATGTGCCGTACAAGGGGCGGACGTTCTACAAGTGGTTTGAGATTCGCCGGAGTTTTCGGCGTACGGTGCGTAATGGGGCGGTTTACCGCTCCGGTGCTGCGGAGGCTGGCGTGCGGCTTGACGGACGGGAAGTGGAGATCGGGCCACCGCCCGGTATCGGGCGGATCAACTGGCTGGCGGCGCCGTTCGGGCCGGACGAGATCGCGGTGCTGCTGCATGCCGACCGGCGGACGGTGACGGCCGCCATCGAGATCGAGGGGCCGGGCGTCGGGCTGCGGGACAGCGAGGACCAGGAGGCCCTGGTCGACCGGTTCGGCACGCTGCTCAAGCATGTGGCCAACGGGGACGGGTTCGTGACCCGGTTGCAGATGCTGGCACGGACGCTGCCCGCCGACCCGGACGCGCATGCCAAGGACGTCGCCCAGCGCGGGGACGCCCAGTCCCCCCGCTGGTTGCAGGAGTCGTACGACCAGTTGCAGTCCATGGTCTCCACGTCCTCCGAGCAGCACCGGGCGTATCTGGTGGCCTGTATGCACTACACGCGCGAACTGGCGGCCGAGGCGCACGCCATGGCGCGGGCCGCGCGGGCGACCCGCGGCGGGCTGCTGCGCCAGAAGCTGGACCGGGACGCGGGTCTCGCGGTGGTGATGGCCCGTGAGTTGACCGATATCTGCGCCCGGCTGGCGGAGGCGGACATCCGGGTCCGCCAGCCGCTGGGGCAGGCCCGGTTGGCGTCGCTGGTGCACTCGATGTACGACCCGGACCACCCGATCGACCATATCCAGGCGATGAGTCGGCGCAACGCCTGGCCGGCCGAGCTGGACGCGATGGAGCCGACCTATCTCCAGGCGAAGACCCGGGAGTCGTCGACGCGGGCGCCGTGGTGCCACGCCACCGCCTGGGTCAAGGAGTGGCCGCTGACCCCGGTGGGCGTCAACTTCCTGGCCCCGCTGCTGGTGCACACCCCGGATGTGATCCGTACGGTCGCGGTCTGCATGGACCTGGAGCCCACCGAGGTCGCCATCGAGCGGATGCTGACGGAGAAGACCAACGACGACGCGGAGGCCAGCCGTGCGGCGAAGATGAACCGGGTGGTGGACCCGCGGGACGTCGCGCACCACGGGCGGGTCGACCAGCGCGGCGAGGACCTGGCGTCCGGCGCGGCCGGGGTCAACCTCGTCGGCTACATCACCGTCTCGTCCCGTTCACCCGAGGCGCTGGCCCGCGACAAGCGGACCATCCGGGCCTCGGCCGGCAAGTCCTACCTCAAGCTGGAGTGGTGCGACCGTGAGCACCACCGGGCGTTTGTGAACACCCTTCCGTTCGCGACCGGTATCCGCCGCTGAAACGCCGCTGAAGCCCTGGGAGGCGCGTACGTCATGGCCATGCTCGATCCGCTCGGTGCCCTCACCGAGGCCTTCACCAGCTTCCTGTTCGGGAAGGTGGAGACGACACGGCTGCCCGTACGCACCTCCACCGGCCAGGCGCAGGCGGTCTATCTGCCCACCGCCGCCCCCGGCCTCGGCGACTCCGGCGTGATCATCGGCCGCGAGGTCTACAGCGGCAAGGGCTATATCTACGACCCCTTCCAGTTGTACGGGCAGCAGCTGCCGGCCCCGCACTGGCTGGTGCTCGGCGAGTCCGGCAACGGCAAGTCCGCGCTGGAGAAGACCTATGTCCTGCGGCAGTTGCGGTTCCGCGACCGGCAGGTGGTCGTGCTGGACGCCCAGGGCGAGGACGGCGTCGGCGAGTGGAACCTGATCGCCCAGGAGCTGGGGATAACCCCCATCCGGCTGGACCCGACGGCCGCCCTGAACGGCGGGATCCGGCTCAACCCGCTCGACCCCTCCATCACCACCACCGGCCAGCTGGCCCTGCTCCGGACGATCATCGAGGTCGCGATGGGGCACGGCCTGGACGAGCGCTCCGGCTTCGCGCTGAAGGTCGCGCATGCCGCGGTACTCAGCGAGCACGAGGACACGGAGGGCGGGGACGACGACGAGGCCCCGGTATCCCGGCCGCGGCGGCAGCCGGTGCTCACGGACATCGTCGAGCAACTGCGGCACCCCGAGCCGGCCTCCGCCGAGGCGATGAACGTCGACATAGACGACGTCCGCGCCTGGGGCCTGGACGTGGCGCTGGTGCTGGACCGGCTGGTCGACGGCGACCTGCGCGGGATGTTCGACGGCCCGACGACGGCGGGCATCGACCTGGACGCGCCGCTCATCGTCTTCGACCTGTCCCACATCGACCGCAACTCCATCGCGATGCCGATCCTGATGGCGATCGTCGGCGTCTGGCTGGAACACACCTGGATCCGCCCGGACCGCAAGAAGCGCATCTTCCTGGTCGAGGAAGCCTGGCACATCATCAACTCCCCGTTCGTGGCGCAGCTCTTCCAGCGCCTGCTGAAGTTCGGCCGGCGACTGGGCCTGTCGTTCGTGGCGGTGGTCCACCACCTCAGCGACGTGGTCGACGGGGCGGCGGCGAAGGAGGCCGCGGCGATCCTGAAGATGGCGTCCACCCGCACCATCTACGCCCAGAAGGCGGACGAGGCGCGAGCCACGGGGCGGGTGCTCGGCCTGCCCCGCTGGGCCGTGGAGATCATCCCGACGCTGACCCCCGGTATCGCCGTCTGGGACGTCAACGGCAACGTCCAGGTCGTCAAGCACCTCATCACCGAGGCCGAGCGCCCGCTGGTCTACACCGACCGGGCGATGACCGAGTCCTCCGCCCTGCCGACGGACGAGGCGCGGGCGATCTCGCTGGCGGCGGACGCGGAGGCCGAGGCGCGCGCCGAAGCCATCGCGATGGAACGGCAGTTGAGAGACGAGTCGAGCGAGACGGTGGCGTGACGCGCGGATACGACGAGGACGGATACGGCCGCCCACGGTACGACGACGGCCGCGGCCGGGACTACGACGACCGGGGCTACGACGACCGGGGCTACGACCGCAGAGGCTACGGCGGCGGCTACCGCGAGGGCCCCGGCGGCGACCGGCCCAGAGGGCGGGGCATCCCCGACTCCCTGCTGGTCGGGCTGCTGGCCTTCCTGCTGGGGCTGACCCTGGTGGTGTGGACGGCGACCGGACTGGCCGGGCTGTTCGCGCACGGTGCCTGGCCGGACGGCGTCTCGTATCCCGGTACGCCGATCGCGCTGCAGCATCTGGTCTCGGCGCCGCACGACATCACGGCCGCCTGGCCCGGCACCCCGAAGGACCAACTCCCGGGATACGGCCTGTTCTGGGGCATCTTCATCGGTGAGCTGATGGTGCTGCTGGTGCTGTCGATCTTCACGCTGGGCACCATCGCCCGCTACCGGGCCGTGCGGGCGGCGCGGCGGGCGAAGCGGCGCCGGGAGCGGGGCGGAGCACCGGGCACCGCGGAGCCGGCCGCGCGGGAGACCGTACGCGAGGCGCCGCCGGTAGCGCCACCCGCAGCGGCACCGGCCGCGACGCCCGCCGCCGCCCGGGAGACCCCGCCCGCGGAGCCGGCGGCCCCGGCGGTTCCGGTGTCCCCGGCGGTGGCGGAACCGGTCCCCCTCGCCGTCCCCGCCGCCGTCCCCGAGCAGCGCGCGACAGCCGCCCCCCATGGCCCGGAGCCCACCCCCGCCGCGGAACCCGCCCTGCCCCGCGTGCAGTTCGGCAGCGACCGCGCGGTCGCCCGGGCCGCGGCCCTGGCCGCCGCCACCGCCGCCCCCGGGCCCCTGATCGTCGCCACCACCGACCCCGCCCTGTGGTCCGAGACCAAGGACGCCCGCGCCAAGCTGGGCCCGGTGCTGGCCTACGACCCCACGCACCGCCTGGACACCCCGGCCCGGCTGCGCTGGTCGCCCACCTCCGGGTGCGAGGACATCGCCACCGCCACCGCCCGCGCCACCGCCCTGCTGGCCCCCGTACGCCCGGCGAGCACCCTGGACTCGGCGGTCGCGGACGCCGCGCAGACACTGCTGCGCTGCTGGCTGCACGCCGCGGCGCTGGACGGCCGCCCGTTCCGCCAGCTGCACCGCTGGGCGCACGCCGCCGGCGCCGCGCAGGAGCCGGTGAAGATCCTGCGCACCCACCCCAAGACGTCCGCCGGCCAGGCGGGCGAGCTGGAGTCGGCGCTCACCGCGCATGCCGAACGCCGGGAAATGGCCAAGGAGTTGGTCGGCCGCGCGCTGACCGCGCTCTCCTCGATCCATATCCGCGACTCCAGCAATCCGCTGCGATCGGATGCGCTCGTTCTTGAATCATTCATCGATGAGGGGGGAACGCTTTACCTGGTGGGCGAGTCCATCGAGGATCCGCGCACCGACCCGGGTGCGATGCCGCTGATCACCGCACTCCTCTCGCACGTGGTCGAGCACGGCCGCCGCATGGCCGAACGGTCATCTGACGGTCGGCTCGACCCACCACTCACCCTCGTCCTGGACGACATCGCGGCGCTCGCCCCGCTGCCCGCCCTTCCCGGGCTGCTCACGACGGGCCGCTCGCGCGGTCTGCTGACCCTGGCCACCATGCGCTCGCGGGAACAGGCCCGCGCCCGCTGGCCGCAGGACGCCCTGCCGATCTGAGGGACCGTCACGGTGCCGAGTTCGGCACCGTGTCATGGCCCGCGAACAAGCCGCCCGCCCGACACCACCGGACGGCGGCCACACCGCCCCGCCGCCCCGGCACCTCAGTCGTGGAGCAACCGCACGGCCTGCTGCGTGAGTTGTGCGTCCATCGCGCCCGACCGGCTCCCGGCGATCCCCGACCTCATCAGGGCCGCCCCCTCGACCAACGCCACAAACGTCTCGGCCCGCGCCCGGCACAGCTCGGCCGACCAGTGCGGCCGCCCCTGCTGCACATACGCCTCCACATGGGCCACGTACTTCCGGTAGAACTCCCGGACCACCGCGGCGATCTCGTCGTCCCGCGCCGCCAACGCCCACACCTCGACATACAGCCGGACCAGCTGCGGATCCTCCTGCTCGGCCAGCACCACCGCCACCACGTCGGCGGGGTTCGCCCGGCCCTCCTGGATCTCGATGACCGACGGATCGTCCCGCTTCAGCCGCAGCCCGGTCGTCTCCGCCAGCCGCTCCAGCGACCGGTCCAGTGCCCGCTCCAGTACGGCCTTTATCAAGTCCGCCCGGGTCGGGAAGTAGTGCTGCAGATGCCCGACCCGCACCCCCGCCTCACCGGCGATGGCCCGCAGCGACGCATCCGCGTTCCCCTTGGCGACCAGCACGGTCTCCGCGGCGTCCAGCAGACTCGTCCGCCGGATACTCCCCTGCCGCGTCAACTGCGGCTTGCCGCCGGCGCGCTTCTCGCTCTCCTCGCTCTCCTCGCTCATGACACCGCGACCTCGACCCCCGCCTTCTCCAGCGCCGAGACGACGTCCTGTGGCACCGGCGTCATCTCGGGGAACACCACCCCGCCCGGCGCCGCGGCACCGTCCTCGCCCAGCACCCGGCGCAGCCCCAACAGCCCGCCCAGCGCGGTCAGATGAGCCTGCCCCGCGGTGTCCTGCAGCACGGCGGTACGGCGCTCGCCGGCCCGCCCCCGGACATCGATCCGCAGCAGCGCACTGCCGCCCTCGCCCGGCGAGTACAGCATCGACCGCCGGGGCTTCTCGAACCTGTCGCCCCGCCCCCACCGGAAGAACCCGGTCTTCTTCAGCGCGAGCAGCGAGGACGTCGACGAGTTGGCGCTGAACCCGATCCGGGTGATCGCCGTGTCGACCCCCAGCGCCAGCGGCAGCGTGAACTGCTCCGGCGTGTCGATCCGCGCCACCTTCGTCCGGTGCTCACCGATCGCCACGTAACCGGCCCCGGTCAACGGCATGATCATCCGCCGCCGGCCGTCCTCGGTCACCTCGTAGTCCAGCCCCAGCCGGTCCATGAACTCCACCGAGTCGGTCCCCGCCCGGTCCTTGAGGTCGTACCGGACGGCGATCTCCACCGCCGACGCCCCACCCAGCTCGGCCGCCAGCGCCGCGGTGACCAGCGCGGTCACCCCGCCCATCCAGCTCGACGACAGCAGCACCGGCGCCTTCGGCGGATGCACCGCCGCCACCGCCGTCGCCCGCTGCAACCGCGCCGTCCACCGGGTGATGTCCACATACGGCACACCCCCGCGGATCGCCGCCCGCAGCACCCGGTCCTCCGGGTCGTTCACCGTAGTGATCACGGCCCGCACCCGCGCCGAGAACGGCTCCGGATCACCGAGATCCCAGCGCCGCACCTCCGCACCGACCTCATCGGCCAGCGCCCGCCCCTTCTCCGGCGTACGCCCCGTGAGCAGCAACGGCCAAGAGGGAGCGGCAAGCCGGGCCAGCTCGCCGCCGACGGTCCCGTAACCGCCGACCACGAGCACCGGACCTGTCACATCAAGCTGGATGTCATCGTCCACACCGCAGACACTAGGTCACGCGACCTAGAATCTCCACCCGCCTCTGTCGGCCACGTCACATAAAGTCGCAAGCCCACCGCCCCGCCGACCGGCAGCCACATCAGAGGAGTTGGGCCCGATGCTCATCGAGAACGTCCTCCCCCCGACCGCCATCGGCGAGGACGCCCTCGGCGACCCGCCCCCGGCCACGTCCCCGCCCCTCTTCCCCGTCGAGGAACAGCAGATCGCCCACGCCGGCGACAAGCGCCGCCGCGAATTCACCACCGCCCGCCAGTGCGCCCACCGCGCCCTGACCCGCCTGGGCCTCCCGCCCACACCCCTGCCCCCGGACCCCACCGGCGCCCCCGCCTGGCCCCCCGGCATCACCGGCAGCATCACCCACTGCGACGGCTACCGCGCCGCCGCCGTGGCCCACACCACCGACATCCCCCACCTCGGCATCGACGCCGAGCCGCACGCCCCGCTACCGCCCACCGTCCGCGAGGGCATCACCACCCCCGCCGAACGCACCCACCTCCACCAACTCCACGGCGCCCACCCCGACATCCACTGGGACCGCCTCCTCTTCAGCGCCAAGGAGTCCGTCTACAAAACCTGTTCCCGCCTCGCCCCCCGCCCCCTCCAGTTCCAGGACGCCGAGATCACCTTCGCCCCCGACACCCACACCTTCACCGCCCGCCTCCTCCTGCCCTGGCCCGCCGACGTCCCCGCCCCCCTCCTCACCGGCCGCTGGCACACCTCCCACGGCATCGCCCTCACCGCCACCACCCTCCCCCGCCCCACCTGACGCCCCTCACCCCGTGCTCACCGCCTACTTGGCCTACTTGCTCACCCCCTACGCCGCCCTCCGCACCACCATCTCCACCTCCCGCGCCGCCGCGTTCTTCGGATCAGCCATCGTCCGCCCGCTCGCCACGAACCCCAGCCCCCGATACAGCCCCGCGGCCCGCCCGTTCTCCTCATGCACCCACAGCCGTACGCACTCCACGACCGGCTCCGCCAACCCCCACGCCCACTCCATGGCGGCCCCGAACAACCCCCGCGCCAGCCCCGTCCCCCGATACTCCGGCCGCACGTACACCCCCACGACGTCCACCGCCGGCCCGGCCCCGCTCCCCTCGACGAACGCCGTCACCATCCCACCCCAACGGCCACCCCCGTCCTCCCCGACGAACGTGACGATCTCCCGCCCCTCCGCACTCCACCGCGCCCGCTCCCGCCACTCCTCATCCGGCAGCGCCGACGCCTTCTCCAAGGTCTGGTTGAACGCAACGTCCGCCACCGGATCCGCCAACGCCGCCAGCCGCAAATCCCTGAGCCGCCGCCACTCGTCCGCCCGCACCGCCCTGATCAGGTAATCCATCACCACACCTTCCCAGCGCCCGCACCCGGCCGGCGGCACAACGCAAAAAAGCCCCGCCGGAAACCGAAGTTCCCAACGGGGCTTGCCACACAGGGCTTTCCCACCATCAGGGCTTACCCGCAAACACAGAAAGGCCCCGCACCATACGGTGCGGGGCCTCCCCACAAAGATTGTTCGGCGGCGTCCTACTCTCCCACAGGGTCCC
>NZ_JBNHIN010000030.1:0-37281 GCF_050054615.1 Streptomyces sp. YGL11-2
GAACGTCGAAGAGACCCGGCGGCGCCTCAGCCACGGCCTGGACCTCACCAGCCGCCTCACCGTCGGCGATTGGTTGGACATGTGGCTGTCGGGCAAGAAGGGGCGACAGAGTGCCATCAGCCGCGACGAGAGCAATATCAGGGTGCATCTCAAACCGCGGATCGGGCACTTGCGACTCGATCGCCTCCGGGTCACCCACCTGTCGGAGATGTTCGAGGCCATCGCCGAGGCCAACGTCGAGATCGCGGAGGGCAACGCAGCCCGCCGCAAGGCGTTCGAAGACCTCGCCCAGATCCCCTGGAAGGGGCGCGAACACCGCTCCCGCCGCAAGGCGATGAAGGCGGCCATCGCAGAAATGGAGCCCTACCGCCGCATCGTCGGTCCGGCCACGCGTCAGCGCGTCCGCTCCACGTTGCGGGCCGCGCTGAACGCTGCGATCGCCCAGCAGTTGATCACCTTCAACTCGGCCGCTCACGTCGAGTTGGAGGCGGGCAAGCGCCCCAAGGCGCTGGTGTGGACCGAGGAGCGCATCCTTCACTGGAAGCGCACTGGCGAGAAGCCCTCGTCGGTGATGGTCTGGACGCCGGAGCACACCGGCCTGTTCCTCGACCACGTCGCGGAGGACCGCCTGTACGCCCTGTTCCACCTGATCGCGTTCCGCGGGCTGCGGCGGGGCGAGGCGTGCGGGCAGAAGTGGACCGACACTAACCTGGATGCCGGGCTCATCACCGTCGCCAAGCAACTCGTCGTGGACGGTTGGGAGGTGTACGAGGACGACCCCAAGACCGATGCCGGCGCACGCACCATCGCGCTTGACTCGGACACGGTCCAAGCCCTCAAGCGGCACCGCGTCCAGCAGGACAAGGACCGCAAGGAATGGCGCAGCGCCTGGGTGGAGACCGGGCGCGTCTTCACCCAGGAAAACGGTGAGATGCTCCACCCCGCCAACGTCACCCGCCGCTTCATGGAGCTGTGTGAGGAGATCGGGCTCCCGCCGATCCGGCTCCACGACCTGCGCCACGGAGCGGCAACCCTCGCTCACGCGGCCGGCGCCGACCTGAAGGACATCCAGGAGATGCTCGGCCACTCATCGATCACCATCACGGCGGACACGTACACGAGCCTGCTGCCCGAGGCGGATCTGGCGATCGCCGAGGCCGCAGCCCGTCTCGTACCGCGTGCTCGCACCACCCCCGAGGAAATCGTCCCGGTGGCGGAGCGCGAGTCCGACGAGGCAGAAGAGTCCGGCGAGGAATCTATGCCGGATGATGCCGCGGAATCCGGAGAAGAGCCGGGGGTTGGCGACCCGTCCGCTCACGCACCGCTCACGCAAACGGCCCCGGACGAGGAGTCCGAGGCCGAATAGAACGCCTTCCTGGGGGAGAAACCCCAGGTCAGCGGCTTACCGCATGGTGCCCCCGGGCAGATTCGAACTGCCGACACCCGCTTTAGGAGAGCGGTGCTCTATCCCCTGAGCTACGGAGGCGGGGGGATCCGGTTGATCCGATCCGGCGACAAGCGTAGCGGATGGCGGGTGGGGGGCGTGGGGTGCGGGGCCGGAGAGGGGTCAGCCGATGTGCCAGCTGAGGGTGCCGTCGGCGGCGGTGAGGGCGGCGAGGAGGAGAAGGTCGGCGGCGCCGAGGGCGATGCCCAGGAGGGCGCGGCCGCGGCGGTTGGTGCCGCGGGTCAGGGCGAGGGTGCCGAGGACCAGCGCGCAGGGGCCCAGTACGACGTTCAGGACCAGGGTGCCGAGCAGGCCCAGGACGAAGGAGGCCACGGCCATGCCGTCCGCGTGGGGGCGGGCGGGACGGGAGGCGGCGGAGGCGGGAGAGGAAGGGGAGGAAGGGGTCGGCTTGATGGTGGCGGCGCTCATCGGGGGGTTCCTCCGGCCTGGCGGCGGCGTTCGCGTACGGAGAAGACGAGCAGCCAGGTGGCGATGGCCGCGGCGGCGACGAGGGTGACGGGGAGGGGGAGGTGTGCCGCGGTGCCCAGCGCGATCCCCATCAGGAGGAGGGCTGCGACGAGGAAGAGCATGATCTTCCTTTCGGAATTCAGAGGACAGTTGTTCACTGACAACTTCAGTCTACGGCCGCGTGCGAGTGGAATGGTTCAGAGAACGGTTGTTTACTGGATGACATGAGTCACAGTGTGGGTGGAGTCCGGCAGGCCCAGAAGCAGAAGACCCGTCAGGCGCTGCTCGATGCGGCGCTCGGGCTGCTGGAGGAGCAGAGCCTGAGCAGTCTGGGGCTGCGCGAGGTGACGCGGGTGGTGGGTATCGCCCCGACCGCGTTCTACCGGCACTTCCGGGATCTGGGGGAACTGGGCGTCGCGCTCGTCGAGGAGGCGCTGGGGAGCCTGCACGCGATGGTGCGCGCGATCCTCGTGGAGCAGGCCGCGGCGGAGGAGCGGATAGACCGTACGGTCGCGGTCGTCGAGCGGCATGTGCGGGAGCACCCCGCCCATGTGCGGTTCGTGGCCCGGGAGCGGCACGGGGGTGTGCGGGCCGTGCGGCAGGCCATCGCGGGGGAGCTCGCGCGGTTCACGGAGGAGGTCGCCGAGGCGCTCAAGTCGCAGCCGGTGTCGGCGGGTTGGCGGGACGAGGACGTGCGGATGCTGGCCGAGCTGTATGTGGACCGGCTGGTGACGACCGCCGCGGAGCTGATTGACGCCGCGGAGGACGGGGCGGAGGGGGCCGCGGAAGAGGTGGTCTGGCGGGCGCGGCGGCAGCTGCGGCTGATCAGTATCGGCCGGCGGCACTGGAAGGGTGAGGGAGGTGGTGTGGCGCCAGGGGACGTGGGGTGAGGGGGTGTGGTGTGAGGGGGCGTGGCCTGTTGGGTGGCGGTCGGTGCGGAGGCGGTCTGTGGAGAGAGGGCCTGAGGGTGGGGGGTTTGAGGGGCGGCGGTGTGGCACGGGGCGGTAGGGGTGGCGGTACGAAGGGGTGCGCCACGGGGGGTTCCGGGGGGAGTTGCCGGGAGTGGGCCGGGGTGACGCGTACGCGGTAGGTGCCGTCGGTGTTCTCCGTGAGGACGGTGACGGTGACGCCGCTCGTGTGGTCCCTGAAGGTCTGGCCGGGGCGGAAGGTGGCGTCCGTCAGGTCCGAGTCGACGTTGGGGGTCCCGGTGTAGCAGCCGCGGCTGTGCGGGGTGGCGTCGATGACGCGGATGGGGGCGTGGCCCGAGGGCACGTCGGTGGCCACGTGGTAGATGAGGATGCCGGGGCGGCAGACGATCGGGTCGAGCAGGCCGCTGGTGCGGCCCTCGACGACGAAGCCGCTGTGCGGGCCGGTCGGGATGACGACGATCTTGGTGCCGCCGGGCGTGGAGACCGGGGTGAGGGTGTGGTCGGCGGGCGCCCCGCCGGCGGCTGCGCAGTGCACCTGGCCGGGGGTGAGCCAGCCCATCTTCCACTTGTGCCAGCCGAGGAAGTCGTTGGTCGGTCCCCAGTCCTCGTCCATCGGGTCCCAGTGGCCGACCGGGGTCGGGCCGTCCCGGTCGTCCGTGAAGTAGAGGTCGGGCAGGCCGAAGGAGTGGGCGTTCTCGTGGTTGATGACCCGGAAGGCGCTCAGTCCGGTCTGCCGGCTCCAGATGAACGACACGTTCGTGAACGGCACCCCGCGGCCGGTCTTCAGGCCCAGGTCGGCGCCGCTGAAGGTGACCGACAGAACCGTACGGGTGGCGGGCGGGCCCGCGTTGGGGGTCGTGATGACGTTGATGACGTCGTAGTCGCGGAAGTCCACGTACGGGTCGACGGCGCGCACGATCTCCCGGGAGAGCGCGTGGTAGCCGCTGTCCGAGGCCGGGTCGAACTCGGCGCCGCGGGTGATGCCGTACGCCTCCAGGGGGCGGGACATCCGCAGCCACCGGAAGAAGGGCCGGGGGATGTAGTTGAGCCGGCCGTACGAGCTGGTGCGGAAGTAGTCCGTGGCGGCCGGGAAGAACTCGGCGAAGCGGGACATGGGCGACAGCCTCGCGGGGGCGTCCGGGAAGTCGATGAAGAGGGTCAGGGCCCGGACGGTGCCGGTCGCGTGGGCGAAGCCGGCGGGGGTGGGGGCGGCCTCGGAGACGTCGTCGCTGATGCCGCGCAGGGCGCAGGGGCCGGTGGGCGGCGCGCCGGCCGCGGTCGGTATCGCGACGGCGCCGGGGTGCGAGGACAGGGCGACGGCAGCGGCCGCGGTGGTCGCGGCTGCGGCCAGTGCCGCGCAGAGCTTCCTCATACGATCAGCTTGCGGCGGGGGATCTTCGTGGGCGCGCGGGGCTGCGTCAAATGGAGGGTCCCCGGGGGGCGGTGTGCGGGGCGGACGGGGGCCCGGCCGCGAGTGGCCCACCTCACAGAGCGGCGGGAAATATCCGGGGAGGCCGTCCCCGTTTACGCCTGTGTCGGGTGAAGAGGGGAGCGTGTTCCCCCTTCGTCCGGTCCAGGAGTGACCGTGGTCCAACGTGGGCCAACGCGGTCCAGGAGTGACGGGAGAGGAGTGTGCCGGCGTGATCGCTTCGGTGCGTTGCGGTACGGGGGCGCAGCCCCGGCTGCGAGCCGACGCGCTGCGCAACCGCGAGCGGATCATCGCGGCCGCCCGGGAGGCGATGGTCGAGTCCGGGGCCGAGGTCCCGTTCGATGAAATCGCTCGACGTGCGGGTGTCGGCAATGCGACGCTTTATCGTCACTTCGCGGATCGCCAGGAGTTGATCCACCACGTCACGCTCTCCGTCATGTCCCGTACCGCGGACCGTGCGGAGAGCGCCCTCGCCGAGGAGTCCGATGCCTTTGAAGCGCTGCGGCGCTTTGTCCACGACGCGGTGGAGGAGCGGATCGGGGCGCTGTGCCCGCTGCTCTCGGACGGCATCGATCCGGCGCATCCCGATCTGATCGCCGCGCGCGAGCGCCTGGAGGCGGCCGTCGAGGCCGTCATGGGTGCCGCGCGCGACAGCGGCCAGCTGCGCACCGACATCGCCGTCGGTGACCTGATGGTCGCGCTCACCCAGCTCACCCGCCCGCTGCCCGGCAGTGGCTGTCTCGACTTCGACAGGTTCGTGCACCGGCATCTGCAGCTGTTCCTGGACGGTCTGCGGGCACCCGGCCGGTCCGAACTCCCCGGATCCGCCGCCACGTTGGAGGACTTGAGGCACCACCGCCCGTGAGCCCGTACGGTTCGCCGGCCCCGTAGGACATGTGGGGCCGCCCGCGCGGTGGCGCGCCTGCCGGCCACCACATCCGTCCCGTCGTCCCGATTCCCTGTCCCTGCGCACGTACGTCCCGCGTGAGACGCCCCTCCCGCGGAACCCCCGTCCCGTTATTCGCTCACCGCACCACTAGGTGGACCTCGCCATGCCTGAAACAGCCGGCCACGTCGATCCGCGGCGCTGGAAAGCGCTCATATTCATCGCCCTCGCACAGCTGATGGTCGTCCTCGACGCGACGATCGTGAACATCGCCCTGCCCTCCGCCCAGACGGACCTCGGCATCAGTGACGCCAACCGGCAGTGGGTCATCACGGCCTACGCGCTGGCCTTCGGCGGGCTGCTGCTCTTCGGTGGCCGGGTGGCCGACCTGTGGGGACGGCGGCGGACCTTCATCATCGGGCTCGTCGGCTTCGCGGTCGCCTCCGCGCTCGGCGGGGCCGCGGTCAACGAAGGGATGCTGCTGGGCGCGCGGGCGCTGCAGGGAGTCTTCGGCGCGCTGCTGGCGCCGTCGGCGCTGTCGCTGCTGGCGGTGACCTTCACGGAGGCCCGGGAGCGCGCCAAGGCGTTCGGCATCTTCGGTGCGATCGCCGGCGGCGGTGGCGCGGTGGGGCTGATCCTCGGCGGCGTGCTCACCGAGTACATGAACTGGCGCTGGACCTTCTTCGTGAACATCCCGTTCGCGGTGGTCGCCGCGACCGGTGCCGTCCTGGTGATCCGCGAGCCCGCACAGGGCCGCAACTCCTCCCGGCTGGACATCCCCGGCGTCATCCTCGCCACGCTCGGCCTGGTCTCGCTGGTCTACGGCTTCACCCGGGTCGAGTCGGACGGCTGGCTGGCCCGCCTGCCACTGGGGCTGTTCGCGGCGGCGGCGGTGCTGCTGCTGGCGTTCGTCCTGGTCGAGTCCAGGGTGAAGGCGCCGCTGCTGCCGCTGCGGGTGGTCGCTGAGCGGAACCGCGCCGGTGTCTACGCGTCGCTGGGCCTGGCCGTGATCGGCATGTTCGGCCTCTTCCTGTTCCTGACCTACTACCTCCAGATCGTGAAGGGCTACACGCCGGTCGTGACCGGGCTGGCCTTCCTCCCGATGGTCGCGGGCATGATCACCGGCTCGACGCAGATCGGTGCCCGGCTGATGACCCGGGTCCGGCCGCGGTACCTGATGGCGCCCGGCTTCACGGTCGCCGCGCTCGGCATGCTGGTGCTGAGCCAGATCGACCTGGACACGTCCTACCCGGCGCTGATCCTGCCCGGCTTCGTGCTGATGGGCCTCGGCATGGGTACCGCGTTCATGCCGGCGATGTCGCTGGCCACGCACGGCGTGCAGCCGCGCGACGCCGGTGTCGCCTCCGCGATGGTCAACACCTCGCAGCAGGTGGGCGGTGCGATCGGTACCGCTCTGCTGAACACCATCGCGGCCAGCGCCACCACCGCGTACGCCACCGCGCATGCGGCCGGGGCGCGCTCGGCGGATCTGCTCAAGCTCCAGTCGATGGTGCACGGCTACACCACGGCCATCTGGTGGGCGGTCGGCATCCTGGCGCTGGCGGCGGTGATCGCCTTCACCTTCATCAACACCGGGCGGCCGGGTGCCGGTTCGCCGGCCGCCTCGTCGGACGAGGACGCCGCCGCGGGTGCGGCCGACGCGGACGCGTCGGTCCCGGTCATGGTGCACTGACCCCGGTGACGGTGCACTGAGCGAAGCCGTACGGGGCGGGTGCCGGGGCGCCGGGATCTCCTGAAGGGCGTACGCCGCCGGCCGACGACGGCGCGCGTACGCCCCCGCGCCCCCGGGGCCCCGTACCTCCACACCACTCGATCGCGTTCCTCCGCGCCGGCCGCGCCGGCCTCCCCTGGCTTCGCTGAATGTCAGCGGAGCCAAGGGAGGTCGGCGCCTTGCGGTTGCAGCCCCTCGGCCATGACCCCGCAGATCTCGTCGAGTTGGTTGATCTGCTCCGGGGAGAGCCGGTCGAAGATCGCGGCGCGGACCGCGGCGACATGTCCGGGTGCGGCCTTCTCCAGGACCCGCATGCCCTCGTCCGTGAGGTGGGCGTTCTGGCCTCGTTTGTCGGACGGGCAGTGCTCGCGCCGTACCCAGCCGTTCTTCTCCAGGCGGGCCACGGCATGGGAGAGGCGGGAACGTGTGATCTTGGCGTTCTGGGCCAGCTCGGTCATCCGCATCCGGCGCCGCGGCGCACGGGAGAGCTGGACGAGCAGGCCGTAATAGACGTGCGGCATCCCGGCGTCGCGCTGTAGCTGGCGGTCGAGGTGGTCCTCCAGGAGCGTCGTGGCGTGGAGGTAGGACTGCCAGGCGTGTTGCTCCTCGTCGGTGAGCCAGCGTGGCTCGGTTGCGGGTTCGTTGCTCATGCCATCCACTCTCTCACCGCTCCCCGTGTTATTGAATATTTAACAACGTGGAGTTAGGCTGAGATCGCCCCCTTGAAGATTCAAGTAAACGCTCCGCGGCGCAGGTGATCCGGGCGCGGCGGACGTTCGCGGGGCACCGACTAACGCCAGTGTGACGCCGTGGAGCCGTTATGTCCGTAATGCCTGCCCTATATCTCAGTCACGGTGCTCCGCCGCTCGCCGACGACCCGGTCTGGCCGGGGCAACTGGCCGCCTGGTCCGCGCAGCTGCCCCGCCCCAAGGCGGTCCTGATGGTCTCCGCCCACTGGGAGGAGGCCCCGCTCGCCCTCGGCGCCACCGAGACGGTGCCGCTGGTCTACGACTTCTGGGGCTTCCCCGAGCACTACTACCGGGTGCGCTACCCGGCCCCCGGCGCACCCGAACTCGCCGAGCGGATCCGCCGGACGCTGCGGGCACCGGGCACGCCCGTCGAGGACATCCCCGACCGCGGGCTCGACCACGGGGCGTACGTCCCGCTCGTCGAGATGTACCCGCACGCCGACGTCCCGGTGCTCCAGATGTCGCTGCCCACCCTCGACCCGCGGCGGCTCTACGCGATCGGGCGCCGGCTCGCACCGCTGCGCGAGGAGGGCGTGCTGATCGTCGGCAGCGGCTTCTTCACTCACAACCTGGCGGCGCTGCGGCAGTCCGCGAACGGGATACCCGCCTGGTCGGCGGAGTTCGACGACTGGGGGCGGCGGGCCCTGGAGGACCAGGACCTCGACGCGCTCTTCGGCTTCACGCACAAGGCGCCGGCCGGCGGCCTGGCCCATCCGCGCACCGAGCACTTCGCGCCGCTGTTCGTGACTCTGGGCGCCGCGGACGCCCAGGGCCAGCTGGGCAGCGGGCGCAGCGTGATCGACGGCTACTGGATGGGACTGGCCAAGCGGTCGGTGCAGTACGGCTGAGAGGCGCCCGCCCGGCGCCGGTCGGGTGCCGGTCAGGTGCCCGGCGGGATCAGCTCCAGGGAGCGGAGGGCGGCCGACAGGGCGCGGTCGTCGCCGTCCTCGGTCCAGGAGGCCACGTCCAGCGCGGTGTCGGTCAGCTTGACCGCGTGCGCGTCGCCGTGCGCGGCGGCTCGTGCGAAGACCTCCTCCGGGGTGAGCGGCCCGGCCGCCGGGGGAGGCAGCGGCGTGTCGGAGGCGTAGAGGGAGGTGAGGGCGGCGCTCGCCGCCCAGGCCGTGCCGAGTGAGGCCGCCCAGAGGTCGCGGGGGAGCGCCGGGAGGGTGCGCAGTACGGCGTTCGGCGCGGTGGCCGCGTGCACCAGCATGACCGCGTTGCCGTGCCCGTGGTCGAGATAGCGGTGGGTGGCGGCCTGGACGACCGCGGCCAGCAGGTCGCGGGCGTCGTCCGGGTCCCGCGGGGCGCGCAGCCGGTCGGCCGCCGCCGACCAGCCCTCCGTACCGGGCAGCTGGGCCAACCCGCCGAGGACGGAGGTCTGCCGGTCGGCGACGCGCGGGAGGCCGGCCAGAGCGTCGGCGGGGGAGGCGGTGCCGCCGGGGTTCACGGACACCGGCAGTGTGGTGTGGCGGGCCGCCCAGTAACCGATCGCCTGCGCCAACTCCGCGCTGCGCGGCTCCTCTTCGCCCTGCTCCAGGAGGGTGCGTACGGCGTGGCCGACGCGGATGACGGGGTGCGTCGCGGCGCCCGCGATACCGGGCAGCAGCCGCGGCCACCACTCGGCGAGCACCTCCCGCCAGGGGCGTTCGGCGACCTGGCGCGCCAGGTACGCGGTCCAGTCGGTGACCCGGCTCGGATCGCCTAACGCCTGCTGCCAGTTGGCGTCGGTGATCGCGGCCTGTGCGCGCGGTACGTCCTCCAGCTTGGTGGTGTAGTCGTCGAGCCAGCGGTGGACCGTACCCGCGTGTCCGTGCCGGACCAGCGCCTCCACGGCCATCGGGCCGTGATTGGCCAGGTACCCGCGGAATTCGGGGCCGGTGGCGTGCAGTCGTTCCAGGGCTTCGTCGAGTGTGCCGCTCGTCGTATCCATGGCCCGAGGCTAGGTCGGCCGCCGACCGGGCCGTAACGGCCTGCGGACGGATCCCCGACGCGGCTGGGGGCCTACGGCGTTGGTCGTAATGCGGCTGCCGGGGCCGGGTCGGGGTCGGGGCCGTTGTCGGTGGCGGGTGGGACGCTGGGGTCATGGCTGCCCGTGGCGCCGGTTCCGCGGCGCGCCCCGACTGAGCGGTCTGGAGGCGGACTTCCGCGACGGCGAGCTGTGGCTGGGCGGCGGCGGTGCGGCCGCCCGAGCCGTTCCACCTCTTCCGGGCCGAGCTGACGGAGGTGATACGCACGTCCGTCGAGGACCCGTACCTGAAGCTGGAGAGCTGGCGGCCGGGCCGGCCGCTGCGGACCCTGCGCCGCAGGTCGGACGCCCCGGAGGTGTCGGCGGGATGAGCACCCCGGGGTGGCCGTGGTGGGCATCCCGGGGTGCGGAGCCGGAGCGGCTGTCCCGGCGGTGACGGTACGGCCTCAACGGCGGCCGAGGCGAAGGGGGTTGGTGGGGAGGCGGGGAGGCAGGGACGCGGGGTGGTGTCCTGTGGCGCTCAGCGCTCAGCGCTCAGTGCTCCGTCCTCGGCGCTCAGTGCGCGGGGTGCGGGTGATGCGCGGCGCGCGGGCGGTGCAGGCCGTGCGGCTCGCTGACGCGGTGGGTGCGGAAGACGTAGAGCGAGACGACCAACATCACGGCGAACATGACCACGCCCCAGGCCGACGACTTGAGGACGGAGGGTCCGCTGACGGAGTAGAGCCAGCCCATCGACGTACCGAAGAGCGCCGCGTACGCCAGGGCCCGGGTCTCGGTGATCATGGTCGGGCCGAAGTGCACCAGGGTCACTCCCAGGGCCCCGGAGACCACCGCGGCGATCAGCCCGCGGAGCGCGGCCTGGCCGCCCGAGGCTCCGCTGGTGTGGTCGAGCCAGATCGTGTAGCAGCCGAGGCCGAGCGCCGCGATGACGGGGAGCGTCACGGAGAGCGGAGTGCGGTGCGCCGTGCCGGTGCCGGTGCCTTCCTCCGGCACGGCGGCGGTCGCGCCGTGCTCGGGTTCGACGGTGCCGTGGGAGCGGGCCGCCCTCGCCACGTGTGCCGGGCCCTCGCCGGAGTGCTGGTCGCCGTGCGCGTGCTGGTCCATGACGGGCTCCTCTCGTTCGCCCCTCTTCCTGTCCAGGCGACACCCGGGGGCCGGGCGCGTCAACTGGATCAGGCGCCGCGCGGACGGTCGCCGCCCCGGCCGGGGCGGCGCTGCGTCAGGTCAGGCCAGGTCAGATCAGGTCAGGCCAGGTCAGGTCCTTCTGGTACCAGGCCACGTCCCAGTAGCGCCCGAACTTGCGGCCCACCTCCGTGTACGTGCCGATGTGCCGGAACCCGAAGCGGGCGTGCAGGCGGCCGGACGCCTCGTTGGGCTGGGCGATCCCCGCGTAGGCACGGTGCACGTCCTCGTCGGCCAGCGCCGCGAACAGCGCCGTGTAGAGCAGCGTGCCGACGCCCCGCCCGGCGGCCTGCGGGGCGCAGTAGACGGTGGTCTCGACGGAGGTGGCGTACGCGGCCTTGGGGCGGAAGGCGCTGCTGGTCGCGTATCCGAGCAGGGTGCCGCCGGGGTCCTGCGCAACCAGAAGGCGGTGTGGGCCGTCTTGAGGGTGGGAGAGCAGCCACGGGCGACGCCGCTCCGGGCTGAAGGGCTCCGTGTCGAATGTGATGGGTGTCTCACGGATGTAGTGGTTGTAAAGATCCGTAAGCGCCGTGAGGTCCGTCTCGACGCCCGCTCTGACCTGCGCATCCCTGTCTGCGGATGGCATCCGACCTCCTTGGTGAGGGGGCAGGGTACTGCATGATCAGAAAAATAGGGGCGCGGCTTGGGAATTCTGTCCGGATTCCGGCCGTTGTTTCCTTCGGACGGGTCAGTCGGTCGACCACCGGCAGTCCGGAGAGCAATCGACAGACCATCGACCCGCCCCACCGTCCCGCGACCGACTCATCGCAAAGGGAGCACACGCATGGCAACCCGTGCCGTCGCCCGTAGTCAGGCCAGCACCAGTGGATCTGATGGGGCCACCAGCGTTCGCGCCGGAGGCGGAGAGATCGCCGACCGCGACCTGGTCGGCATGTATCTCGACGAGATCGCGCGTACGCCGCTGCTCGACGCCGCCAAGGAGGTCGAGCTGTCCCAGACCATCGAGGCGGGTGTCTACGCCCAACAGATCCTGGACGGCGAGGTCACCGACGGCAACGCCGCAGGTGCCGACCGGGCGGAGCTGGAGGCGATGTCCGCCGAGGGCGCCCGGGCCAAGGACGTCTTCATCCGGTCCAACCTCCGGCTGGTCGTCGCCGTCGCCCGCCGCTACCCGCGCGCCGGCCTGCCCCTGCTGGACCTGATCCAGGAGGGCAACGCCGGCCTGGTCCGCGCCGTCGAGAAGTTCGACTACGCCAAGGGCTTCAAGTTCTCGACGTACGCGACGTGGTGGATCCGCCAGGCCATCACCCGCTCCATCGCCGACCAGTCGCGCACGATCCGGCTGCCCGTCCACCTCGTGGAGGAGCTGGGCCGGATCCGCCGGGTGCAGCGCGAGTTCAACCGCGAGAACGGCCGTGACCCGGAGCCGGCGGAGGTGGCCGGCGAGCTGGGCTCGACGCCCTCCCGGGTCACCGACGTCCTGGACTGGGCCCGCGACCCGGTCAGCCTGAACATGTCGGTGGACGACGACGGCGACACCCAGTTCGGCGACCTGCTGGAGGACACCTCCGCGGCCTCCCCCGAGCAGTCCGTGCTCACGCTGCTGCGCAGCGAGGAGCTGGAGGACCTGATCGACCGCCTCGACCAGCGCACCGCCTCGATCATCAAGGCCCGCTACGGCATCGAGGACGGCCGTGAGCGCACCCTGACCGAGGTCGGCAAGCAGCACGGCCTCACCCGGGAGCGGATCCGGCAGATCGAGAAGCACGCGCTGCTGGAGCTGAAGCGGATGGCGCGCGACACCGGGTTCGACGCGGCGGCCTGACCCGCCCGGCGACCCGCTGACCCGGCAACTCGGCACCTCGGCAACCCGGCGCACCGCGGTACCGCCCCCGGCCCGCGTGCCGTAGCCGGAGCCGGCCTACCCCTGGTCGGCGTGCCCTTGAGTTGGCCCGCCCCCGGTCGGCCTGCCCCGAGTCGGCATATCTGGAGAGCGAGCCCCGGTGCCGTTGCGGCGTCGGGGCTCCGTTGTGCCGTCGGGGCTCGGTTGTCCCGCCGAAGAGCACCCGTGCCGGTGAGGGTGTCCGGGGCCGGTGAGGGCGCCCGGGCCGTTGCCCGAGGGAGAGGGGGGCAGACGACGACCCCCGATGCCCGTCCTCTGATGCCCGCCGACGAGTCCGAGGCGCTGCTGGCGGCGGTCGGCGGGCGCTCCGCGGGCGCCGACTGGATCGCCTGCTGCGGCAGCCTGCCGCGCGGTCCGGCGCCCGAGTGCAGCGGCGTGGCCGCACTGGCCGCCGCGGTCGCGCACGGCGCGGCTGCCGTCCAGCCGCCCGGCAGCCTGATGCCGACGCCGGCGGATCTCGCGTCGGCGGCGGTGACGGTGACCGGCGAGGTGCCGCGCGACCGGGTGCTGACGGAACCGGTCGAGCGCGTGGAGCCGGGACCATGACGGGCCGGGGCCACGCGGTGCGCGCCCCGGTCCGGTAGGCGCCTTCCGCGGACGGGGCAGCCGTACGCCCCGACCGCACCCAAGTGCCGTACGGCAACGGCACGTTATGACCCGCTACGCCGCGGAGCGCGACTCGGCGGCGCCCCCCCGCTCGGCCCCCTGCCCCGTCTGTACCTCCTCGCCGGTGCGCCAGCACCGCTGCCGGCACCGGCACCGGCCTGGTCGTCCTTCTCAAGGGCCTGCGCACACCGTCGCCGGACGCACCGGGGGCGGCAGCACCGGCGGCAGTCGCCGAGGCCACCCACCGTGCGGCAAGTACGCACTGATCAGCGGGCACTTGTCCGGTGTCGTGCGGTACGCGACGAGGCGGTGGCCGGCCCCCTGAGGAGCCGGCCACCGCCTCGTAGGTCGGCGGGGTCGCCCGCCGGGGCGCGTCAGACCGCGCTGCCCGCCTGCCACTGGGACCAGGAGAGGTTCCAGCCGTTGAGGCCGTTGTCGGGCTGGACGGTCTTGTCCTTGGAGTTCTTCACGATCACGACGTCGCCGACCAGCGAGTTGGAGTAGAACCACTTGGCCGGGGTGTCGCCGCCGCCGCCCTTGTTGTCCTGGAGGCCGACGCAGCCGTGGCTGGTGCCGGAGTGGCCGAAGACCGACGGGTCGCCCCAGTAGTTGCCGTGTATGAAGGTGCCCGAGGACGACAGCCGCATGGCGTGCGGCACGTCCTTGATGTCGTACTCGCCGCCGAAGCCGACCGTCGAGCCGTCCATCCGGGTCTGCTCGAACTTCTCCGAGATCACCATCTGGCCGTTGTAGGTCGGGTGGTCGGCGCTGCCGCCGGAGATCGGGATGGTCTTGATGGTCTTGCCGTCCTGCTGGACGGTCATGGTCTGGGTGTTCATGTCGACCGTGGAGACCTGCGAGCGCCCGATGGTGAAGGACGCCGTCTTGGACTGGACGCCGGTGATGCCCTTGCCGCCCTTGACCCCGTCCAGGTCGATCTTCATGGTGATCTTGGAGCCGGCCTTCCAGTAGTCCTGCGGCCGGAAGTCCAGGCGCTGGGAGCCGAACCAGTGCCCGACGACCTGCTGGCCACTGCTGGAGGTCACCGTGATGTGGGACTGGACGTCCTTCTTGTTGGTGATCACCTTGTCGAAGGTGAACGACACCGGCATGCCGACGCCGACGGCCTTGCCGTTGTCGGGCGTGAAGGAGCCGATGAAGCTGTTGGCCGACGAGACCGTGGAGAACGTCGCGTTCTCGGTCGCGGAACGGCCCTTGGAGTCCTTCGCGTTCGCCGTGATCTTGTACTTGGTGCCCCGGTCCAGGTGGGCGTCGGGCTTCCAGGAGGTGCCGTCCTGCGATATGGCGCCGGGGACGTCCTTGCCGGTGTCGACGGCGGTGAGCTTGACGTTCGTCAACTTGCCGCCGGTGACCTTCACCCCGGTGTCGTTGATGCTGGCGTCGGTGGCGCCGTCCTTCGAGGAGACCTGGATCTTGGCGTCGGAGGCGTCCTTGGCGGCCGCGGCGTCGGCGCCCGCCTGGCCGTTCTTGCCGTCGTGCCCGCCGGCCTCGGCGTTGCCGCCGCACGCCGACAGGGACAGTGCGCCCGCGGCGAGCAGTGCGGTCAACGCCAGGGTGCGGCGCGTCCGGCGGGCGCGGCGCGGCGCGGTGGCATCCCGCAGCTCAGAGGGATGGAGCGGCTGGTGCGGGGTGCGGGACTGGGCGGGCGCGGAGTTGTCCGGCGATGTCACGAGCTGCTCCATACAGGGGTGTTGTGATTCCGTGCTGGTAAACAGCACCTACGGGTGGATTTGGTTGCGGGTGCGGCAAGGTTGTGACGAAGGTCACATTCTTGGGGGGAGGGGTCGGTCGGCCTCGATAGCCAGGTTCGCAGTGGTGTGCCGTGTTCGTCCAGGCGGGTTGGGGCGGCGGGTTGGGTCACAGGGGTGCTCGACAGGCGCAGCGGGCTGCCGACTTGGGGGATCCGCCCGTCGCCGACCGGGGGGTGCCGGAAGTGGGCGTCGTCCGCCAACCCGCGCGCGCCCGGCGCGTCCGCCGGTGCACGGGACTGCCGGTCGTTCCCCACCGCCACGCCCGGCGGCCCGCCCCGGCAGGCCGGCGTCCCGTATGGGGCGGTGCTCGGGTGGCGGTTGCCCATCGGGCCCGGGGGGCGGCCGGTGGCCGGATGGGCGGACGTCAGCGGCGTCGCGGTACGCGGTGGTGCCGTCGGGGGTGAACGGCGGCTCCCAGGCCGGGGCGGGGCGGCGTCGGCCGCGGCTCGGGCGTGCTCCGCACGTCGCGGGCGAAGTGCCGCCGGTGTTGGCGGTGCCTGTCGGCCGGGAGAAGGGTTCGTGGTGTCCGACGCGACGGGCGGGAGTGCGCCGGTGCGGCCGATGGTGTGCGGGTGCGCGGGGCGGGGGCCGCGGGGAGTGTGGGGACGCGGGGTATGGGGCAGACACTTGGTGTCGGGAATGAGAGGAAATGTCATAGGAGATGTGTCACTTAGGGACGTAAGTCCCTAGATCCCTGTCGGAAGCCCTGAGGATTGGTGTCTACTGGCCTTGCCAGCGCCCACCCGTTCGGGAGGAACAGCATGCCCCCCTCCGTTTCGATTCTGCAGCAGATCGGCCTCGGCGTGCTTCTGGTCGTCGTGGTCCTGTGGACCGTCGGACTGGTCAGACTGACGCGGCGGGACGAGCACGAGGACGCGGCCGGGCGGCCGGCGCCCCGCCGCTCGCGGGACCTGCTCGGTTCGGTGCCCCGGCAGACCGGGCCCGGCGGGCCGGCCTCGGAGAGCGTCGAGCTGAGCGCCGCCGAGCGGGAGGCGTTCGAGGGGCTCGTACGGCAGCTCACCAGCCGCAGTTGAGGCCCGCCCGGCGCGCCGGGCGGGCCGGCCGCCGCTCAGCGCACCGGGCCCAGCTTCAGCAACGCCAGTGACGCCAGCATCTGGACGGACACCGCCGCCGCCGACTTGTGGGTCGGCAGGTGGTGCTGACCACGTATCAGCAGCACCGCGAGGAAGTAGCCGAACCCCCACGTCGTCCAGGTCGCGGCCTGGACGAAGGTGGAACTCGCCGGCAGCCAGGACGCGATGCCCAACCGCGGCAGGTCCGTCACCCAGAACAGCACGATGAACAGGCTCGCGGTCGGCGCGAAACGGCCGTTGCCGCCCAGCGTCCGCGCTATGGCGTGGGTGACCGCCCCCAGGGCGAGGCTGGCCGTCAGCACGCCCGCCTCGGCCATGCCGGCCAGTTGGAGCGCCGCCGTGCGGTCGGCCGCCCACTGCGCCCGGAACGCGTCCACGGACACGATCCCGATACCGCCGCTGATCAGGCACAGCAGCGCCGCCGCGCTCCATGCGCTGCGGTCCCGGGCCTCGTCGAAGACGTCCACCGGCCGGTACCAGAGCCCGAATATCAGCCGGTGCCACCACAGCCGGCGGCGCCGTTCGGGCTCGCGCCGGGCGGGCGCCGGCTCGCGCGGGGGCGGCTGGACCAGCGTGGGCGGCGGGGGTTGGGGGCCCGGCTGTGACGGAGGATGGGAGGGGGGCGGCGATGCGGACATACGGCCGTTTCTACCACCGGCCAATTCGGGGCGGCGCGGGGGCGTCGGGCGGGAGGCGGTGGCGGCGGATGAGACGCTCGGCCGGTGAGTCTTCAGACACCGGATCACGACGAGGCGCACGGCGCCGGGCTCGGCGGCCGGCTCAACTGGCTGCGGGCGGCGGTCCTCGGGGCCAACGACGGGGTGGTCTCGACGGCGGGATTGGTCGTCGGCGTCGCCGGGGCGACCGATGCGCGGGGCGCGTTGCTGACGGCGGGGCTCGCGGGGCTGCTCGCCGGGTCCCTGTCGATGGCGGCCGGCGAGTACGTGTCGGTCTCCACGCAGCGCGACTCGGAGAAGGCCGCGTTGGCGCTGGAGAAGCGCGAGCTGGCGGCGGAGCCGCAGGCCGAACTCGTCGAGCTGACCGAGCTGCTGGAGGGCAAGGGGCTCAGTCAGCAGCTGGCCCGGGAGGTGGCCGAACAGCTCACCGAGCACGACGCGCTGCGGGCGCACGCGGAAGTTGAGCTGGGCATCGACCCCGACCAGCTCACCAACCCCTGGCACGCGGCGGGGGCGAGCTTCCTGGCCTTCACGGTGGGGGCGTTGCTGCCGTTGCTGGCGATCGTGCTTCCTGGGGCCGGGCAGCGGCTGTGGATCACGGTGGTGGCGGTGCTCGCGGCGCTGGCGCTGTGCGGGTGGAGGAGCGCCCGGTTGGGGGCGGCCCCCGTGGGGCGCGCGATCGGGCGCAATGTGGCGGGCGGTGCGCTGGCGATGGGCGTGACGTACGCGGCGGGGGCGCTGCTGGGGGCGGCCGGGGTGTGACGGCGGGACCCGGCCGGCGCCGCCGCCGGTGGGCCGGTCCCGGCCGCCGGGTCAGGCCCCGTAGAGGTCCGGGTACGACGGGAAGACGCCGCCGGGGCCGTCCACCGAGTCCGCGGCCAGTACGGCGTTGACGACGGCCCGGGTGAGCACGTCGGCGCCGGCCCCGAGGATTTCGTCCAGCGCCAGGGCCTCCAGGTGCGGGCCGAACGCCGGGTCGGCGGGGCCCTCCTCCAGGGTGAGCGGGCGGGCGGCGGTGGAGAGGGCGAAGACCGTGTCGCCGTCGGCGAGGAGGTGCACCGGGCGTATGGCGCGGGCCAGGCCGTCATGGGCGCTGCCGGCGAGCTTGTGGGCCTGGGCGCGGGTGAGGGCGGCGTCGGTGGCGACCACGGCGAGGGTGGTGTTGAGGGGCGGGCGGACCGAGCCGGCGGAACGGGCCGCGGAGGCCGCTTTGGCGTCCGCCAGGCGGCGTTGGGCGGCGGCGTGGACGTCGGGGGCGGGGAGCGCGTCCCCCGCCTCGTACAGGCGGCCGTAGAGGGCTCCGGTGCGGGGGTCGGCCACGGAGCCCGCGGCGTTGACGGCGGCCAACGCGGCGACGGTGGCACCGGAGGGCAGGACCGCGCTCGCGGTGCCGACGCCACCCTTGAGGCCGCCCGCGACGGCGCCCGTGCCGGCGCCGGTGTTGCCCTGGGCGACGGGGGATCCGGGGGCCGTACGGGCGGCGGCCTCGGCTGCCGCGCGGCCCAGGGCGGCGTCGGGGCGGGCCCGCCACACGCCGCCGCGGCCCAGGTCGAAGAGGGCGGCGGCGGGGACGACGGGGACGACCTGGGCGGGGTCCGGGCCGACGCGGAAGCCGCGGCCCCGGTCCTCCAGCCAGCCGGCGACACCCGACGCGGCGTCAAGTCCGAAGGCGGAGCCGCCGGTCAGGACGACGGCCTCGATGCGCTGGACGAGGTTGCGGGGGTCGAGGGCGTCGGTCTCCCGGGTGCCCGGACCGCCGCCGCGGACGTCGACAGCCGCGACGACGCCGCCTTCCGGGGCGAGGACGACGGTGGTGCCGGTGAGCCAGCCGTCGCCGGTGCGCTGGGCGTGGCCGACCCGCAGGCCGTGGACGTCGGTCAGTGCGTCATGCGGTCCCCGGGGGTGCGGTGCGCCCCCGCCCTCCTGGTGCTGCCGGGCGTCGGTCATGGGGAATGCGTACCATGCGCCGCGCGGTCAGTGGCCGGCCGGGCCCATCACGACGACCGGGTGCAGCGCCGGGTCGAGGGTGCGCAGCAGTTGGCGCATCACGTCGGGCTTGAGGCTGACGCAGCCCTGGGTGGGGCCGTCGTGGTCGACGTGCAGCCAGACGCCGCCGCCCCGCGCGTCGCCCAGGGGCCGCCGGCCGTCGAGCGGGGAGGAGCCCGGGACGCGGTTGTAGTTGATGGCGATGACGTAGTCGAAGGCGCCGGCCAGCGGCTCGCCCTCGACGCCGGTGCCGTGGGCGACGAAGCTGTCGTTGTGGTCGTAGGGGAGCTTGGTGCCCGCCGGGGCGGGGAGCCGGCCGCCGGCGTCGGTGAGGGTGTAGACGCCCTGGGGGGAGCGCAGATCACCGTAGCGGTGGTCGTCAGTCCAGCCGTGTGCGGCGTTGTGCGCGGTCCAGACGGGGCTGGGCTCCCAGATGTCCGCGCCGTCTTCGCGGGTGTAGAGGACGACCCGGGAGTCGTAGGAGTCGGGGCTCTTGCCGGTGACGACCAGGACCTGGCGGGTGTCGGCCGGTATGCGCTTGCGGGTGGCGTCGCTCAGTTCCGGGATGGCGCGCAGGCCGCCGGTATCGGGGGCCGTGTGCCGGTCGGCGATGGTGTGCGGGCCGGCCACCGTCTGGAGCGCGCCGCTCTTCGCGTCGGGCCGGCTGTTGTGGTCGTCGCCCGAGGCCGGCCAGGCCCACAGGGCGGTGCCGACGAGTGTGGAGACGGCAAGGCCGCTCACGGCCTTGCTGCGCCGGGACAGTCTCTTGCGCGCGCGGGACTGAGCGTGGCGGGCGGCCATGTCTGGCGTCTCCTCAGGTGCGGACGGGTGAACGGCCCGTGAGCCGTCCAAGGAGCGGATCCGCGGGCAGCCCAGGTATAAAAAGGGCAATCTGCACCCTACCGCGTTCCCGTGGTGCCGCTTCCGCGGATCCAGGTGAACGGTAGAGGGCACGAGGATGCCGCCGTGAACCGGCGGGGCCTTTGGTGGGGGAATGGGGGGATTGGCGAGTGGTGTTGCCCACAGGCGCCCGCGGGGGCGGTGTCGCGGCGCTCTCCGAAGATGGCCGGAATGTGTGCCAAGTGCCGCTATTGCGCGACGAGTTGAGGATCGGGCGGACAGCCGTGTCGTGTTCGTCACGTGCCGTGCCCGTGCCCCGTGGCGGCGGGCGCCGCGTACGGCCGTTCGGCACGCGAAAGGGGGACGGCGCGACGGGCCGGTGCCCCTCGCGTCCGTGACCGGGATCGGCCGACCGGCGGTCGGCTACTCCTCCTCCAGGGCAGTGCCCTGTCGGGCCGTCAGGGTGACGCCCACCGCGACCGCGGCCGCCGCCACCCCACCCGCCGCCGGCACGGCCCCGTGCCCGGCGAACGTGCACGCCAGGACCAGCACGGCGGCCACCGGCAGCACCAGCTGCTGGGCCGGGCCGCGCTTCTGGTGCCGGGAGTGGATCAGCCACACCGTGGCCATGTACAGCGCGCCCGGCACGGTGACGCAGGCGGCCGCCGCGAACGCCGACAGGTGCGCCGTGCCGACCGACTCCTCCACCACGACCTCGATGCCCGCGCCGATCGCCGCGGCCGAGCCGTACACCAGGTAGTGGCCGTAGCCCCAGAGGAACGCCTGGCGGTTGGAGTGCAGGTGCAGGTGCAGGTGGATGGGGACCGCGAAGTAGATCCAGTACGCGGCGAAGACCAGCAGCAGACCGCCGGCCGCGATCGGCAGCAGCACGCCCGGCTCCCGGTGCGCGTCCAGCGCCGACTGCACCGCCACGGTCGCCGCCGAGACCGTCTCGCCCAGCACGATGATGGTGAACAGGCCGTAGCGCTCGGCGATGTGGTGCGGATGCCAGCTCGTCCGCCGGTCCCGTTCGGCCAGCGCCGGCACCGACAGCTCCAGCAGGCCCATCACCACGAACACCCAGGGGGCGTCGCCGGCGGGCAGGAACAGCAGGGCCAGCCAGCCGATCTGGCAGGCCGTCACACCTGCTGCGTAGCGCAGCGCGGTGCGCCGTTCGGTCCCCCGCGCGCCGTGCGCGGCGCGCAGCCACTGGGTGACCATGGCCAGCCGCATCACCAGGTAGCCGAACCAGACGGCGTGGAAGTCGCCGGCCGTGAAGGCGCGCGGGATGCCCGCGGCGAGGACCAGCACACCGGCGATCTGGACCAGGGTCACCACCCGGTACAGCACGTCGTCGGTGTCGTACGCCGACGAGAACCAGCTGAAGTTGACCCACGCCCACCAGACGGCGAAGAACAGCATCAGGTAGCCGACGATGCCGTGGCCGGGGTGCCCCTCGGCGAGGTCGTGCACCAGCTGCCGGCCGGCCTGGGCGATCGCCACGACGAAGCAGAGGTCGAAGAACAGCTCCAGCGGGGTGGCGGCGCGATGCGCCTCATCCCGGCTGCGCTCACGCATCAGGACCGTCACGTCAGGCCAGTACCTCTCGTCGGCGCCTCCAGTGGGGTGGGATCAGTACAGCGCGGGCCGGCGGGAGCGGCGGCGATACGGTGACGCGGCGTGTCGTGCGCATGGGGTGCCGCGCGGGCCTGCCGCGCCACACCCCGCGTCGCTCCATGGCCGCCGCCGCGTCACCGTGCGGCGGCCGCCCCGCTACTCCGCGACCGCCTCCACGATGGAGGGGAACGCCGGCGTCGGCAGCACCCGGGTCAGGCGGAAGCCGCTGTCCGACAGCAGCGAGGCGAAGTCGTCGGCGTTGCGCTCCTTGCCGTCCAGGAGCGCCAGCGTCACGACGTCCATCGTCTTGCCGAAGTGCGGGGCGTTGCCGGGCGGCAGCACGCAGTCGACGACCAGGAGGCGGCGGCCGGCGGCCGCCGCGGCGCGGCAGCTGCGCAGGATGCGGCGGCAGGCGCCGTCCGGCCAGTCGTGCAGGACGTGCTTGAGGACGTAGAGGTCGCCGCCCTCGGGGACCGCCGTGAAGAAGTCGCCCTCCCGGGTCTGCCAGCGGCCCTTGAGGTCGTCGCAGTCCAGCAGGTGGTGCGCCAGCGGCGGCGCCTGGTCGAAGAGGACGCCGGTCAGCTGCGGATGGCGGCGCAGCACGGCCCGCAGCAGCCCGCCGCGGCCCCCGCCGACGTCGACGACGGTCCCGGTCTCGGGGAACGGGTACGCGGCGGCCACCGCCTCGTCCACCGGGGCGGCCAGCGCCGCCATGCCGTCGTCGAACAGCTCCCGCTTGGCCGGATCCGACGCCAGATGCGTGAAGAGCGGCGCGCCGAAGACCCGCTCGAAGGCCGCGCCCCCGTCCCGTACCGCCTCGGGCAGCCCGGCCGAGGTGCGCAGGTAGAGGTCGTCGGTGGTGAGCAGCACGGCGGTGTGCAGGGAGTCGGGGACGTCGGTGCGCAGCGGTCTGGCGGCCGGCGTGAGCTGGTAGGCGCCCGAGGCGTCCTCGCGGAAGATGCCGCGGGCGGCGAGGTAGCGCAGCACGCGGCGCAGGTGCGGGGCGTGGGTGTCGGTGGCGGCGGCGAGCTGTTCGGGGGTGCGCGGGCCCGCGGCGAGGTGGTCGGCGATGCGGTACTGGGCGGCGGTGCGCAGCGCTGCGGAGAGGAGATGCCCCATGGCCTGGTCCATGAGGTGGGTCGCGATGTCGGCGGGTTCGCCCGCCGGCTGGGTCGGTGGAATGGCCAACGTCAGCCTCCGGTCGTCGGCTCGGCCATGCGTCGCTGCACGGTCGCAGGCGTGGTGATCCACGGTTGCAGGCGGGGGCGGTGGTGTCACGGGGCGAGGGGTGGCAATCCGCCAACTCCGGTCGGCCGAGGGCGGATCCGGCCAGGCGCCCGCCGGGACGCGGACGTGCCGCGGAGCGAGACGGGGGCTGACCGCGGCGGCGGCCCGTGGTCGAATGCGCGGTATGAGCGACAGTGACAGCAGCGACAACAGTGGCCCGTCCTTTCCCGCCTCCGTCCTGGAACCGCTCGAAGCCCGCCTCGCGGACCTCGTGGCGCTCTACGAAGACCTCCACCGGCACCCGGAACTCGGCTTCCACGAGACCCGTACGGCCGCGGAGGCCGCCCGCCGGCTGACCGCGTACGGCTACGACGTCACGACCGGCATCGGCGTCACCGGCGTCGCCGGCGTGCTGCGCAACGGGCCGGGCCCGGTGGTCCTGCTGCGGGCCGACATGGACGCGCTGCCGGTGGCCGAGCAGTCCGGGCTGCCGTACGCCTCCACGGTCCCGGGCCGGATGCACGCCTGCGGGCACGACGTCCATGTGACCTGCCTGCTGGGCGCCGCGGATCTGCTCGCGGCGGGCCGCGACCGCTGGTCGGGCACCCTGGTGGTCGTCTTCCAGCCCGCCGAGGAGGTCGGCAGCGGCGCCCGCGCGATGCTGGACGACGGCCTCTACAGCAAGGAGCTGGTGCCCAAGCCCGACGTGGTGCTGGCGCAGCATGTCGCCCCGTTCGCCGCGGGGTTGATCGCTTACTGCCCGGGGGCCTGCATGGCCGCGGCCGACAGCCTGGAGATCACCTTCCACGGCACCGGCGGCCACGGCTCGCGGCCGGAGACGACCGTCGACCCGATCCTCATGGCGGCGGCGTTCGTGCAGCGGGTGCAGTCGGTGGTGGCGCGGGAGATCGCGGCCAAGGAGCAGGCGGTGGTCACCGTCGGCTCGTTCCACGCCGGGGACACCGCCAACGTGATCCCGGACCGGGCCGTCGTACGGCTCAGCGTGCGCAGCTTCGACGAGGCGGTGCGGTCCGCGGTGCTGGCCGCGATCGACCGGATCGCGCGCGCCGAGGCGGCGGCGTCCGGCGCCGGGCGGGAGCCGGAGACGGTGGTGCTGGACTCCTTCCCGGTGACCGTCAACGACGCCGTCACGCTCCGGAAGGTCAACGAGGGCTTCGCCGAACTCTTCGGCGAGCAGCGGGTGTTCGCGTACGCGCCGGCGACCGGCAGCGAGGACGCGGGACTGCTGGCGACCGCCGCCGAGGCGCCGCTGTACTACTGGTGGCTGGGCGGCTGGAACCCGGAGGAGTTCCACACCGCACTGGCGGCCGGGCGGCTCTCCCGGGACATCCCCTCCAACCACTCACCGCACTTCGTCCCGGTCGTGCAGCCCACGCTCACCATGGGCGTCCAGGCGCTGACGGCCGCGGCGCTGAACCAACTGGAACGTCCCTAGGAGGTCCTCCACGGGCCGGCACGGGGCCCGGTCCGCGGTGTCACCGATACCGGGGTGTCCCCCTTTGACCTTGTCCCTGGGGGAAGCCCCAGCATCGGTGGCGCCGGGCGAGGAGCCCGGTACGAGGAACCACCAGGAACACGGACGGTCCCGGCGAGCCGCGGCGGCCGGGCCCGCGGACGGGGGGCGCATGGACGGGGAGCTGCTGACGATCGGGGCGTTCGCACGGGCGTCCCGGCTCTCGCCGAAGGCGCTGCGCCTCTACGACGAGCTGGGACTGCTGCCCCCCGTCCACGTCGACCCGCACAGCGGCTACCGCCACTACGCCCCGGCCCAGCTGGAGCGCGCGCGGCTGGTCGCCTGGCTGCGCCGGCTCGGCATGCCGCTGGCCCGCATCCGCGAGGTGTGCGAGCTGGCACCGGGCGCGGCGGCCCTCGCGGTCGCCGCGTACTGGGCGCAGGTCGAGGCCGATGTCGCCGCCCGCCGGGACCTGGCCGCCTTCCTCGTCGACCAGCTGGAGAGGGAGAACACCGCCATGACCGCACCCGAGACCCCTTCGGCGCCGCTGACGATGCGCGTCGCCGCCCTGACCGACCGGGGGCTGGTCCGCCCCGCCAACCAGGACGCGGCGTACGCCGGTTCGCGCCTGCTGGCGGTCGCCGACGGCTACGGCCCCCGCGGCGGCCCGGCCGCCACCGCCGCCGTCGAGGCGCTGAAGGCCCTGGAGGACCAGGACCTGACCTCGGCCGACCTGACGGCCGTGCTGGAGGAGGCGGCCCGTCGCGCCCACCGCGCCGCCCCGCCGGCCGCCGAGGAGTCCGGCAGCACCCTCACCGCCCTGCTGCGCTCCGGTTCGCGGCTGGGGCTGCTGCACATCGGCGACTCCCGCGCCTACGTGCTGCGGGACTCCGGGCTCTTCTGCGTCACCCACGACCACAGCGTGGTCCAGTCCCTGATCGACGAGGGCCGGCTGACCCCCGAGGAGGCCGCCTCGCATCCGCAACGCGCCCTGCTGCTGCGGTCGTTGGACGCTGGTGTCGACTTCGCCCCGGACCTCCAGCTCCTGGAGGCGCACCCCGGCGAGCGCTATCTGCTGTGCACCGACGGCCTGGCCGGCGTCGTACCCACCGAGACGATCCAGGAGGTGCTGGCCGGCGCGGCCACCCCGCAGCAGGCGGTGGCGGAACTGGTCCGCCACGCCCATGAGGCGGGCGCCCCGGACAACGTGGGGTGCGTGGTGGGGGAGGTGGCGGCGGCCGCCTGACGGACGGCGGTGGCAAAGGGCCCGCACCCGGTTACGGGTGCGGGCTCTGCCGCGCGGGGGCCGGCGCCGGTGCGCGGCCGCCCTTCTCGCCTAGGCCCGGCCCTTCAGCATCCCCTGGAAATAGAGCTGGGGCAGGCCGTAGCGCTTGAGGAACCACATGTCGGTGCGTTCGCGGGTGGTGTCGAGGAACGGGAACGACGGCGCGGGGCGCAGGTCGTAGTCGAACTCGGCCAGCAGCATCTTGTGGCGGGCGGTGACGAGCGGACAGGACGTGTACCCGTCGTACCGGGCGGTGGCGGGGCGCCCGCGCAGGCCCGCCAGGAGATTGCCGACCAGCACCGGGGCCTGCTTGCGGATGGCGGCACCGGTCTTGGAGGTGGGCAGGTTGGCGACGTCGCCCAGGACGAACACCTCCGGGAAGTCGGGGTGCTGGAGGGTCTGCGGGTCGGCCTTGACATACCCGTAGGGGGACGCGGGGTCGGCCAGCGGGCCGTCGGCCAGCCACCGGGGGGCGCGCTGCGGCGGGACGGCGTGCAGCAGGTCGTAGCGGATCGTCTCGGCCGTACCGGCGGCGTGATCGGTGAGTTCCGCCTCGCGCGCCGCGCCGTCCAGGCGGGTCAGCTCGGTCTGCAGCCGCACCTCGATGCCGTAGCGGCGCGCGGTCTGCTCCAGCGCGCGGGCGAAGACCGGCACCTTGAAGAGGGAGGACTCCGGCAGCGCGAGGACCGGGCGGATCGCGCCCAGCACACCGCGCTTGCGCCAGTAGTCCGCCGCCAGATACGCGATCTTCTGCGGGGCGCCACCGCACTTGACCGGACCCGACGGCATCGTGAACACCGCCGTGCCGCGCCGCATCCGGCGGATCAACTCCCAGGTGTACGGGGCGAGATCGGAACGGTAGTTACTGCTCACCCCGTCGTGCCCGGCGGCCGCGGCCAGGCCCGGCACGCCGTCCCAGTCGAGGCTCAGGCCCGGCGCGAGGACCAGCCGCCCGTAGGACAGGACCCGGCCGGTGGCGGTGGTGACCGTACGGGCCGCCGGATCGACGGCGGTGGCGCGCTCGCGCAGCCAGCGCACGCCGGGCGGGATGACCTCCGCCTCGGTGCGCAGCGCGGCGCGCAGCGGTGCCTGGCCGCCGCCGACCAGGGTCCACAGCGGCTGGTACCAGTGCGTGTCGGAGGGCTCCAGCAGCGCGATGTCGCGGAGGCCGGCGCGGCGTAAACGGGCGGCGACCGTGATGCCCGCGGTACCGCCGCCGATGATCAGGATCTGGTGGTGGGCGGAGGCCGTCGTTCCGGCCGCGGGGGCGGCGGACGGGGCCGGTTCGGCTGCGGGGTGGGTCATGGCTCTCTCCTGCGGGCTTATAGGGGATGGGGGTTGGGGGTGATGAGGGATGGGGGATCGGGGTCAGAGGTCGGGCACGGTGGTGGCCGCCATCGTCACGGCGAGGACGGCGACGAGCGCGGCGAAGGCCGTGGTCAGGGTCTGCGCGGGGAGGCGGGCGGCGAGGCGGTTGCCGAGGTGGCTGCCGGCCGCGGCGCAGGCCGCGAGGGCGGCCAGCAGGGGCCAGTCCAGCGAGCCGGCACCGGCCCGAGTGGCCAGCGCGGCCGCCGAGTTGATGAGGATCACCAGCAGCGAGGTGCCGATGGCAACCGGCATCTCCAGCCCGAGGACGAGGGTCAGGGCCGGTACGACGACGAAGCCGCCGCCCACCCCGAAGAATCCGGTGAGCAGCCCCACGGAGGACGCGGTCACGGCAGTTCGGAGGGGACGCGCGGTGGCGTGGGGGGCGGGCGTGCCGGGCGCGACGGGCGTTACGGGGGCGGTGGGCGCGACGCGGGCATCGGCGGCCGGTGCGGGAACGGTGCCGGGCGCCCCGGGGGAGCGGCGGGAGCGGTGGGACCGGTGCCATAAGGGCACGGCCCCCGACCGATGCCCCGCCTCCCGTACGCCCTGCGCCATGCGGGCTCCCCGGGGCCGACTCATCTCCTGGGTCTCCTGGGTCTCCCGGGTCTCCCCGGCCTCCCGCGGGCCCCCTGATCCCCGCGCCCCACGAACACCCCGGAGCAGCATCCCTGCCGCCACCACCAGCATCAGCCCGGAGAACGCCGCCATCAGGACCTTGGGGTCCAGCGCCGCGCTCCACCGCGAGCCGGCGTAACTGCCCGCCGTCCCCAGCGCGCCGAACGTCGCGCCGGCCGCCCAGCGGACCCGGCCCGCGCGGGCGTGGCACACCAGGCCGGTGACGGCGCCGACCGCGACCACCACCAGGGCGCCCGCGGTGGCCTCATGGGGCGACTGGCCCAGCAGATAGACCAGGGCGGGCACGGCCAGCACCGAACCGCCGCCGCCCAGCGCACCCAGCAGCAGACCGATCAGCAGGCCGCAGGGCAGCGCCGTGACGGCTATGACGACGGACACGGCGGCTACGCGGACGGACACGCCGCGCGCGGCGCCAGCGCGACGGCCCGGCTGTCGCCCGACCACTCGGCGACGAACGTGAAGCGGTCACCCCGCACCACCGTCTCCCGCCACTCCACCGGCCGCTCCCCGGCCCGCCCGACGCGCTCGATGGCGAACGCCGGCTCGCGGTCGGCCAGTCCGAGCAGCCACGCCTGCCGGATGTCCGGCAGGAACGGGGCGATCCGCTCCCGCCCCCCGTCGACCTTCACCCCGCAGCGCGCCGACAACTCCCCGTAGAGGGAGGTGTGCCCGAAGTCGGCGTCCAGCAGGGGCTCGGCGACCTCGGCGGGCAGATACGTGGTGTCGTGGGCCAGGGGGTCGCCGTCCGCGAGCCGCAGCCGCTCCAGTACGACCAGGGGCGCGTCGGGGACCAGCCCCAGATGGCCGGCGACCGTACCGTCCGCGGTCCGCTCCAGCCGCAGCACCTCGCTGCGCTGCTCCACGCCCTGGCCCTCCAACTCGCGGAAGAGGCTGTAGAGGGAGCCGAGCGGCTGCTGTATGCGGCGGGTGTCCAGACGGCTGGCGCGCCCGCGCTCGGCGATCACCAGGCCGTCGGCGCGCAGCCTGCGCAGCGCCTCGCGGACGGTGTGCCGACTGACCTCGTACTCGCCCGTCAGCCGGTGCTCGGCCGGGAACTCCTCGGTGAACGCGCCGACTTCCATCCGGCGGCGCAGATCGGCGAAGAGCTGCGCCCAGAGGGGCAGCGGCGAGCGCCGGTCCAGAGGGCGCGGGCCGTGCGGGTCAGGTCGGCCGTGCGCGCCCGGCTGCTCGGGCTCGGTCGTCATGTCGGTTCCTTTGCCAGGGGGTTGCGGGACGGCCCGGCTTGTCGCCCACCATCCGGACGCGGAAGGGCTCGGCTTGTCGCCCGCCGTCCGGATACTTAATGTACGTACATCCGTGCATCCGCACAACGCGTCGGCCTGCACGGTGCATTCATCCGCCACCCACCGCCCACGGGCACCGCGCCCCCAGGAGGCCGACCGTGCACTTCGCGCAGTACTACCTCGACTGCCTGTCCCAGGCGTCGTATCTGATCGGCGATCAGAACACCGGCCGCGCGGTACTCGTCGACCCACGCCGCGACATCGACGAATACCTCGCCGACGCCGACGCGGCCGGCCTGCGCATCGAACTCGTCGTCGAGACGCACATCCACGCCGACTTCCTCTCCGGTCACCTGGAGGTGGCGCGGGCGACCGGCGCCGACATCGCCTTCGGCGAAGCCGCCGAAACCGGCTTCCCCATAAGGCGGTTACGCGACGGCGAACGCATCTTCCTCGGCACCGGACCTGGTTCCGGGGACGCCTCGGAGGAAGGTGCCGCGGACGGCTTCGCGGACGGCTCCGGGGTCACCCTGACCGTCCTCACCACCCCCGGGCACACCCCCGAGTCCATCTGCCTGGTCGTCCGGGAAAACCCCGAAGACGCCGTACCGTTCGGCGTCCTGACCGGCGACACCCTCTTCGTCGGCGACGTCGGCCGCCCCGACCTGCTCTCCACCGCCGGCCACTCCCCGCACGACATGGCCGTACGGCTCCACCACTCCCTGCACACCAAACTGCTGACCCTCCCGGACGCCACCCGGATCTTCCCCGCCCACGGCGCCGGTTCGGCCTGCGGACGCAGCCTGTCCACCGAGACCAGCTCCACCATCGGCGACCAGCGCCGCCTCAACTACGCCCTCCAGCCCATGCCGCAGGCCGAGTTCGTCCGCCTGGTCACCGCCGAACAGCCCGCCACACCCGGCTACTTCGCCCACGACGCGGCCCTCAACCGCGACGGCCACCCCCTGCGGGAACCCGCACCCCCGGCCGCCCTCACCCTGGACGAGGCCCTCGCCGCCCGCGACGACCACGGCGCCGTCCTCCTCGACTGCCGCCCGCCCGCCGCCTACACCCGCGCCCACCTCGCCGGCTCGCTGCACACCGGCCTGGACACCCGGTTCGCGGAGTACGCCGGCAGCGTCGTCGCCCCCGGCACCCCCATCGTGCTGCTCGCCGACCCCGGCACCGAGGACGAAGCCCGCCTCCGCCTCGCCCGGATCGGCTACGACCGCGTCCTCGGCCACCTCCCCGACCCGGCACGGGTACTGGCGGACGCGCCACAGCTCACCCGCCGCAGCCACCGCGTACGGATCGACGAACTCCTCGGGCGACTGCCCCTGGACCCCGCGGACGGCGGCCAGTTGATCGACGTCCGTAACCCGGCCGAATACGCCGCGGGCGCGCTGCCCGGCGCCCGCAACATCCCGCTCGCGGCGCTCCCCGACCGCATCGACGAACTCGACCCGGACCGCCCGGTCGTCCTCTACTGCCGCAGCGGAAACCGGTCGGTGATCGCGGCGGCCCTGCTGGAGGCCCGGGGCTTCGACGAGGTGAGCGACGTGGCGGGGGGATGCGGGGTGGTGGGGGCTGGGTGACGGGGTGTTGGGGTGATGCGGCGACGGGGTGATGCGGCGACGGGCGGGACCGGGAGAGGGCCCGGGGGCGGGGCCGGGACGTGTTCCGGGTGGCGGCCGGCCAGGTCCCGTCACCGCTTCGTCCGCCCCGCCGGCGCCACCGCTACCGCCGCGACCACACACGCCGCGACCACACACGCCGCCGCCGGCACGACGGGCGACGGGAGGGCGGACGAGGCGAGGGCGGGCGACGCGGGGGCGGGCGATGCGGGGGCGGGCGACGGCAGCGCGCCGCCGACCGCTGCCCCCGTCACCCCTGCTGTCCCCGTCACCCCTGCCGTCCACCCGGCTGTCCCCATGAGGGACAGCCCCAGTCCCGCCGTCACCGTCAGCACGGCCTTGGTGACCCCCGACGCCTCGCCCGCGCGCTCCCGGCGCACCACCGCCTGAGTGCCCGTCAGAGCCAGTGCGCCCGCCACGCCCAGCGCCGCCGCGGCCCCCGTCGAGGCCGCCAGCAGCGCGGGCGTACCCGTGACGGACCCGACGGCCCACAACGCGCCCCCGGAGACGGCCAGGCACAGCGCCATCACCGGCACGGCCGCCCCGGGACGCACCCGCCCGGCCAGCGGGCCCCCGACGGCCAGCGCCGCGGCCGGCGCCAGAAACGCCGCCCCGGCGGCCGGCACGGACCACCCGTGCCCCTGCTGGAGCGCCGTCGGAACCACGTACAGCAGTGCCACCGTCGCCGAGTTGGCGACCGCACCGGCCGCCGTCAGCGCCACGTACGGGCGGTTGCGGAACAGCCCGAGGTCCACCAGAGGCGCCGGGGCGCGCCGCTCGGCCCGTACGAACAGCGCGCCCAGCAGCAGCGCCCCGCCCACCCGGCCCCACCCCGCCCCGTGCTCCGGCAACCCGGCCAGGCACACCAGGGCGCCGGTCGCGGTGACCGCGCCGGCGACGTCCAGCGGCCGGCCCGCGGCAGCCGCGTCCCGCGACTCGGTCGCCCGGCGGGCGCACAGCGCGGTGGCCGCGGCGAGCGGCACCGTCAGCCAGAAAACGGCGCGCCAGGACGCGGCCCCGGCCAGCGCGCCCCCGACGAACGGGCCGCAGACGGTGCCCAGACCGGCGAGCCCCAGCGCCCGCCCGGTCGCCCGCCGCCCGCCCCCCGACGGGCAGGCGTTGGTGAGCAGCGCCAGTCCGGCGGGCATGATCAGTGCCCCGCCCGCACCCTGCACCACCCGCGCCGCCACCAGGAACGCCATCGAGGGCGCCACCGCGCAGAGACCGGCGCTCACACCGAAGAGCACCGCTCCCAGTACCAGCATCCGCCGCCGCCCGTAGAGGTCGGCGAGCCGCCCCGCGACCGGCATCAGCGCCCCGGCGGCCAGCAGATAGCCGCTGACCACCCACGTCGCCATGCCCCCGCCCCCACCCCCGCCCCCGGGACCTCCCAGGTCGGCACGGAGCACCGGCAGCACCAGATTCAGTGCGAAGGAGTCCAACTGGACGCAGAAGGAACCGGTCGCCAAGGCCGCGAGCGCCCAACGGGCCCGCGGTGGCAGGCCGTTGTCCGGAAGTACGGGCACGGGGTCCGCCTTTCACACGTACGGAAGCACGAGGAGGAAGGAACGCGCGAAGGGATGCGAAACGCGCGAAGGGATGCGAAATGCGTGAAGGAATGCGAGACGAGGGGGATGAAGTGCACCGGAGAGGGGCAGGAAGAGGCGGGAGGTCCTCAGGGACCCACCCGCGGCGCCGGTCAGCCGGCGCACGCTGCCGCGGGGCGCGAGTAAGGAAACGGGCGAAGGGGCGGCGCGAAAACGGGCCGGCGAAGGCGCGAAGGAGCGGCGTCAGCCGACGTCGATACGTCGCGCAGCCGCGGCGGCGCCCGGACACGCCACCGTACAGCGGACGTTCAGCGATCGTTGATCGCTGTTCTCCATGCTGATCAGCATGTTGCGCCGTGTGACCTCAGAGCATGCAGATGACGCCCCGGAAGTGCAAGACCGGGACGCGTCGCGGATCGCCCTCACCTGGAACGGGGAGCCGGGCCGCCTGGAGGAGCTGACACACGGCATGCTCCTGGACCAGGCCGAACGGGCGGCAGCCGCGCTCGCCCGACTCGGCATACGCGCCGGCGACAAGGTCGCCGTGCATCTGCCGCTGGTGCCCGAGTCGGTGATCGCCACCCTCGCCTGCGGTCGACTGGACGCGATACGGACCACACTTCCGGTCTCGCTCACGGTGCCCGAACTGGTCGCGCGCACCCGGGAGTCGGACGCACGGGTGCTCATCACCGCCGACGCCGCGTTCTGGGACGGCGCGGTACGCCCGGTGAAGGCGGTGTTGGACCACGCGCTGGCACGGGGCACGGCCACGGTTGCGAACCGGCAGCGGCGGACCGTGCTGGTGGTGAACCGCTGCTCGCGGCCGGTGTCCTGGCAGCCGGGGCGCGACAAGTGGTGGCACGAGGCACTCGCCGAAGGCTGAGCCGCCGCAGGCCACCCCCCACGCCCCTGCCCACACTCCTCACCCCTCACTCCGCACCTCCTCACCCCTCACTCCGTGCTCCGCACCCTCACTCCCCTAACTCGCAAAAGGGGCTATTCGCATCAAACTCACCTAACGTGGGACCCGTGCCACAGCCAACCGACGACGCCCCGCCGGCACCCCCTGCCCCGGCCCAACCGGCAGCGGAAATACCACCGCAAACCCGGTCGGCCACCCGCGCACCCCTCGTCGCCACGGCCCTCGCACCCCCGCTGACCGCCGCTTCCTCCCCGGGCAGCTCCCCACCGCACAACGCCGGCGCCCCACCGCCCCCCAACGCCGAGACCTCCGCGGCCACCGCGCCCCGCGCCGCCGCCTCCTTCGTCTCGACGGTTGCTCATTTCTTCCCCTTCCCCTTCCTGTTCCTCGTCTCCGGCGGCGCCTACGCCTTGCGCCCCTCCGCCGCCGGCTTCGGCCGCACGATCCGGTACCGCTGCGGCGCCCGGCCGGTGCCCTCGCCCTGGCTGCCCGCGGCTCTTTGCGACGCGGTCGGCGCCCTCTGCTCTCCGGGGAGGGCCCCCGCAAGGCCCCCACCAACCCACCCCGGACGGCCTCCGCGACTCGCCTGGGCTCCCTGGCGTGCCACGGCTCCCGGGCCACCGTGGGTTTCCCCGCCTTGTCGGGTTGCCGGGCCTTCCTCGGTCTCCTCGGCCGGATGAAGCTCCACGGCCTCGTGCTCGCGGCCGTGACCTCCTCCCTTGTGGTCCAGGCCCTGCCGTGTTCCAGGCCCCGCCCGTGGTCCAAGCACTGCCGGTGGTCCAGGCCCGCCCATGGTCCAAGCCCTGTGGTCCCTCACGCCAAGGACGGCAGCCGACTCGCCACGGAGTTCGCCCCCGGGGGCCCGCCCCCGCCCCTCCCACCCCCCAGGAGCCGTTCACCCCGCCCCCGCCCCCGCCCACCAGAAAGCCCGAGCCCCATGTCCGACCGCCCAGGCGATCACCATCGCTCGCACCACCCCCATCCCCTCCCCGGCACCGACCGCAGCCGCCCCGTCAGCCGGAACCGTGCCGAGCACGGGCCCCCGACCCGTCCGCACAATGTCAATCGCCCGCACCCGATACCCACCCACGACAGGGGCGTCTAGGCGGCTCCGAGGGCGCGGAGGGCACCGAAGCCCACCACCGTGGTCCGTACGGACCACCGGCGGATCCTGCTCCTCCCACGGCGGATGCCGCTCCCCCATGGCGGACCCCGCTCCCTGCACAGCGGACCCGCTCCTCTCCCCGCAGGGGACTTCACTCCCCGCACGGCGGCTCCCGCCCCCCCGCGGCCGCTCGGTCCTCCATGTTCTCCTCGCCCGTACCCTGAGGGGGTGAGCACCATGCCCGAACCCGAAACGGCTTCCCCGGACGGAGCGCCCGAGAGCCAGGCCGAGAGCCAGGCCAAGAGCCAGGCCGAGACCCAGGCCGAGGCCCCTACGCCGGCTTCCGCGAGCGCGCCCGGGGTGCGTCCGGCGCCGCGGGGTGCGGCAGCTCTGATCTTCGACGATCCGCTGAGCCGGCAGTCCTCGGACGACACCGACCGCGGCTGGGGGGAGCGCCCCGCGTCCAGGGACAGCGCGGCCGATCTCGCCCGCTTCCTCGACGAAAAGCCGCCCCATCACCTCTGAGCGAGGCGACGGGGCGGCGTGTGCCGGTCGTAGCGCCCGCTAGTGCTGCGTCTTCTGGCTGATGATGGTGCCCGCCGCCGAGGCCGCGCCCGGTGCTGTGGAGGTGCCGTTGCGCTGGGCGACCAGGGCGTCGCGGATCTCGGTGAGCAGTTCGATCTCGGTGGGGGCCGCCGGGGTGCCGTCGACCGGCTTCTTGGCGTCCTGGCGGGCCTTCCACCGGTTCATCGGAAGGATCATGAGGAAGTAGACGACCGCCGCGGTGATCAGGAACGTGAGCGCCGCGCTGAGCACCGAGCCCCACAGGATGTAGATGCCGTCGGTGAACTGGCCGGTCTTCTTGTCCACGCTGCAGGTGGTCAGGCACGCCTGGTAGTTGTCGAGGTTCTTGGAGCCGAGCGCGCCCACGATCGGGTTGATGACGCCCTTGACCACCGAGGTGACGATGCTTGTGAACGCCGCACCGACCACGACCGCCACCGCGAGTTCGATGACGTTGCCTCGCATCAGGAATTCCCTGAATCCCTGGAGGACGCCCTTGTTCTCGCCCTTTTTCTCGCTCACCTGACAGCCTCTTTCCACGCTTGCTCGGGACGGTGCACCGACGATCGGCACCGCAACTTACGGCAGGGCGGGGCAGGGATGTCCAACCGCGCAACACGAACCGGCGATCGACCGGCGCGTCAGTGCGGATCCGGGCGATACGGCCGCGGTTCGTGCGGGGACGGGCCGTGGGACGGTGCGCCGTAGGGGGTGGATGAGCCCGCGGTGGGGTTCGTCGTGCGGCGTCCGGAACGGCCGTCCCGGGGGCGATGGCAGCCGCCGTCGCGTCGGTCGTCGGTTCGGCGATCGCGACGGCGAGGGGGTCGGCGGTGCCGACAGCGGCGTCGGTATCGGTGGTGCGGACGCGCTCTCGTAAGAGGTGCGCGGGTGCCCCGCCACTCGGAGAAGTTTTCCGTGCGTCGGGCGGGGACGCCACTCGATCTTTGGGCGGAACCGGTGCGACGGACATGATCACCGACCTCCGGCGGGTGCCGGCGCCGCGGGGCAGGCGGGCGCGGGGGCGGCTCGTACGGGCCCGTTCGATACGCCGGTGGCCAGTGCTGCCGCGGTGATCGCGAGGGCGGCGGTGAGCAGGCGCCGGCGGTGGGCCCGCTGCCAGCGGTTGCGGGCGCCGGCCACCCGTACCGGCGGGAAGTGCGGCACTTCACATCGCGGGGGAGTGGGGAGCGGGGGAGCCGGGAGGAGCGGAGGGGTGGCTGCCGGATCGAGGGTGGGGACATGTGGGTCGGGGGACGGACGGGGCATGGTGATCACCGCCTGCGGTGGGGAATCGGCTTCCCGGACCCGCCGTTCGGGCCCGGTGAACATCACCGTGCCGCATTCCGCCGCCGCCCGCTCCGGGCTGTGGACAGCCCCAGGATGGTGGACAACTCCGTCACCCGCCCACCGGGCTGCCCCCGGCTAATCGGCTGCCTCCGCCCTCCTTCCACCGGGCTGCCCCCGTCACCCGGCCGACCAGTCACGCGGGCGGGGCCGGGGCCGGAGCCCCGGCTTCCCCGGGCGCCTCCCGGCCCCCGGCATCCTCCGCCGCTACGGCAGCTCGATGCCCAGGTCCCAGCCCTGGTGGGCGTCGGTGCACGGGCAGTCGCGAGCGGTGTTCTCGGGGAGGGCGGCGACCGTGTCGAAGAGGACTTCGCGGAGCCGGCCGATGTTCTGGCCGAAGACCTTGAGAACTTCCTCGTGGGAGACGCCGTCGCCGGTCTCGGTGCCCGCGTCCAGGTCGGTGACCAGCGTCAACGAGGTGTAGCAGAGGCTCATTTCGCGGGCCAGGACGGCTTCGGGATGGCCGGTCATGCCGACCACCGACCAGCCCTGGGCGGCGTGCCAGCGCGACTCGGCGCGGGTGGAGAAGCGGGGGCCCTCGATGACGACGAGGGTGCCGCCGTCGACGGGTTCCCAGTCGCGGCCGCGGGCGGCGGTCAGGGCGGCTTGGCGGCCGGTGGGGCAGTACGGGTCGGCGAAGGTGAGGTGCACGACGTTGGGGACGCTGCCGTCGGGGAGCGGTTCGCCGTCGAAGTACGTCTGGACGCGGCCCTTGGTGCGGTCGACGAGCTGGTCGGGGACCAGGAGGGTCCCGGGCCCGTATTCGGGGCGCAGGCCGCCGACGGCGCACGGGCCGAGGACCTGCCGTACGCCGAGGGAGCGCAGCGCCCACATGTTGGCGCGGTAGTTGATGCGGTGCGGCGGGAGGTGGTGCCCGCGGCCGTGCCGGGGCAGGAAGGCGACGGAGCGGCCGGCGATCTCACCCAGGAACAGGGAGTCGCTCGGCGGCCCGTAGGGGGTGTCCACCGTGATCTCGGTCACGTCGTCGAGGAATGAGTAGAACCCCGACCCGCCGATTACGCCAATCTCCGCGTCAGCCATGCCGGTCACACTATCGGGCGTCGTCGGACGCGGTGCCGGGCCGGGGGCGGACCGCGGGAACGCCGGGACGCCCGCCCGGCGCCCCGAACGCAGCGGACCCCGTCGGCCCCCTCTGGCGGGGGTGGCGGGGTCCGGAGAAGCGGAGGTCAGGCGGCGGAGCTGGTGCTTGCCGAGCCCGAGGTGCCGGCGGTCGCCGCGGCCGACGGCTTGCTGTCCGAGGAACCGCTCGACGAGGAGTTGCTCGACGAGGAGTCGGACGACGACGCCGAGCCGGTCGACGAGGAGGAGCTCTTCGCGGGGCTGCTGCTGGACGACGAGCCGCGGCTGTCGTTGCGGTAGAAGCCCGAGCCCTTGAAGACGATGCCGACCGCGGAGAACACCTTCTTGAGGCGTCCGTTGCAGCTGGGGCACTCGGTGAGCGCGTCGTCGGTGAACTTCTGCACGGCCTCAAGGCCCTCGCCGCACGCGGTGCACTGGTACTGGTAGGTCGGCACTTGACTTCCTCCTGGCACTCTCACTCATTGAGTGCTAACGACGCTCCATATTGCAGTATTCCCGCGGATCAGTCCACCGTGACCGGCATACGGTGACCGACCCCACGTCCGGCTCCCGTCCGGCGCGGTGGCCGGTTCCGGGCCCGGAACCGCAC
>NZ_JBNHIN010000030.1:37408-98024 GCF_050054615.1 Streptomyces sp. YGL11-2
GGGCCGGACGCCCGTCGCGTCCGGCCCGGCGGTCCGTCAGGCGTTCGCCAGCTCGCGGTCGCGGTCGTCGAGGGCCGGCCCGGAGGCGCCGTCGGCGCTGTCCGCCGACCCGGCGACCACCTTCGAGGGCCGCGGCAGCAGGTGCGCCCGCAGCGCCAGCAGCACGACCAGGGCCAGCGCGGTGCCGGCCAGCGGCACCAGGAACCCGGTGCTCGGGCCGAAGCGGTCCGCCAACTGGCCGGCGGAGGTGGCCGCGGCGGCCTGGCCCAGCGCGACCGCGCCGGTCAGCCAGGTGAAGGCTTCGGTACGGGCGGCGGCCGGGACCAGCGACTCGACGAGGGTGTAGCCGGTGATCAGCGCGGGGGCGATGCACAGGCCGACGACCAGGCCGACGGCGCCCAGCAGCGGTACGGAGGTCACCGCCCACAGCGGGGTGGTGGCCAGCGCCAGCAGCCCGTAGGCGACCAACAGCCGGCGGCGCGGGCCGATCTTCCAGGCGATGGCGCCGCAGGCGATGCCGGCGAGCATGTTCCCGCCGGCGAAGATCCCGTAGAGGACGCCGTTGATGCCGGGCTGTCCGATGTGCTCGGTGAGCGCGGTCAGCGAGACCTGCATCCCGCCGAAGACGGAGCCGATGCCGAGGAACGCCACGATCAGGACGCGTACGCCGGGGACGGACAGTGCGGAGACGCGCGGGGCGTCGTCGGAGTGCCCCCGGTGGACGGGCGGCTGGGTGCGCCGCTGGGAGGCGAACAGGAGGCCGCCGGCCAGTGACAGCGCGGCCTCGGCGATCAGGCCGGCGGCCGGGTGGATGCCGGTGCACAGCGCGGTGGCCAGCACCGGGCCGACGACGAACGTGAACTCGTCGGTGACCGACTCGAAGGCGGCGGCCGTCGGCATCAGCGGGCTGCCGCCGAGGTTCGCCGCCCAGCGGGCCCGCACCATCGGGCCGACCTGCGGCGTCGAGGCGCCGGTGGGGACGGCCACCGCGAGCAGCGCCCACAGGGGGGCGTGCGCGAGGGCCAGGGCGATCAGGGCCGAGACGCCGGCGACGTGCACCAGGACACCGGGGATCAGGACGGCGCGCTGGCCGAAGCGGTCGGCGAGCTTGCCGCTCTGCGGGGCGAACAGCGCCATCGAGACGCCAGTGGCGGCGGAGACCGCGCCGGCGGTGCCGTAGGAGCCGGTGGTGGACTGGACGAGCAGCACGATGCCGATGGTCAGCATCGCGAACGGCTGCCGGGCCAGGAAGCCGGGCAGCAGGAACGTCCACGCGCCGGGCGTGCGCAACAGTTGTCCGTAACCGGGACGGGGATCCTTGACCGCGGATGCCACGGCCGGGCCTTTCTGCCACCTGGTAGCGCTGCCCCGAGAGGTCGTCACGGGTACGCGCCGAGAGCTGTCCTCTCGCGCAGGACCGAGTGATACCGCGTGGTCCGCACCGGAGGGGTGGCTGCGTGTGGCAGGGGACCGCGGCCGCCGAGCGGTCGCGCCAGCTCTGCGTCAGGCAGAGGTGGTTCGTAATCCGTCAAAAAATTTCTGTCTTCATACTACAGGTCGAAAGCCGTGAAGCCCTGGGATTAACCAGGGCTTCACCGGGATTTCCTTGGGTTCCGTGGAGAGATACAGCACATTCGCGGCCGGGCCGGGCAAGCCGGGCCGCGCGCGGGGCCGGGACCGGCCGACCCCTGCGTCCCGGCTCAGCCGCGCCGGGGCCGCCGGCCGGCCTCCTCCGGGGGCACGCCGGCCCCCAGCCAGCCGGCCAGCTTGCCGCCCTGCGAGACGGCCTGGAGCCGCCGCTCGGCCGCGTCGCGCACCGGGTCGGTGGCGACCACCAGCAGTTCGTCGCCGCGCCGCAGCACGGTGGTGGGGGAGGGGACGAAGCTGGCGCCGTCCCGTACGACGAGGGTGACCGCGGCGCCCGCAGGCATCCGCAGTTCGCCGACCTCGACGCCGTGCATACGGGAGGTGGGCCCTATCGACGTCGACAGCAGATGGCCGCGCAGCCGCTCCAGGGGTGCCGACTCGATGCCCAGGTCGGCGGCCTCCTCACCCTCGCCGAGCCGCAGCCGGCGGGCCAGCCACGGCAGGGTGGGTCCCTGGATGAGGGTGTAGACGACGACCAGGACGAAGACGATGTTGAAGACCGTCTCGCTGCCGGGGACGTCGGTCACCATCGGGATGGTGGCCAGCACGATGGGCACCGCGCCGCGCAGTCCGGCCCAGGACAGCAGCGTCTTCTCCCGCCAGGGCACCCGGAACGGCAGCAGCGAGGTGAAGACGGACAGCGGCCGGGCGACGAGTGTCAGGATCATGCCGATGAGCAGTGCCGGCACGATGTCGTCGAGCAGGTTGTGCGGGGTGACGAGGAGGCCCAGCAGCACGAACATCCCGATCTGGCCGATCCAGCCGACCCCCTCGGCGAACCCGCGGGTGGCCGGGGCGTGCGGCAGCTTGGCGTTGCCGAGGACGACCGCGGCCAGATAGACGGCGAGGAAGCCGGAGCCGTGCGCCAGCGCGCCGGCCGCGTACGCGGAGACGGCGATGGCCATCACGGCGATCGGGTAGAGGCCGGAGGCGGGCAGCGCCACATGCCGCATGCCGTAGGCGCCGAGCCAGCCGATGGCCAGTCCGACGGCGGCGCCGATGGCGAGCTCCAACGCTATCTCGCCGAGGAGGACGTACCAGTGCTCGATCGGGCCGGCGGTGGAGAAGGCGACGACGAGGATGACCACCGGGGCGTCGTTGAAGCCGGACTCGGCCTCCAGGACACCGGTCAGCCGGGACGGCAACGGCACGCTGCGCAGGACCGAGAAGACGGCCGCGGCGTCCGTGGAGGAGACCACCGCGCCGATCAGCAGGGCCTGGCGCCATTCGAGTCCGGCGAGGTAGTGCGCGCCGGCCGCGGTGACCCCCACGCTCACCGCGACGCCGAACGTCGAGAGCACCGCGGCCTGGGGCAGTGCCGGTTTGATCTCTTTCCACTTGGTGCCCAGGCCGCCCTCGGCGAGGATCACCACCAGGGCCGCGTAGCCCAGGAGTTGGGTCAGTTCGGCGTTGTCGAAGACGATGCCGCCGATGCCGTCCTGCCCGATGGCGATGCCTATCCCCAGGTAGATGAGCAGGCTGGGGAGCCCGCTGCGCGAGGAGAGCCGTACTGCGGCGACGGCGATGAGCAGTACGAGCGAGCAGACCAGCAGGAGTTCGTTGAGGTGTTCGACAGTCAGGAGCTGATCCTTCCTCGCGCGGATCGGGGCGGACGGGTGGGCGGTCCTTACCGTATCTAGTTACTGACCCTAACAATTTACCAGTACTTGAAAGTTTGATGTGCTGGTGGTGACTCCGCGTAGGGGTCGCACAGGCCGTGCGCCTATGGTTGCTCCAGCACTCCCACCCTGCCCCTCGAAGGACAGAGATGCCCGCCAACAAGTCCGGACCGGCCCCCAAAAAGAAGAAGGGGCGGCGTGGCCGCCTCGTCGCGCTCATGGTCGTGCTGCTGCTCGTGGCGGGCATCGGCTTCGGCGCGTACTGGAGCGTCAGCACCGTGCGCGCATCCTTCCCGGAGACCACCGGGGCGCTCAAACTCCCGGGCCTGACCGACCCGGTGGACGTCGTGCGCGACGCCAACGGCATTCCGCAGATCTACGCCGACACCGACCAGGACCTCTTCCGCGCCCAGGGATACGTCCAGGCCCAGGACCGGTTCTGGGAGATGGACGTCCGCCGGCACATGACCGCCGGCCGGCTTTCGGAAATGTTCGGCAAGAGTCAGGTCAAGACCGACGAGTTCCTGCGGACCCTCGGCTGGCACGAAGTGGCACAGAAGGAATACGACACCAAGCTGTCGGCCGACACCAAGAAGAACCTCCAGGCGTACTCCGCGGGCGTCAACGCCTACCTCAAGGAACATCAGGGCTCGGCGCTGTCCCTGGAGTACGCGGCGCTCGGCTTCGAGAACGACTACAAGCCCGAGAAGTGGACCCCGGTCGACTCGGTGGCCTGGCTCAAGGCGATGGCCTGGGACCTGCGTGGCAACATGCAGGAGGAGATCGACCGCGCCCTGATGGCCAGCCGGTTCACCCCGGCCCAGATCGACCAGCTCTACCCGGCCTATCCGTACCAGCGGAACCGGCCGATCGTCGACGGCGGCGCGGTCGACCCGGCCACCAAGGAGTTCGACCCCAAGGCCACCGCCGGCAGCACCTCCGCCGGCAGCCCGGGCGCGGCCAGCGCGCGGGTCCACTCGCAGCTCTCCGCGCTGTCCACCACCCTCGACAAGATCCCGGCGCTGCTCGGCCCCAACGGCAACGGCATCGGCTCCAACTCCTGGGTCGTCTCCGGGGAGCACACCACCACCGGCAAGCCGCTGCTCGCCAACGACCCGCACCTGGCGCCGCAGATGCCCTCGCTCTGGTACCAGATGGGCCTGCACTGCCGCACCACCGGCCCCAAGTGCAACTACGACGTCGCCGGCTTCACCTTCTCCGGCATGCCCGGCGTCATCATCGGCCACAACCAGAACATCTCCTGGGGCATGACCAACCTCGGCGCGGACGTCACCGACCTGTACCTGGAGAAGATCAACGCCGACGGGTACCTCTACGACGGCAAGCAGCAGCCCTTCGTCACGCGCCGGGAGACCATCAAGGTCGCCGGCGACGAAAGCCGCCAGATCACCGTCCGCGCCACCAACAACGGCCCGATCGTCTCCGACCGCGACGACGAGCTGGCCGGCGTCGGCAAGGACGCCCCGGTGGCCAACGGCGCCCCCGATCGCGGCGACGGCTACGCCGTATCGCTGCGCTGGACCGCCCTGGACCCCGGCAAGACCATGGACGCCTTCTTCGAGATCAACCGGTCCAAGGACTGGACGGACTTCCGCAAGGCCGCCGCCGACTTCGAGGTCCCCTCCCAGAACCTGATCTACGCCGACACCAAGGGCAACATCGGCTACCAGGCACCCGGGAAGATCCCGGTCCGCGGCAAGGGCGACGGCAGCTACCCGGCGCCCGGCTGGGACCCCGCCTACCAGTGGACCGGCTACATCCCGCAGAGCGCGCTGCCGTACGAGTACAACCCCAAGCGCGGCTTCATCGTCACCGCCAACCAGGCCGTCACCGACGAGAAGTACCCCTACCTGATCACCAAGGACTGGGGCTACGGCACCCGCAGCCAGCGGATCAACGACCTCATCGAGTCCAAGATCAAGGACGGCGGCAAGGTCTCCACCGACGACATGCAGACCTTCCAGAAGGACAACAGCAGCGAGATCGCCCGGCTGCTGACCCCCTACCTGACGAAGATCGACATCAAGGACAAGTACGTCCGCGACGCCCAGCAGCTGCTCAACGGCTGGGACTTCACCCAGGAGCCCGACTCCGCCGCCGCCGCGTACTTCAACGCCGTCTGGCGCAACACCCTCAAGCTCGCCTTCGGCAACAAGATGCCCAAGGAGCTGCGCGTCCAGGGCCAGTGCCTCTACGTCCGCCCGGCCAGCGACACCGGACCCGCCGACGACCAGAACAAGCTGGTCCGCGAATGCGGCCAGCGGGCCGGCGACACCGCCCAGCCCGACGGCGGCGACCGCTGGTACGAGGTCGTCCGCAACATCCTCGACGACCCCAACAACGCCTGGTGGAAGACCGAGGACCGGCCCGGCCACCCCGGCCTCAAGAACCGCGACCAGCTCCTCGCGCAGGCCATGAAGGACGCCCGCTACGAGCTGACCTCCCAGCTCGGCAAGAACATCGACAACTGGACCTGGGGCCGGCTGCACCAGATGGACCTCACCAACCAGACCCTCGGCAAGGACGGGCCGGGCTTCCTCCAGGGCCTGTTCAACCGCGGCCCGTGGAACCTCGGCGGCGGCGAGGCCGCGGTCGACGCCACCGGCTGGAACGCCTCCGGCGGCTACAAGGTCACCTGGGTCCCGTCCATGCGGATGATCGTCAACCTCGCCGACCTCGACAAGTCCCGCTGGATCAACCTCACCGGCGCCTCCGGGCACGCCTACGACGCCCACTACTACGACCAGACCGACAAGTGGGCCAAGGGCGAACTCCTCCCCTGGGCGTTCGGCGAAGACGCCGTCAAGAAGGCGGGCAAGGAAACGCTGACGCTGTCGCCGTAACACCCGGCCGCCCCCGCCGCGGGGCGCGCCACCGCCACCGGGGGGGGCGGATCCCTCCGGCCCGCCCGACCGCGTTACGGGCCCAACTGTGCTACAGGACGCGGGAGTTCGGCGGTTTCCGGCCTTTCCGGGGCCCCTTTCGACGCGTTCTCGCCGGGTCCACGTCGCGCTCTCGCCGCGCTCTCGCCGCGCTCTCGCCGCGCTCTCGCCGCGCTCTCGCCGCGTTCGCGCCAGGTTCCGCGGAGTTCCCCCGCCCCGCCGCTCAGTGCCGGAAGCGGTGCACCCCCGAGGGCGTCACCGCCGCGTGCACCCGGCGGTCGTGCGGCTCCGCCGGGACCTCGTCCAGCACCTCGCCGTCGTGCAGCAGCACCACCAGCGACGTCCGCGCACCGGCCCGCTCCAGCCGCGCCAGCACCCGGTCGTACGAGCCGCCGCCGCGCCCCAGCCGCAGCCCCGTACGGTCCACCGCCAGCCCCGGCAGCAGCACCACGTCCGCCCGCGTCACGGCTTCCGGCGTCAGCCGCGGGCCGTCCGGCTCGTGCAGCCCCCAGCCCGCCGGGACCAGGTGCTCGGCACCCTCGTACACCGCCCAGTCCAGATCGTTGTCCGGCAGCAGGACCGGCAGCAGCACCCGCACCCCGGCCGCCCGCAGCGCGTCGAGCAGCGCCCGGGTGTCCGGCTCACCGCCGATCGACACATACGCCGCGACGGTCGGCCCGGCGCCCTCGGCGGGGCCCGCCCGCAGCTCGTCCAGCGCCAGCACTCGGCGGGCCAGCGCGGCGCCCCGCTCCGCGACGACGGCGGCCGGCAACGATCTCCTCACCTCCTGGAGATCCCGCCGCAACCTGCGCTTTCTCTCGTGGTCAACGCTCACGTGTGGCCTCGCTCGGTCTCTCATGATCTCTTAACCGGACCCTCATCATCGTGCCGTTCGGCCCGGTTAGGGTGGCGCGCATGACCACCCCATCGCACGCACGGATCAGCAAGGCTGTCATCCCGGCCGCAGGGCTCGGCACCCGTTTCCTGCCGGCGACGAAGGCCACCCCCAAGGAGATGCTCCCGGTCGTCGACAAGCCCGCCATCCAGTACGTCGTGGAGGAGGCAGCCGCGGCCGGACTCTCCGACGTCCTCATGGTGACCGGACGCAACAAGCGGCCCCTGGAGGACCACTTCGACCGCAACTACGAGCTCGAAGAGGCACTGCACCGCAAGGGCGACGGATCCCGCCTCGCCAAGGTCCAGGAATCCAGCGACCTGGCGACCATCCACTACGTACGCCAGGGCAACCCCAGGGGCCTGGGCCACGCCGTGCTGTGCGCCGCCCCGCACGTCGGCGACCAGCCGTTCGCGGTCCTCCTGGGCGACGACCTCATCGACCCCCGCGACCCCCTGCTGCGCCGGATGATAGAGGTGCAGGAGGAGCACGGCGGCTCGGTCATCGCCCTCATGGAGGTCGACCCCTCCGCCATCCACCTCTACGGCTGCGCGGCCGCCGCCCCCACCGGCGACGACGACGTGGTCACCGTCTCCGACCTGGTCGAGAAGCCCGAGCCGGGCGAGGCGCCCAGCAACCTCGCCATCATCGGCCGCTACGTCCTCGACCCCGCCGTCTTCGAGGTGCTCCGCAAGACCGACCCCGGCCGCGGCGGTGAGATCCAGCTCACCGACGCCCTCCAGGCACTGGCCGCCGACCCGGGGCTGGGCGGCCCGGTGCACGGCGTGGTCTTCAAGGGCCGCCGCTACGACACCGGCGACCGCGGCGACTATCTGCGTGCCATTGTCAGACTGGCATGCGAACGTGAGGACCTGGGCCCCGACTTCCGGGCCTGGCTGCGCAGTTACGTCACCGAGGAGATGTAGGACGTTGAACGGCACCACCGGCCAGACCAGCCACCCGGACCGCGTCTGGTCGGTGGCCGAGCACCTCGACGACGTCCTGGCGGCGATCCGCCCGCTGGAGCCGGTCGAGCGGCAGCTGCTCGACGCCCAGGGCTGCGTCCTCGCCGAGGACATCGCCGTCCCGCTGCCGCTGCCGCCGTTCGACAACAGCTCCATGGACGGCTACGCGGTGCGCGTCGCCGACGTCGCGGACGCCACCGAGGGCGCCCCGGCGGTCCTCACCGTCATCGGCGACGTCGCCGCCGGCAGCGGTGAGCTTCCCGCCGTCGGCCCCGGCCAGGCCGCCCGCATCATGACCGGCGCCCCGGTGCCGCCCGGCGCCGACGCCGTCGTCCCCGTCGAGTGGACCGACGGCGGCACGGGCCGGGGGCCGGCCGCCGCGATGCGCGCGCGCAGCGCCGCGCCCCAGGACGCGTCCGGCGAGGTCCGGGTGCACCGCCCGGCCGCCGCCGGCGCCCATGTCCGCCGGCGCGGCAGCGACGTCACGGCGGGCGAGCGGGCGCTGCCCGCGGGCACGGTCCTGGGCCCCTCGCAGCTCGGCCTGCTGGCCGCCATCGGCCGCGGCACCGTACGGGTCCGCCCCCGCCCCCGGGTCGTCGTGATGTCGACCGGAAGCGAACTGGTCCAGCCCGGCGAGGCGTTGGGCCCCGGCCAGATCCACGACTCCAACAGCTTCCAGCTCACCGCCGCCGCCCGCGAGGCCGGCGCCGTCGCCTACCGCGTCGGCGCCGTCGCCGACGACGCCGGCACCCTCCGCGCCACCCTGGAGGACCAGCTCGCCCGGGCCGACGTCCTGGTCACCAGCGGCGGCGTCAGCGTCGGCGCCTACGACGTCGTCAAGGAGACCCTGACCGACCTGGCCGCGGACACCGCGCCCGAGGGGTCCTCCCCGGTCACCGGCCGGGTGGAGTTCCGCAAGCTCGCCATGCAGCCCGGCAAGCCCCAGGGCTTCGGGCTCATCGGCCCCGACCGCGTCCCGCTGCTGGCCCTGCCCGGCAACCCGGTCAGCTCCTACGTCTCCTTCGAACTCTTCGTCCGCCCCGTCATCCGCACGCTCATGGGCCACCCCGACATCCACCGCCCCACCGCCCGCGCCCGCTGCACCGAGGCCATCGGCTCCTCCCCCAAGGGCAGGCGGCAGTTCCTGCGCGGCACCTACGACCCGGAGGCCGGCACGGTCACCCCCGTCGGCGGCAGCGGCTCCCACCTGATCAAGGCCATGGCCCACTCCGACGCGCTGATCGTCGTCCCCGAGGACCTCGCCGAGGTGCCCGCGGACGCCACCGTGGAGGTCATCCTGCTCGGCCGCGGGTGACCGCCGGCCGCACACCGCCGGGCGAGAAGTCGCGTAGCGGGAACGGGAAGTCGTATACCGGAAAGAGGAAGCCCGCGGCGGGTGCCCGGTAGCCCCCGGGGGTACGGTGTCGTCCCACAGGCGGCAGTTTGGACCGGGAGAACGATGAGCAGCGGCCAGCAACACCTCACCCATATCGACGCGTCGGGCGCGGCCCGGATGGTCGACGTCACGGCGAAGGACGTCACCGCCCGCACCGCCCGCGCCCGCGGCCGGGTCCTGGTATCGCCGCAGGTCATCGCGTTGCTGCGGGGTGAGGGGGTGCCGAAGGGCGACGCCCTGGCCACCGCCCGGATCGCCGGCATCATGGGCGCCAAGCGCACCCCCGAGCTGATCCCGCTCTGCCACCCGCTCGCCGTCTCCGGGGTCACGGTGGACCTCGCCGTCGCCGACGACGCCGTCGAGATCACCGCCACGGTCCGGACCACCGACCGCACGGGCGTCGAGATGGAGGCCCTGACGGCGGTGTCCGTCGCCGCGCTCACCGTCGTCGACATGGTCAAGGCCGTCGACAAGGCCGCGGTGATCTCCGACGTCCGCGTCGAGGAGAAGACCGGCGGCAAGTCCGGCGACTGGAGCCGGTCGTGAGACCCGCCCGCGCCCTCGTCGTCACCGCCTCCAACCGCGCCGCCGCCGGCGTGTACGAGGACAAGGGCGGCCCGCTGCTCGCCGAGGGCCTGACCGCCATGGGCTTCACGGTCGACGGCCCCCGGGTCGTCCCCGACGGCGACCCGGTGGAGGCCGCGCTGCGCGACGCCGCCGCCCAGTCCTACGACGTCGTCCTGACCACCGGCGGCACCGGCGTCTCGCCCACCGACCGCACCCCCGAGGCCACCCGCCGGGTCCTGGACTACGAGGTCCCCGGCATCCCCGAGGCGATCCGCGCCGCCGGCCGTGCCACGGTCCCCACCGCGGCCCTCTCCCGCGGCCTGGCGGGCGTCGCCGGCCGGACCCTGATCGTCAACCTGCCGGGCTCGACGGGCGGCGTACGCGACGGGCTCGCCGTCCTGGCCGACCTCCTCCCGCACGCGGTCGACCAGCTCGGCGGCGGCGACCACCCCAGACCCTCCGGGAGCCCCAGCTGAACGCGCCCTGGCCGGTGGTCCTGACCGACGGAGACGTCTCCCTCCGCCCGATAAAGCTGCGCGACCAGCGCCCCTGGCGGGAGGTCAACCGCCGCAACCGCGACTGGCTGCGCCCCTGGGAAGCCACCGTCCCGCCGTCCCCGCCCGGCTTCCCGGTGCCGCACCGCCCGACGTTCCGTCAGATGGTCCGGCATCTGCGCGCCGAGGCGCACGCCGGCCGGATGCTGCCGTTCGTCGTGGAATACCGCGGCCGGCTCGTCGGGCAACTCACCGTCGCCGGCATCACCTGGGGCTCGATGTGCTCGGGCCATATCGGCTACTGGGTCGACCAGGAAGTCGCCGGCCGCGGCGTCATGCCGACCGCCGTGGCGCTCGCCGTCGACCACTGCTTCCACACCGTGGGACTGCACCGCATCGAGGTCTGCATTCGGCCGGAAAACACCCCCAGCCGGCGCGTGGTGGAGAAACTCGGCTTCCGCGAGGAAGGCATCCGCCCGCGCTACCTCCACATCGACGGCGCCTGGCGTGACCACGCGGTTTTCGCGCTCACCGCGGAGGAAGTGCCCGAGGGCCTCCTCAACCGCTGGCGGCGGCAGAAACCCCGTACGCCCGGGGCACCCGGCGCATCCCACAAATGAAAAATCCGTTCGAATTAATCCCTCAACGGCGCCGGATTCCTCACGAGGTCATCGCAACAATCACAAAAAAAGTTCGAGATATCAGCCAGATCGTGCGACACACCGGCCCAATTGGCGGATGGCCCCACGCAAACCCCTCTACCGTGTGAGTTGTGAGAAGCAGCGGCCTCATCTACGCAGTCATCGTCGGGGCCTGGGCCGCCTACCTGGTGCCGATGTGGCTCCGTAGGCAGGACGAGCTCAACGAGGCCCGTCCGACCGAGCGCTTCAGCACTGCCATCCGGCTCCTGTCCGGGCGCGCGGCCATGCAGCGCCGCTACGACAGGGAGCAGGAGGTGTGCCCCGCCGGCGATGCGGGCGACGAGCAGGACCCGGACGCCGTCGACGACCCGGACAGCCCGCTCGGCGTTCGGCCCTTCGGCGACCCCGCGGCGGCCCCGGAGCCCTCCGGCGACGCCGCCCCCGCCCGCCCCAAGGCGGCCCCGCCGCGCCCCACCTCCGCCGACCGCACCAAGCGCGCCAAGGTCCTCGCCCGCCGCCGGCGCACCATCACCATCCTCTTCTTCGCCTTCACCGCCGGTGCCATCGCCGCGGCCGTGGGCGGCCTGCCCTTCCTCTGGGCCCCCGCCCTGCCCGCGATCCTCCTGACCGCGTACATCGTGTATCTGCGCGCCCAGGAGCGGCGGCGCTTCACCTTCACCATGGACCAGCGCAAGGCGGAGGCGGCAGCTCAGCGACTGCGGGAAGGCAGGCCCCACCCTTCGCGGGCGGCCGACCAGCCGCCCGCCGCCGACCAGCAGCCCGCCCCCCGCGCTGACGCCCCCGCCGCCCCCGCCCCGGAGTCCCCGCGCTCCGCGACGCCCGCGCAGACCGCCGGCCGCCGTGCCCTCGTCGAGGAGACCGACCACGCCGAGTGGGTCGACCAGCAGCGCGAACGCGAGCGCCCGCGCTCCACCTCCGGCAGCTGGGAGCCCGTCCCGGTGCCCCTGCCCACCTACGTCACTGCCCCGGTCGCCCCCCGGGCCACCAGTCACGTCGACCTGGACGCCGACGACGCCTGGAGCTCCGCCCGCTCCAGCGCCGCCCCCGACCACCCCCAGCCCGACAGCTCCCAGGACCGCCCCACCCACCCCGGCCGCCGCGCCCGCGGTCGCACCCCGCTCTTCGACCAGTACGAGGACGAGGACCGCCCCCGCGCGGCGAACGAGTGACGGCGCTCCGCTGACCAGCACCGGAAGCGATTTCCGAGCACCGCGACCGAGATGCTAGAGTTTCACTCGTCGCAAGGGCCTGTGGCGCAGCTGGTAGCGCACCTCGTTCGCAACGAGGGGGTCAGGGGTTCGAGTCCCCTCAGGTCCACCGCAGTAGTAGCGAGAGCAGTAAAGCCCCTACCGGGATGATTCGGTGGGGGCTTTTTCGCGCCGTACGGCAGCGACGTACAGCGACTCCTCGGGATCCGCCGTGTTCCCGAGATGCTTGCTTGCTCCCGAAATGCTCGCCGAGCTTCCGCAACGCCTTCCGTGTCGAGCGGCGATGTGCTGGAGCCGCGGTTCCCCCGTGACCTCTCCGGCGTCGAGATCGACTCTTCCCGCAGGGCGTTGCCAAGCGCCGAGCGCTGAGCGCGGCGTGGTCCGGGCGTCCTGCCTTTGTCGTTGCCGCGCTTGCCGCTCGGGCCGACGACTCCATCTCGGCCTCGCGGGGCCGGTGTTCGAGGTACTCGTCGATCCGGCGGGGGAGGATGCGGTGGTTGCGGCCGTCCTTGATGGAAGGGATTTCGCCGGTGAGCACGAGCCGTAGTCGTTCCGGCGCCCGCGCCCACCGCCCCGAACGGCGAAAACTCGGCACGCTAGGGTGCCCGGCAAGACCCAGGACAGGACCCAGGGCAAGAAGAGGCAGGCGGTAGTTGATCAAGTCTGCTGTTCGCGGTTGCTCCGCGGGCAGGAGTTCTTCGGTGAACTGGCGCAGTCAGCAAGGAACAGGCCGGAGCGGTTCGTGGAGTTGAGCAGAATACGTCGCACCATGCTCGTCGTCCTCGGTGCGGTGCTCACCGTGGGGGGCTGCACGTCCGGTGCGGCCGACAAGGACGGCGGTACGGCCGGTGCTCCGGCGACGCCCGCGGCGGGTGCGGAGGGTGCGGCGGCGATCCCGATGATGGACGACATCACCGCGGTGTTCGAGAACGGTGCCACCGTTCCGCAGTACGCCTACATCACCGATCTGCACGACGGCTGTGGCTACACGGCGGGGTGGATCGGGTTCTGCAGCCAGAGCGGCGACATGCTCGGGTTGGTCAAGTCGTACAACGCCGCCGCACCCCAGAACGTGCTCGCGAAGTACACCACCGTCCTTCAGCGACTGGCCGACTCGGGAAGCGAGGACACCGGCGCGCTGGGCGGGGCCTTCGTGCGCGACTGGAAGAAGGCCGCCCTGGACCCGGTCTTCCGGAGGCTGCAGATCCAGGTGGGACACGACACGTACCTCACCCCGGCCAGGAAGCTCAGCGCGCAGGAGGGGGTGAAGAGCGAACTGGGTCTGGAAAACCTCTTCGACACCGCCCTGATGATGGGCCAGGGGTCCGACGACTGCGACGGCATGGTGAAGATCGCCCATGAGACCGACAAGACGCTCGGGGGCAACCCGGCCTCCGGGGTGAACGAGGCGACGTGGCTGGCCCGGTTCAACACCGTCCGCCAGAAGCACATGAAGCACCCCTGCACGCCCGACCGCAAGAGCGACTGGCCGCAGGCGGTCGACCGGTCGCAGGCCCTGCAGAAGCTCGCGGACCGCGGCCAGTGGGATCTGAAGGCTCCGCTGACCGTGAGCGCCGACTTCAAGATGTCCATCAGCAGTCCGCGGGACTGACCCACTTCGTGCTAGCCGCCTGGACCCGGCCGTCAGCTTTGCTGACTCTTTTCGCGAGCTTCACGTCTCCTGTACCGCCCGCTTATATTCAGCCACTAGTGTCCGGATCTTGTGCAGACCATTCCGGAGCGCCAGGCGCCCGCCGGGGACGAAGTGATGCCTGAAGCGTCCACGTCTCCCGATGTTCCTCGTCAAGGGCCTACTACTGTGGCTGGTTCTCCGGCCGAGCCCACCGGTGACACTCTGCGTCTGCTAGACAGACCGATACCGCGCACTCCCAAGCCCATATTCGTCGACGCGTCGGGAGGCCGCCGCAGACGGCTGCGCATCCTGGTGGCCGCATTGGTGACCCCGGCAGTGGCCTACGTCGCCCTGCTCGTCAGCACCCTCCTGGGCGGCCCGACCCTGCCGGCGCTGCTGCCGCACCCGCTGCGGCCGAAGCCGGGCGCGGGCGCCGTCGTCGCGCACGAGACGCCCCGGGCCCGGCCATCACCGACGGCCACAGCCACCGCCGAGCGGCATCGGAGCCCAGGCCGCGCGACGGTGGCGAAGGCCATCGGCGGCGCGTCCGGCAAGGCGAAGTCGCCCTCGACGGCGAAACCGTCCCCGACGGCGAAACCGTCCCCGAAGCCGTCCGAGAGCCACAAGCCGTCCCCGAGCCACAAGCCGTCCCCGCACCCGAAGCACACCCCGACCCCGACCGCGACGCCCTCCGCCCTGCCCACCCACGGCGCGCTCTGACTCAGCTGATGATCCGCCAGGAATCTCCGGGCCCCTGGGCCGCCCTCGCAGTGCCCCACCGCCTCCGCGTAGCGCCGCGCAGCCCTTCCTCGGCACTTCCCTGGCAAGCCGATCAGTTCCAGAACGCCTCGCTCATCCAGAAACCACCGATGTGAGCACTTCTCCCCAGCGTGGCCGTACCGCCCGCGAAACGCCGGTGCGCACCCACTGGGTGCTGCTGGTGACCATGGTGCTGACCCTCACCCTCACGCTGCTCATCGAGGGCTACACACAGCACATGTTCGGCTTCGAGGACGATGGGGGGAACCCTCCGCAGGGTCCTGTCGACCAGGTGCCGCCCTCGGTCCAGAACGGCGGCCCGGTGATCTCGGCCGGCGGATCCAAGCCGGTCTCGCTCACCCCGCCCGCGCACACCGTGGTGCTCACCTTCGACGACGGCCCGGACCCGACCTGGACCCCCAAGATCCTGGCGACGCTGGAACGGCACCACGTGCCCGCGACCTTCTTCCTCGTGGGCACCGGCGTGGCCACACAACCTGACGTGGTCGCGCGGATGGCGAAGGATCACGACGAACTCGGCCTGCACACCTTCACCCATCCCTATCTGCCCAGCCTGCCCAGCTGGCAGCGCACGATGGAGATGCGCGAGGACCAGCTCGCGGTGGCCGGCGCCGCGGGTGTCACCAGCAACCTCTTCCGCCCGCCGTACTCGTCCAGCGCCGACGCGGTGGGCAACGCCGACTGGGCCACGATGCAACAGCTCGGCAAGCTGGGCTACCTGACCGTGCTCGTCACCCAGGACAGCGAGGACTGGCAGAAGCCGGGCGTGCAGAAGATCGTCCACAACGCCACCCCTCCCGGGTCCACCGGCCAGGTGGTCCTCTTCCACGACGCCGGCGGTGACCGCGCGCAGACCGTGGCCGCGCTGGACACCCTGATCCCGCGCCTCCAGGCGCGCGGCTACCGCTTCCAGACGGTCAGCCAGGCATTCCACCTCGCCGACGCCAACCGCCCGTCCTCCACCGGCGAGCACCTGCTCGGCGTCGGGCTGCTGTGGCTGCTCAAGGGGGCGCTCTGGGGCCTCAACGGACTCGACGTGCTGCTGCTCGTCGCCGGACTGCTGGGCATCCTGCGCGCGGTGATCTCCATGATCGCCGCGGCCAAGCACCGGCGGGACGCCAGGAAGGCGTGGGGACCGCTGGTCACCGAACCGGTGTCGGTGATCGTGCCGGCCTACAACGAGTCGGCCGGTATCGAGGCGACCGTCCGGTCCCTGGTCGCGTCCGACCACCCGCTGGAGATCATCGTCGTGGACGACGGCTCCTCCGACGGCACCGCCGACATCGTCGAGGCACTCGGCCTGCCGGGCGTACGGGTGATCCGCCAGCGGAACGCGGGCAAGCCCGCCGCGCTCAACACGGGGATCGCCGCCGCGTCGTACGAGATCGTGGTGATGATGGACGGCGACACGGTCTTCGAGCCGGACGCGGTCCGCCATCTGGTGCAGCCGTTCTCCGACCCGCAGATCGGAGCGGTCTCCGGCAACGCCAAGGTCGTCAACCGGCGTGGCCTGCTGGGCCGTTGGCAGCACATCGAGTACGTCGTCGGCTTCAACCTGGACCGGCGGCTCTTCGACCTGGCCCGGTGCATGCCCACGGTGCCGGGTGCGATAGGCGCCTGGCGCCGAGCCGCGCTGGTGCGCGTCGGCGGTGTCTCCGAGGCGACACTCGCCGAGGACACCGACCTCACCATGGCGATCTGGCGTAACGGCTGGCGCGTGGTCTACGAGGAGAAGGCCATCGCCTGGACCGAGGCTCCCGCTTCCCTCGGCGCCCTGTGGCGGCAGCGTTACCGCTGGTGCTACGGGACCCTGCAGGCGATGTGGAAGCACCGCGGCGCCGCCCGCCAGAGCGGCGCCGCCGGTACGTTCGGCCGTCGCGGGCTGCTCTTCCTGCTGCTCTTCCAGGTGCTGCTGCCGTTGTTCGCGCCCTTGGTCGACGTGCTGAGCGTGTACGGGCTGATCTTCCTCGACCCCGTCCACGTACTGCTGCTGTGGAGCTCGTTCCTGCTCATCCAGGTCGTCACCGGCGCCTATGCGTTCCGCCTCGACGGCGAACGGCTCGGACCGCTGTGGAGCCTGCCGTTCCAGCAGCTCGTCTACCGCCAGTTGATGTACCTCGTGGTGGTCCAGTCGGTCGCCACGGCCCTGTCCGGCAGCCGCCTGCGCTGGCAGCGCATGGAGCGCTACGGCTCCCACCAGGAACCGCCGCTGTCACCGGCATCGGGGACGCGGGGCTGACGGCGAGGGCCCCGGANGGTCGCCACGGCCCTGTCCGGCAGCCGCCTGCGCTGGCAGCGCATGGAGCGCTACGGCTCCCACCAGGAACCGCCGCTGTCACCGGCATCGGGGACGCGGGGCTGACGGCGAGGGCCCGGATTTCCCGGGGCCCTCGCCGCCGAGCGCGGTCAGCCGCGCTGGCGGGGGGTGTCCTGCCGGCACCCGCGGCCGCAGCCCGGGCCGCAGCCACGGCCGCAGCCGCAACGCACCCTCCGCGAGCGCTGATTCGTGCCGCGCCCGGATGCCCGGAGGGCAGTCGGTGCCGCGGGCGGCCACCGGTGTCGCGGACGTGCTCCGTGTCGCACGTGCCGCCGGCCTCGCCACAGGCGGCGTCGGTCCGAGACCGGGACGTGGTCGGCGTGGCGGGCCGTGTCATAACGGTTGGTACTGACCGAGAGAAGGTCTTGCTATTGGACGCGTGTCCGGGAGCCGTGTTGCTATTGCCTGGACTGCTACGGGAGTGCTGCCGCAGTCAACTCTTGCTGAATTAAGGAGCTTTCTCATGGGGAATGCCGAGAACGCCGAAGAGATGCACCGCCTTTTTGACAAGACCGCGAAGATTTACGATCAGAGCGGTGTTGAATTCTTCGGCCCGATCGGTCGCCGGCTTGTTGAGTTCTCCGAACTGTCTGCCGGCCATTCCGTTCTCGACATCGGTTGTGGCCGTGGCGCCGCCTTGTTCCCGGCCGCCGAGGCCGTCGGTGCGGACGGCGAGGTCATCGGGATCGACATTTCCGAAGAAATGGTCAAGTACGCTGCAGAAGGTGCTCAAGAGCGCGAACTGGGCCAGGTGGACGTCTCCGTGATGAGCGGCCAGGCCCCCGACTTCCCGGTCGGCCGGTTCGACGCCGTGATCGGTAGCTGCAGCCTGTTCATCTGGACCAACGGCCCGGACGACGTCCGCCCCTACCGCGAACTGCTCCGGCCCGGCGGCCGGTTCGCCACCGCTGCGCCCTCCTTCTTCTCGACCCTGCGCGGAAAGTGGGCGCTCTTCCCCGAGATCGTCAACGAGCTGCTCATGCCGTACATGCTGCAGTCTCTCAAGCAGAGCGGGGCCTACGACTCCCAGTTCGCCAATGCCGGCAGCAACTGGCTTGCCACGCCGGAGTCCATCGAGAAGACCCTCACCGGCGCGGGGTTCGTCGACGTGGTCGTCCAGGAAGAGGAACTGCCGGTCGTCGTCGAGTCCGGGCAGCAGTGGGTCGATTTCACCTACACGACCGGCATGCGTGGAATGTGGGAGCGGATCGAGGAGAAGGAGCGCCAAGAGGTCATGGGTGAGGTGTCCCGTCGGCTCGACTCGCTGAAGGACGAGAACGGGGTCATCACCACTCCGGTACCGATCGTCTACGTCCGCGCACAGGCACCCAAGGTCTGACCGCGTTTCGCGGGTTTCGAAGGACGGCGCGCACGGGGCCCGGTGCGTGATCTTCGCCGGGCAGACATCGAACGCTCGGCATGGGGGAAAGGGAATGGCGGGAACAGCCGGAACCGCTTGGCCCGTTGCGGCCAGAGAGAGAGAACTCGCGGACATCGAGCGGTCGATGGACGGAGGGGTTGGCTCCCTCATGGTCGGTGGTCTGGGCGTGGGTAAAAGTGCCCTGCTGCATACCGCGCTGGAGCGAGCCGAGCGCAGCGGAGCGAGTGTGCTGCGGCTCGGTGATCTCCCCGGGCATCCGCGTGCGGTGCCGAGCAGGCGGCGCGTGGTGATCGGAATCGATGACATCCACCGGGCCGATTCCCCGGCACTCGATCTGGCCCACCGACTGGCTCAGGACGGTCAGGCACTGCTCCTGGCCGCGGCTCCGGCGGGAAGTTCGCTGCCCGACGGCATCCGTCGGCTCCTTGTGGGCAAGCGGATCAGGCGTCTGCCTGTCGCACCGTTCGACAGGTCGGGGATCGCCGCGGTGCTCGCTTCCCGCATCGGCGGACCTGTCTCGGCCGACACCGTCGAGCGCTTCTGGGAACTCACCCGCGGAAACTCCCTGACCCTTTGCGAGTTGACGGAACACGCGCTGGCCGAGGGCAGCCTGCAAAACGTACGGGGGAGCTGGCAGTGGGCCGGACTGGTCGGTGTGCCGGACGGCCATCTGGCGGATCTGTCCGACCTGCTGCTCGGTGAACTGGGGCCCGGTGAACGGGAACTGGTCAACATCCTGGCACTGGCCGGGCCTTTGGAGGCCGGGCTCCCGCTGGTCGATGAGCTCGGTCCGGCCGCCGAGTCGCTGAACCTCCGCGGTGTCGTCTCGACCGAACGCGCCGGCTTACGTCTGGTCCTGAGGCTTGCCCACCCGCTGTGCGAGGTCGTGGTTGCCTCCTCCCTGGCAGAGCTGACGGCCCGTCGCCTCCGGCTGCGGATCGCCGACGCGCTCGAACGTACCGGCGCGCGCCGTCTTGGCGACGCGGCACGCATCGCCAGGCTTCGGATCGGGACGGGGCAGCTTCCGCGGCCCGCACGGCTGCGGACCGCGGCTGCCGACGCACTGAGGGCGCAGGACTTCAGGCTCGCCGAGCACCTGTGCCGGACGGTTCTCGCGACCAGCGCCGCCCCGGCCCCGGATCTGTCGCTGATGCTCGGCGAGGCGTTGGCCGGACAGCGCCGTCACACCGAGGCGGAAGCCTGCTTCGGGCAGCTGGAGACATCCGGTGCGGGGCCGGAGCGCCATACGGAACTCGTCCGGGCGCGGGCGCGCAACCTGGCGCTCGGACTCCACAGGCCCCGGGAGGCCGAAGCCTTCGTGGCGGAGGCCGCCGTTCACGACCGGGGTGCCCCGGCCGAGGCGTACGAGCAGGAGCTCTCCCTCGCACGGCTGCTCACGGACCGGCTCGGCGAGATACGGCCTCCGGCCGGGTCCGCCCCCGCCGCGTCGGCTTCGCCCGCGGCGCAGCGGACGTGGCCCGTCCTGGCCCTTGCCCGTCACGAGCTGGGTGACACCGAGGGGGGACGCACCGTCCTGCGCGGCTGCCGGCCGTTCCTGGCCGGCTTGAGCGCAGCGACGCAGCTCGATCACCGGGCCGTCATGGGCGCGATCGCTTTGCACGCCGGAGGGGAGGCCGAGGCCACCGCGGTCCTGGACGACATGCGGCAGCACGGGAATGACGGCAACCCCCGGCACCGGATGCATGCTCAGCTGCTTGAAGCCCAGATCCACCGGAGTGCGGGCCGGACGGCGCAGGCCGTCGACCTCCTCCGGCAGGCCGCCACGTACCGGGGCCCTGCCGAATGGCTCACCACCAAGGCGTGGCGCCTGGCTCAGCTGGCAGGTGTGCTCGCGGAGCTGGGGGAGGACAGGGAGGCCATGTACCTCCTCGACGAGGTCCGGGTGGCGCAGGAGGGCGAGCCGTCGTACCCCCTGGTTTCGGATGCCGTGGCACTGGAGCGTGCGCTGGTCACGGCCCACCTCGGCGACCGTGTCGCCGCGGCTCGCCTGGCGCTTGAGGTCGCCGAGCGCGCCGCCGCCGCCGGCCGGGCCACTCAGGCACTCACCGCTCTGCATCTGGCCGCCCGGTCCGGCGCGGCCGTCCGGGCCGTGGCCATGCGGGCCCCCGGCCCGGCGGGTCCGGGCACGGCGGCACTCCGGGCGGGCCATATACAGGCGCTCGCGGGCAACGATGGCACCGCCCTCGACGAGACCTCCGCCCGTTTCGAGTCCCTGGGGCTGCTGCCGCTGGCCGCCGAGGCGTCCGCGCAGGCCGCTGAGGCCCATCGGGCGTCCGGAAACGGCCGCGGGTCGCGTCTCTCCAGGGCCAGAGGCGTGGAGCTGATCTCCCGCTGCGATGTCGCGCTCCCGGACTGGGCGACGCCGGACGGCAGGCGGGAGGTGGGGACCCGGGCGGAACTCACCGGCAGGGAACGGGAAATCGTGTCACTGGCCGTCTCCCAGCTGTCCAACCAGCAGATCGCGGGCCGCCTGGTGCTTTCCGTGCGCACCGTGGAGAACCATCTGTACCGCGCCTACGCGAAGCTCGGAGTCACCACCCGCGCGGAACTCGCCCATCGGCTGGGCGTGGGCACTTTCCCGTCCAGGCGGATCGCCTGAGGGCAGCTGGATTCACTCCGTCCGGTGGGCCTCCGGTATGCCGTGGTGGAAGCGGAAGACGTGGTACGGGTCGTGCAACTCCTTGAGAGCACACAGCCGTTGTGCGTCGGCCGCGTGATGGATGCCGTCGATGGCGGGTGCCGTGCCGTCGCCGTAGACGAAGTTCGGGCTCCGGCCGATCGTCCGCGGGAAGACGGCCTCGAACAGCCTGCGGTGGAGGGGTTGCACCACGGAGCGCGGCGCAATGGCGAGCGGGGAGACAACCCTTAGCAGGTACTGGGCACTTCGGTGGCCGACCGCGCTGCCCCCCGCCGGTTCGCGGGAGAGCGCGCCCCCGAGGTGCCGCAGCTCCACCACGCACATGACGGCCGCCTTGGGACCGGCCAGACCGAGGATGGTGCGTACCGTGTCGGCGTCCACCCCGTCCAGCAGGGCGTTGTCGCCCATGTACGCATGGGGGACGACGGAATCGCTGTATATCTCGCCGGAGGACGTGTACGGCATGTCCCGCACGGAGTCGATCGCCCGCGGTCCAAGAGCGCGTAGGGGGGCGATGAGTTGCTCGCAGTCCCTGGCGCTCAGGGTGCCGGCGATCCGGATCTGAGCCGCGTAGTGCCCTCGGAGCGGCGCCGGGAACATGGGCAGGTCGGGAAACCTCATGAGCGTCACCGACGTCGTCAGCTCCTCCGGGAGCGTGGCGGTCCATGCGACGTAGCTCTGCAGGACGTCCTCCACCACCCCACCGGTGAAGGCGAGCGTGCCGCCGTGGATCCGTGACACCGGTACGAGACCGATCTCCATGCCCGTCACGACGCCGAAGGAACTCCCGGCTCCGCGCAGCGCCCAGAACAGTTCGGCATCGGTGGCCGCGTCGACATGGCGCAGTTCGCCGTCCGCCGTGACGAGGTCGAAACCGCGAGCGTGATCGGAGGCGTACCCGAATTGGCGTGCCAGCAGGCCCAGCCCGCCCCCCAGCGTGTAGGGCACCGCGGCTACCAGTGGCGCCGAGCCGCTCAGTGGAGCCAGTCCGTACCGGGCGGCTGCCAGAATCACCTGCTTCCAGCGGGTGCCGGCGCCGATCCGCGCGGTGCGGGCCGCGGGATCGATGTGCACCCCGGTCATCCGGCGTGTGTTGATCAGCAGGCCGCCGTCCGTCACCACCGGCAGTCCGTGTCCGGAGCCCTGTACGGCGACCGTTCCGCCGTGGGTCGTGGCGTACGCCACCGCCGCTCGCACATCGTCGTGGTCCCGCGCACCCACGATCAGCGACGGGCGATGCCGGAAGGCCGTTTGGTGAGCGGTGCGCTCCGCTTCGTAGCCCTGGTCGTCCGGCAGCAGTACCGGGCCGCTCACCCGGGCGGCCAGCGCGTGTGCGTCAGCGTCCGCGCCGGCCGGCCGCGTCGTTGTCGTGGGGTCGGTCACTGCTGTCCTTCCGGGTGTCCGGGTACGCCGCACGCACCGTTCGTGGAGCGGAAATCGTGTGGTGTCAGGGGGAGTTCTCCGCCTTCGCCGCCACCTGCCGGGTGATCAGCTCGTTCCACGAGGAGAACGTCGGGGTCCTGGCCATCTCGCCGAACGTCACGGGAAGTCCCGAGCGGCGCCATGCGGTGACGAGGCGCATCATCTGCAAGGACCCCAGGCCCAGCCGGATGAGATTGGCGTCGTCGGCGATCTCCGTGGGGGAGACGCCGATCAGGTCGGCGAGTTTCGCCCGCAACTGTTCGCCGGTGGCGGGTGCGTCGGATCCGGGTTCGGTATGAGCGCTGCCGTTCATGCTGCGGCTTCCTTTCTGGCGCGGGTCCGGCTGTTCGGCCTATTCGGCGTCGGGTTCGGAAACGATCTCGAAGATCGCGCAGCCGGCTTCGAATCCGGGACTTCCGGTGAAGAGCAGAACCTTGTCCCCGGGGTGAACCTGGCGGGACTTCCAGAGGTGTTCCAGGCCGATGAAGACATCGGCCGCGCTGATGTGTCCGACCCGCTTGGTGTGCTCCCAGATCCCGCGGTCCACAGTGAACCCGATGGGGTCGAGGAACTGGTCCCGCAGCGCGTCCAAGGTGGCGCTGGGGTGGCATACCCGGGTGATCTCGTCCGCGGTGATGCCGGCGTCCCGCAGCGCCTCGTCCAGCGCCCTCTGCAGCACCTCGCCGGGGTGCTCCATGGGAGGAGTGTTGCCGTTGGCCCACTCCTCCATCCAGAACTTGACGCGAGCCTCGTAGTCCAGTTCCCGGCCGACCGTCACCGCGGGCGGGAAGATCGGCTCACTGCCGCGGTGCAGTGACTCCATCGCCGGGGCGGAATGCGTTCCGACGGACAGCAGTCGGGCGAATCCGTCGTTCCGGGAGACCACGGCGGCGGCGGCCCCGTCCCCGAAGATGGAGAGCCGCGACGTCGTCCAGCGGTTCACCAGGGGAGCGGAGTAGTTGTCCGCGGCGGTGAGCAGGACCGCGGACTTCTCGGGGTCACACGCAAGGCGGTGCGCGGAGATGACAAGGGACGAGAGCATCCCCTGACAACCCTGCTTGACTTCCATCGCCGTGATCGGAGTGCCCAGCGTGCGGGCGAGAATGTAGTGGGGAGGGGACCAGCCGTCGGGGCCTTGGTGGTACGCCGAGCTGTGCATCAACGCGCCGAAATCCTCGGGAGCATGGCCCGAACGCTGCACGGCCTCCTTGGCCGCCAGTACCGCCATCTCCGGGGCCGACAGCGAATCGGCGATCGCGACGGACTCCAGCCCAGACGCCTCCCGGACCTCCGCGTCGTACCAACCGGCCTTCACCGCCTGCTCTGTTGTCACCAGGTCAGGCACGTACGTGCCGAGGCTGGCGAGATAGACGCCCTCAATCTTCATCGTCGATCCCTTCCGACGCCCTCATACGGATACCGGCACGGTCGGTTCTGCGCACCGTCCTTGTCAGCCGATCACGAAGCCGCGCCCCACCGCCTGAGTACCGAGTACTCAAATCGTGGTCACCGTGCGCGCGCGGCACACGGCGGTCGCCCGACCGCGCTCCGGCCGGCGCGGTTGCGTGGGGCGGCGGACGCTCTCCGGCTGCCGCCGGGCATTGTTGACGCGCGGCTGGAAGTCGCCTGCGAAGATCTGACCAAGTTCTGAAACGGCGTGGGTTGAAACCGCGACCGTTGCCGATGAAGCATGGGGCCATGGCCCCTGGGGCTGAGCGGTGGGGCCGCGCGGCCGGCCGCCGGCCGACTCCACCGGGCCCACGAGGGGCCTGGCCGGAACTCGATGTCCCCGGCCGCAGCGGCCGGCTGAAGCGGTCCGGCTTGCCGGTACAGGCCACGAAACAGGTGCGCACGCACCGTACCCGCCTGCGCGCGACTCCCGTCATGGAAGACCCGTTGACTCGTCACCGACCCAAGGGGCGCATGTGACTTCGATGTCGTCAGACACTCAGGACCTGCGTGGTGCCGGGCCGGTCGAGGCGAAGATGCTGCGAAGCGTGTGCGGACTCTTCGTGACCGGGGTGACCGTGATCACCAGCGGACGCGGGGAGCAGGCGGCGGGAACCACGGTCAACTCCTTCACCTCGGTGTCCCTGGAGCCACCGCTGGTGCTGTTCTGCCTGCACCGGGCGTCCCGGCTGCGTGCGGTGGTGGCGCGGTCAGCGGCGTACGCGGTGAACCTTCTGGCCGCCCCGCAGGAGTCGCTGGCGCTCGCGTTCGCGAGCAGGGCGACCGCGTCGCTGCGGGAGGTGCCCCATCACGCCTCGGTGACCGGAGTGCCCGTCCTCAGCGATGCCCTGGGCTTTCTGTCCTGCCGGCTGGTCAACACCGTCGAGGCCGGTGACCACACGGTGTTCGTGGGCGAGGTGGTCGAGGTGGGCCTCCCCACGCGCGGCGAGGAGCCGTTGGTCGCCTTCCGCGGGGAGCTGGGGCCCCTCAGAGAAGCCCCGTGAAGGCACCCGCAGGTTGCCCGAAACCGCGGGAGACCTTCCTTCCGACGGCCCGCCGTTCCCTTGTGGCAAAAGGAGTTCCCTCATGACGTCGGCAGCCGTCGTTGTCGCCCCGATCTCCAGCCATGCGCTGATGGTTCTGCTCCTGCAGGTGGGGGTGTTGCTGCTGACGGGGATGGTGCTGGGCCGACTGGCCCAGCGGTTCGGCATGCCCTCCCTGGTGGGGGAACTGGCAGCGGGTGTGATCCTGGGGCCCTCGTTGCTCGCCCATGTCGCCCCCGGCCTGGGGGGCTGGCTGTTTCCGCAGGAAGCCCAGCAGATGCATCTGCTCGATGCGGTCGGCCAGTTGGGCGTCGTCCTGCTCGTCGGCTTCACCGGGATGCACGTGGATCTGAGTCTCCTGCGCCGCCAGGGGGTGCGGGCCGTGGGAGTCAGTGCCGCGGGCCTGATCCTGCCGCTGGTACTCGGCATCTGGCTGGGATTCGGACTGCCGGGGCAGCTGCGCGCGGGGGGTGCCGACCCGACGGTCTTCGCGCTCTTCGTCGGGGTCGCCATGTCCGTCAGCGCCATCCCGGTCATCGCCAGAACACTGATCGACATGAAGCTGATCCACCGCAACGTGGGTCAGCTGATCCTGATCGCCGGAACCATCGACGACGCCGTGGGCTGGCTGCTGGTCTCACTGATCGCAGCCATGGCCGAAACCGGTCTGCACACAGGCGACGTGATGACGGCGCTGGGCCACATGGCCTTGCTCCTGATCTGCACGATGACCGTCGGTCGGGTGGTGATCCGTGCGGCCATGCGGGCGGCGATGCGTTCCGGTGTCCCGGGGCTGCCCATCGTGACCGCGGTCGCACTGATGGCACTGGCGTCGGCCGGTACCAACCTGCTGGGACTCGAAGCGGTCTTCGGCGCCTTCCTGTGCGGCATCCTGATCGGATCGGACAAGGGCATCGACACGAAGACGCTGAGGCCGCTGAACACGACGGTGATGGCGTCGCTGGCCCCCTTGTTCTTCGCCACCGCGGGGCTGCGTATGGACCTGACCGCGCTGGCCGATCCACGGATCGCTCTGTGGGGCCTCGCGGTGTTCGCCGTCGCGGTCCTCGGGAAGTTCCTGGGCGCCTTTGCCGGCGGTCTCTCCGCCCGTATGAGCCGGTGGGAGTCACTGGCCCTGGGCGCCGGCATGAACGCCCGCGGCGTCATCGAAGTGATCATCGCGATGATCGGGGTCCGGCTGGGGCTGCTGTCCGGCGCGATGTACAGCATCATCGTGCTCGTCGCCGTGCTCACGTCCGTGATGGCGCCGCCTCTGCTGCGTCTGGCCATGAACCAGGTCGAGCACACGGCGGAGGAAGAGCTGCGCCACCTCCAGGTCCGCGCCCTGCAGGATCCGTCCGACGGCGGTCGGGACCCCATCAGCCGAACATAGCCACCTCAACCGATCAGCACTATCCGTCAACTGGTCTTCCACGAAGGGTGAGGCGTGAAGATGAACGACAGACCACCGCAGCGCGAGACGAGCGACGAACGCTATGACGTGGCCATCCTCGGCGCGGGCATGGCCGGCGGCATGCTGGGCGCGGTGCTCGCCCGCAACGGAGTGAGGGTCCTGCTGATCGACGCGGGCGTGCACCCGCGCTTCGCGGTAGGAGAGTCCACCATTCCGTACACCTCGACCATGACCAAGGTCATCGCCGAGCGCTACGACGTCCCCGAGATCGCACCGCTCGCCAGCTTCCGCGGGATCCAGGACAGGATCTCCCCCATGAGCGGGCGCAAGCAGAACTTCGGGTTCGTCTATCACCAGGAGGGGCGGCCGCAGGACTCGGAGCAGGTCAACCAGCTGGTGATCCCCGAATGGCAGCGCACCGAGAGCCACTTGTTCCGGCAGGACACGGATGCCTATCTGTTCAACCTCGCCGTCGGCTACGGTGCTCAGCCGTGCCTGAACACACGGATCCAGGACATCGAGACGGGTACGGACGGCGTCCTGCTTCGCTCGGACCGCGGGGAGGAGTTCAGGGCCGAGTACCTCGTGGACGGCAGCGGATTCCGCTCCCCGGTCGCCGACAGGTTCGGGTTGCGTGAGGAGCCCACGCGCGCACGGCACCACTCACGCACCCTGTTCACCCACATGGTGAACGTCACGCCCTTCGACGACGCCGAGGCGGCCTCGGCACACAAGCAGCCCAGCCCCTGGCACCACGGCACCCTGCACCACGTGTTCGACGGCGGCTGGCTGTGGGTGATCCCGTTCGACAACCATGAGGGCGCGCTCAGCACGCTGTGCAGTGTGGGACTGACCCTCGACGAGCGGGTGTTCCCCAAGACGGGCCTGACCCCGCAGGAGGAGTTCGACGACTTCCTGCGCCGATTCCCGCAGATCGCCGAGCAGTTCACCGGGGCCGCGGCGGTGCGCCCCTGGGTCTCCACGGGCCGGTTGCAGTACTCCGCGACGCGGACGGTCGGTGAGCGCTACTGCCTGACCGCGCACGCGGCGGGGTTCATCGACGCGCTCTACTCACGCGGGCTGACCAACACGCTGGAGGTCGTCAACTCCCTTGCGTGGCGGCTGATCGAGGCCACCCGTGACGGCGACTGGTCCACCGAGCGCTTCGCGTTCGTCGACAGCCTTCAGCAGGGCCTGTACGACGTACACGACGACCTCGTCTACAGCTCCTTCGTGGGCTTTCGTGACTACCACCTGTGGAACGCGGTGTCCCGGGTGTGGAAGGCGACCAGCATCATGCCCACGATGACTCTTGAGCGTGCGTACCGCTCCTTCCTGGAGACCCGGGACGAGCGAGTGCTGCGGGACCTGGAGAAGCGGGAGACCCCGGGGTTCCCGGATCCCGTCGGGCGGGACATCGGCGAGCTGCTGACCTACACCCGCGAGCTCTGCCAGGAGGTCGAGTCCGGTGGCGTGACTCCCGGCCAGGCCGCACTGGACGTGTTCGCCCGGCTCCGGCGGATGGACTCCCTCCCGGCGCCGTTCGCGCTGGGTGATCCGGACAACCGCTGCTTCGAAGCCACCCCCGAACTCATGGGGCAGACTGCGGAATGGGGCAGGACGGACGCGCCCGCGCACATCAAGTCGCTATTCACACAGGGCAGTTGAGCTGCCGTGCCTGCCGCCGGTGCGGTGACGGCAGGCACGGAGCAGGGCCGTGGGTCCAGGCCGGAGAAGCGGCGTGACCTGGCACTCCGGGCCGGACGATGCCACACTCGCGAAAGACGTGTCACGCCCGGCGGCTTTTTAACTCAACGAAAAATTAGCTCAATTTTGACTTGGATTCCGACTTCGCCGTCACGCGAGTCTGCCGTCACAACCGCCTCGATTTTACTTGAAACGCGGCTATGAAGGTTTGTTATGCTCACTCGATAGTGATGCGGGGAAGGCGTGCGCATCGCACGTGACCCCAAGTCCCGTGCCACTCGATCCAGGCTTGCCTGGCGTTGACGGTCGATGCGTAGGCGCTCTCCGTTGGTCCTCAGTTTTGCTGCATGGACTGTATAAGGGGGAGATTGTGACTCGTACCGACCTGATGAATCCCTATCTTCCGGCAGTGCCTGGCGCGAGGGTGGCAGGCACTGCCGAAGTGGAGGTTCATGTTCCACGACAGCAATCAAGCAGCAGATCGTCCGCCGTATGGCGAGTTCTCGTGGTGGAGAGCGACAGCGAGGAAGCGGAAGTCCTGGTGAAGGGGCTTCAGCGGCACGGGCACGAGGTGGAACGGGTGGACACCGGGATCGCCGCGCTGCGCGCCTATGACAGCGTGGACCTCGTTCTCCTGGACCTCGAACTTCCCGACCTGGACGGCCTGGAGGTCTGCCGCCGGGTCCGCTCCGCCGGCACCACCGCGTTAATCGCCGTCACCGCGCGCGACACCGAACTCGACCGCGTTCTGGGTCTGCAGGCGGGCGCCGACGACTACCTCGTCAAGCCCTACGGCTTCCGTGAGCTGATGGCGCGTATGGATGCCGTGATGCGCCGCGTGCAGGCCAATACCGCTGCCCCGCCCGTCATCTCCCACGGCCCCCTGCGGATCGACGCCGCCGCCCGCCAGGTCAGCCTTGACGGCCGCCGCATCGATGTGACCCGCAAGGAATTCGACCTCCTGTACCTCCTCGCCTCCCAGCCCGACGCCGTCATTCCGCGCAAACGGATCATGCAGGAGGTCTGGGGCGACGTCTGGTCGCGCCGAACGATCGACACCCACGTCAGCAGCCTTCGCAACAAACTCGGCGCCAGTGACTGGATATTCACTGTCCGTGGCGTCGGTTTCCAGCTGGGACATGCCTGAAAACTGACGGATCGCCGCCGTTGCGTCGTCCCCACGACGAGTGCTCCGGCCCCGGGCTGACCCGGGAACGTCCGAACCGAACCGATCCAGGACCAGGCACCGAAGTACCTACCCTGCCACGCACCGCCGCCGGTTGCTCCGGCCGCGTGCCCTGACATCGGCCCCCGGGACATGGTCCCGGGGGCCGATGTCATGCCCGGCGGACGTTCCGTGCCGAGGTTACCGGGCCCTCCCCGGTGGACTGCCGGGCTTTCCCCGCGCCGCACCGCCGGCCCTTCCCCGCGCCGCAACGGCGGAAAGCGGAATTCCGGTCTCGGTGATGACGCCGGCCTCTGGTCGGCGACCACCCCAACCCGCATTCGCGGTCGTCACCGTCAACCATGAGTCCCCTCCACACTCCGGTTTTTGCGGAACACTCTTCGGGGAATCCGAGGGAGCGACGGGTTCGCCCCGACCTGCCGTTTTGACAAGACCCTGACTCTCCTCTGACAGGCGCTGAAGGGAAACGCAGGGACGTCGCCGAACATGACGCAACCTGACCTGTTTCTGAATGAGAATTTCTTGTAGGGCGGTCATTGACCGTAGACCCTTGTACCCAGGATCCGGCGCACCGTTCCGAGGTTGTCTGGAAACCCACTTGGCTCGGCCGGGCCGGGCCCCCGCTGCCGATGTGCGCTGCGGGCGCGGTGCCTCCCAGGACTCCACGACCGTGCACGGCGACCGCGCCGTCCCTTTCACCTCGGCTTTCGGTCGGGCCGTGAGGCCACGCGTGAGCTCACGAAGGAGAGAACCTTGCACAGCACCTTGATCGTGGCTCGGATGCACCCCGCTTCGAGCGATGACGTCGCCGGGCTGTTCGCCGACTTCGACGCCACGGAGATGCCGCACCGCATGGGCACGCGGCGCCGCCAGCTGTTCTCGTTCCGGGGAATGTACTTCCACCTCCAGGACTTCGATTCGGACAACGGCGGCGAGCGGATCGAGCAGGCGAAGACCGACCCGCGCTTCGTGCGGATCAGCGAGGACCTCAAGCCGTACATCGAGGCGTGCGACCCGCAGACCTGGCGCTCGCCGTCCGATTCGATGGCCACCCGTTTCTACAACTGGGAGGCCGGAGCGTGACGGGCAGACGGGTTGCCATCACCGGCATGGAGGTCCTGGCGCCGGGCGGAGTGGGCGTCAAGGAGTTCTGGAGCCTGCTCAGCGAGGGCCGCACCGCGACCCGGAACATCACCTTCTTCGACCCCGCCCCCTTCCGCTCCAAGGTCGCCGCCGAAATCGACTTCGACCCGGAAGCACATGGCCTCAGGCCCCAGGAAGTACGGCGTATGGACCGGGCCGCGCAGTTCGCCGTGGTCGCGGCGCGCGGTGCGGTTGCCGACAGCGGCATCGCACTGGACCACCTCGACCCCTACCGCGTCGGTGTGACCATCGGCAGCGCGGTCGGCGCCACCACGGGCCTGGACCAGGAGTACCGGGTGGTCAGTGACGGTGGCCGCCTCGACCTGGTCGACCATGCGTATGCGGTTCCGCACCTGTTCGACTACATGGTGCCCAGCTCCTTCGTGGCCGAGGTGGCCTGGGCCGTTGGCGCCGAAGGCACCAGTTCCATGACGTCCACTGGGTGTACCTCCGGCATCGACTCGGTCGGCCATGCCGTCGAGCTGATCCGCGAGGGCACCGCGGACGTCATGATCGCCGGCTCTTCCGACGCACCGATCTCGCCGATCACCATGGCCTGCTTCGATGCCATCAAGGCGACCACGCCCCGCACCGACGCCCCCGAGTGCGCCTCGCGCCCGTTCGACATGACCCGCAACGGCTTCGTCCTCGGTGAGGGCTGCGCGGTGTTCGTGCTGGAGGAGCTGGAGAGTGCGCGCCGGCGCGGCGCCCACATCTATGCGGAGATCGCCGGATACGCCACACGCAGCAACGCGTACCACATGACCGGTCTGCGCCAAGACGGCGCGGAGATGGCGGAGGCGATCCGGGCCGCCCTGGACGAAGCCACGCTCAATGCCGAGGACGTCGACTACATCAACGCGCACGGCTCGGGCACCAAGCAGAACGACCGGCACGAGACGGCCGCGTTCAAGAGGAGCCTGGGCGACCACGCCTACCGGACCCCGGCCAGCTCCATCAAGTCGATGGTCGGGCACTCGCTGGGCGCGATCGGCTCCATCGAAATCGCGGCCAGTGCGCTGGCCATGGAGCACCACCTCGTGCCGCCCACGGCCAATCTGCACACCCCCGACCCGGAGTGCGACTTGGACTACGTACCGCTGACCGCCCGCGAACAGACCACGGACACCGTGCTCACGGTCGGCAGCGGGTTCGGCGGCTTCCAGAGCGCCATGGTCCTGGCCAGGCCGGACCGGCCGGGGAGGGCTGCCGCATGAGCGCCAGGACCGTGGTGACGGGCCTGGGCGTGGCCGCGCCCAACGGCCTGGGCACGCAGGACTTCTGGGCGGCGACCCGGGCCGGCAAGAGCGCCATCGGCCGGATCACCCGCTTCGACCCGGCGCAGTATCCGGCACGGCTGGCCGGGGAGGTCCCCGGGTTCGTGGCGGAGGACCATCTGCCGGGCCGGCTGCTGCCGCAGACCGACCGGATGACCCGGATCGCGCTGGCCGCCGCGGACTGGGCGCTTGCCGACGCAGGGGTGGATCCGCGCGAACTGCCCGCGTACGACATGGGTGTGGTCACCGCGAGTGCGTCCGGCGGCTTCGAGTTCGGCCAGGGCGAGCTGCGCAAGCTGTGGAGCCAAGGGAGCCAGTACGTCAGCGCGTACCAGTCCTTCGCCTGGTTCTACGCGGTCAACAGCGGCCAGATCTCCATCCGCAACGGGATGAAGGGCCCCAGCGGAGTCCTCGTCAGTGACCAGGCCGGCGGCCTGGACGCGGTGGCGCAGGCCCGCAGGCACATCCGCAAGGGCACCCCGCTCATCGTCACCGGGGCCGTCGACGCCTCGATCTGCCCCTGGGGCTGGGTCGCGCAGATGGCGAACGGACGGCTGAGCACCAGCGAGGAGCCCGCCCGTGCCTACCTGCCCTTCGACGAGGAGGCGAACGGACACGTGCCGGGTGAGGGCGGGGCGATCCTCGTCGTGGAGGATGCCGCCGCCGCCCGCGCGCGCGGAGCCAAGGTCTACGGGGAGATCGCGGGGTACGGAGCGACGATCGACCCGAAACCGGGAATCGGGCGCCCGCCGGGGCTCCGCAAGGCCATCGAACTGGCCCTCGCGGACGCCGGGTTGTCCCCGGCCGAGGTGGACGTGGTGTTCGCCGACGCCGCTGGTGTCGCCGACCTCGACCGGATCGAGGCCGAGGCGATCGGCGCGGTCTTCGGTCCACGCGGGGTCCCGGTCACCGCGCCCAAGACGATGACCGGCCGCCTGCACTCGGGCGGAGGGCCGCTGGACCTGGCCGCCGCGCTGCTGGCGATCGGTGAGCAACTCGTCCCGCCCACCGTGAACGTCGAGCCGTCGCCCGGCTACGGACTGGACCTGGTGGTGTCCCAGCCACGCCCCGCGCGGCTGCGGACAGCGCTGGTGCTGGCACGCGGCCACGGCGGGTTCAACTCCGCCATGGCCGTGCGCGCCGTCCGGTAGGCCCCCGATCCAGCGCCCCCATCGACCGATCCCCCGTGCGAGATGGGGGCGCTGCCATGGCCGCAGTGCCCAGGGCGGGCCGGCGACGACACCTCATACCGAAAGCGAGGGAAGTGACGTGACCACCAACGAATTCACCCTTGACGACCTCAAGCGGATCCTCCGGCAAGTCGCGGGTGTGGACGAGGCGTTCGGCCTCGACGGCGACATCCTCGACAGCGACTTCGAGCAACTGGGCTACGAGTCCCTCGCGCTGCTGGAGACAGGCAGCTGCATCGAGCGCGAGTACGGCATCGCCCTCGATGACACCGCGGTGAGCGGCACGGCCACCCCGCGGGAACTCATCAACGCCGTCAACGGGCTGCTCGCCGCCGCCTGACCGGTGCGACCGTCCCCACACCCCTCATCCCCCACCACCCACCACGCGGAAGGAAGAGCGAGTATGTCTCAGCAGGAGCAGCGGGTCGCCCTGGTCACCGGCGCCACCAGCGGCATCGGCCTCGCTGTCGCCCGGACCCTGGCGACCGCCGGCCACCGGGTCTTCATCGGTGCGCGGAGCGCGGAGAACGTGGCCTCGACCGTCGAGCGGCTGCGCGAGGAGGGGCACACCGCCGACGGCGCAGCCCTGGACGTGCGCCGGGACGCCGAGGTGGAGTCCTTCGTCCGGGCCGCCATCGACCGCTTCGGTGGCGTCGACGTCCTGGTGAACAACGCCGGCCGCAGCGGCGGCGGGGTGACCGCCGACATCACCGACGAGGTGTGGTACGACGTCATCGACACCAACCTCCACAGCGTGTTCCGGATGACCCGAGAGGTGCTCAACACCGGTGGCATGCGGACCAAGAGCCGCGGTCGGATCATCAACATCGCCTCCACCGCGGGGAAGCAGGGCGTGGTGCTGGGCGCTCCCTACTCCGCGTCCAAGCACGGCGTGGTCGGATTCACCAAGGCGTTGGGCAACGAGCTGGCACCGACCGGTATCACCGTCAACGCGGTCTGCCCCGGCTATGTGGAGACACCGATGGCGCAGCGCGTGCGCCAGGGGTACGCCGCGGCGTACGACACCACGGAGGATGCCATCCTCCGGAAATTCCAGGCGAAGATCCCGCTGGGCCGCTACGCGACTCCCGAGGAGGTCGCCGGACTCGTCGGTTACCTGGCCTCGGACACCGCCGCGTCCATCACCGCCCAGGCTCTCAACGTCTGCGGCGGCCTGGGCAACTTCTGAGCCGTACCGACCGAAGCCCGAGGAGAGGCAGCAATGACAGCGAACGGTCTGCGCGAGGTGGCACACGAGATCACGGTCGAGGCCCCGGCCGAGGACGTCTACCGGCTGATCGCCGAGGTGGAGAACTGGCCCAGGATCTTCCCGCCCACCCTCTACGTCGAGCACCTGGAACGCGACGGCGACCAGGAGCGCATCCAGATCTGGGCCCTCGCCAACGGCGAGGCGAAGAACTGGACTTCACGCCGCACGCTCGACGCGGAGTCGCTGCGCATCGACTTCCGTCAGGAGGTGTCCACCCCGCCCGTGGCCGCCATGGGCGGCGGCTGGATCATCGAGCCGCTGACCGCGACGTCGTGCCGCGTCCGGCTGCTGCACGACTACCGGGCGATCGACGACGACCCGGACGGACTGGCGTGGATAGCCCGGGCCGTGGACCGTAACTCCCGTTCGGAACTGGCCGCGCTCAAGACCAACGTCGAACGCGCCCACGCGGAAGCGGAGCTGACGTTCTCCTTCGAGGACACCGTCCACATCGACGGCTCCGCCCGGGACGTCTACGCGTTCATCAACGAGGCGCAGCTGTGGCCGCAGCGACTGCCGCATGTGGCGGCCGTGGAGCTGACGGAGGAGACGCCGGGCCTGCAGACCTTGCGGATGGACACCCGCGCCAAGGACGGGTCGACGCACACCACCAGGTCGTACCGGGTCTGCTTCCCGCACGACAAGATCGGCTACAAGCAGGTGACCCTGCCGGCGCTGATGAACCTGCACACCGGCTACTGGACGTTCCGCGAGACCGAGGACGGCCGGGTGGCCGCCTCCTCGCAGCACACCGTCGTCCTCAACACCGAGAACATCGCGAAGGTGCTCGGCGCCGGGGCCACCGTCGTCGATGCCCGCGACTACGTGCACAGCGCACTCAGCACCAACAGCCTCGCCACCCTTGGTCATGCCAAGGACTACGCGGAGAGCAGGCGCTGACAGTGGCAGCAGCCGAGCAGTCCCACGCCTGCACCACACAGATCCTCGTCGTCGGCGGTGGCCCTGTCGGGCTGCTGCTCGCCGGAGAGCTGCGGCTGGCCGGCGCCGAGGTGGTGCTCCTTGAGCGGCGCGACGCCCCGACGACCGAATCGCGGGCAACCACCCTGCACGCCAGGACCATGGAGATCCTCGACGCCCGCGGGCTGCTCGGCCCGCTCGGCGCCCCACCCCGCGAGCCGCGCGGTCACTTCGGCGGCATTCCGCTCGACCTGACACTGCCGGGACCGTACGCGGGGCAGTGGAAGGTGCCGCAGACGCGGACCGAGGAGCTTTTGGAGGAGTGGGCGCGCTCCCTCGGTGCCGACATCAGGCGCGGGCACGAACTGGCCACGCTCACCGTGCGGGAGGACCACATCGAAGCCGAGGCGGCGGCGCCGGCCGGCCCGGTCCGCGTCCGGGCCGGGTACGTGGTGGCCTGTGACGGCGAGGACAGTACCGTGCGCCGCCTGACCGGGGTCGGCTTTCCCGGACACGGGGCCCGCCGCGAGCTGCTGCGCGCGGATCTGGCCGGTATCGACATCCCCGACCGGCGCTTCGAGCGCCTCGCCGGGGGGCTGGCCGTCTCCGCCCGCCGCGGCGACGGCGTCACCCGTGTGATGGTCCACGAATTCGGTGCGGCACCCCGACACCGCACCACCGCGCCGGACTTCGACGAGATCGCGGATGCCTGGGGGCGCGTCACAGGTGAGGACATCACCGGCGGTACGCCCCTGTGGCTCAACTCCTTCGGCGACGAGAGTCGGCAGCTCACCCACTACCGGCACGGCCGCCTGCTGTTCGCCGGAGACGCTGCGCACCGGCAGCCGCCGATCGGCGGCCAGGCACTCAACCTCGGCCTGCAGGACGCGGCCAACCTCGGCTGGAAGCTCGCTGCCGCCGCCCGGGGCTGGGCTCCGCCCGGCCTGCTCGACAGCTATCACACGGAACGTCACGAGGTCGGACGGCGGGTCCTCGCCAACATCGAGACCCAGTCGGGCCTGCTGTTCGGCGGTGTCGAGTCCGAACCGCTCCGTGCGCTGTTCGGCGAACTGCTCCCGCTGGACGGCGTGCGCACCCATCTGGCCGGGATGATCTCCGGCGTCGACATCCGCTACGGCTTCGACGGCACCGGCGACCACCCGCTGCTCGGCGCGCGCCTGCCGCAGGCCGCGCTGGTGACGGATGAGGGCCCGGCCACCACCTTCGCCCTTCTGCGGGCCGGCCGGGGAATCCTGCTGGATCTCACCGGCGGAGGCAACACCGGGCTCCTCAACGCCGCCGCACCCTGGGCGGACCGGGTCCGGCCGGTCACGGCCCTCCTCGCGGAGCCGGCCGCTCAGGAGTTGCCGCCTGGCACCGGCGCCGCCCTGGTACGCCCGGACGGCCATGTCGTCTGGGCCGCACACGGAAGGGCAGCGGACTCGGCCGGGTCGGTCGCCGCACTGCACCGCTGGTTCGGCGAACCCGCGGCGGACGCGACGCCGGCCGCCCGATGACGCCCTGCAACGCCCGGACCCTCAGAAAGGCGGGGGAGTGAAAGGAATCATCCTGGCCGGCGGCCACGGCACGCGGCTGCACCCGATCACGCTCGGGGTCTCCAAGCAACTGCTGCCGGTCTACGACAAACCCATGGTCTACTACCCGCTGTCGGTACTGATGTTGGCGGGCATCACCGAGATCCAGATCATCTCCGCCCCCGGCGACCTTGCCGGATTCCAGCGTCTGCTCGGCGACGGTTCCGCTCTGGGCCTCACGCTCAGCTATGTCGAGCAGGACAAGCCCAGGGGCCTGGCCGACGCCTTCATCCTCTCGGCCGACCACATCGGGGACGACTCCGTCGCGCTCGTGCTGGGCGACAACATCTTCCACGGCCCCGGCTTCGGTGAGCTGCTCAGGGACCGCGCGCAGAACGTGGACGGCTGCGTGCTGTTCGGCTACTCGGTGCGTGACCCCGAGCGCTATGGCGTCGGGGAGACCGACGGCACGGGACGGCTGGTGTCCATCGAGGAGAAGCCCGCCCGGCCGCGCTCCAACCTGGCGATCACCGGTCTCTACCTGTACGACAACGACGTGGTCGACATCGCGCGCTCGCTGCGCCCGTCCGAGCGAGGCGAGCTGGAGATCACCGATGTCAACCTCACTTACCTGGCGCGTGGCAAGGCCGGTTTCGTCGAGCTGGGGCGCGGCTTCGTATGGCTGGACACCGGTACCCACGACGCGCTGACCGAGGCGAGCCAGTACGTGCAGATCATGGAGCACCGTCAGGGCGTACGCATCGGCTGCATCGAGGAGATCGCGTGGCGCATGGGTTACATCGACCGGGAGACCTGCCACCGCCTCGGCCGGGCACTGGCCAAGTCTCCCTATGGCCAGTACGTCATGGACATCACCGAGACCGGACGGCTCCGCACCGCACCCGACGGCGGCCTCGGCGCCGCCGAGCCGCTGGAGGCGGCGTCATGAGGATCCTGGTGACCGGGGGCGCCGGATTCATCGGTTCCCACTACGTCCGCTCGCTGTTGTCGGGCGCGTACGGGCCCGGTGAACCGGCCGTCACCGTACTCGACAAGCTGACCTACGCAGGCAACCGCGACAACCTTCCCGCTCGCCATGAGCGGCTCGACTTCGTGCACGGCGACATCTGCGACCGGAAACTGCTCACCGGACTGCTGCCGGGCCACGACGCGGTGGTGCACTTCGCCGCCGAGTCACACGTGGACCGATCGGTCGACGGGGGAGCGGATTTCGTCCGGACCAACGCGGGCGGTACCCAGTCGGTGCTGGAGGCCGCGGTACGCGCCGGGACCGCGCGCGTGGTGCATGTTTCCACGGACGAGGTGTACGGCTCCATCAGTGAGGGCTCGTGGACGGAGCAGAGCCCGCTGCTGCCGAACTCCCCCTATGCCGCGTCCAAGGCGAGCTCCGACCTGATCGCACGCTCCTACTGGCGTACCCATGGCCTGGATGTGTCCATCACCCGGTGCACCAACAACTACGGCCCCCACCAGCACCCGGAGAAGCTGATTCCACGGTTCGTCACGAACCTGCTGGAGGGCGAGCCGGTGCCGGTCTACGGGGACGGCAGCAACCGCCGCGAGTGGCTGCACGTGGAGGACCACTGCCGCGCTGTCCACCTGGTCCTGACCCGCGGTGGAGCAGGGGAGATCTACAACGTGGGCGGCGGCAACGAGCTGACCAACCTCGATCTGACCGAACGCCTCGTGAAGTTGTGCGGAGCGGATGCCTCCGCGGTGCGGTACGTCGCCGACCGTAAGGGACACGACCTGCGCTACTCCCTGAGCGACCGCAAGATCCGCGAGCTCGGGTACGAGCCGCGCGTGCCCTTCGACGACGGCCTCGCCGCCACCGTCGCCTGGTACCGCGACAACCCCGGCTGGTGGAAGCCGACCAAGGATCAGGAGGCGTGCTCGCCGCGCCCCGACCGTCCGCATCCCCCGCGCGACAGGTGCTGACGCCGAGCGAGCGGGCCTCCCGATCGCACGAAAGACCGGAAACGCCCCACACAGGAAGGGAAGACCCATGGCGACGGGAGCACCCGGCACTCCGCCGCGAGCGGCACCGACAGACCCCGAAGAGGGCACGGAGGAAACGGACGTCATCGTCGTCGGCGCCGGACCCACCGGTCTGATGCTCGCCGGCGAACTGCGCCTGGGCGGCGTACGTGTCGTCGTCGTGGAGCAGCTCCCCGAGCCCACCGGCCAGTCCCGGGGGCTGGGGTTCACCGCCAGGGCCATGGAGGTGTTCGACCAGCGCGGCCTCCTCGCCGGGTTCGGTCCTGACCTCGCGGCCAGCCCGCATGGACACTTCGGCGGCATTCTCTTCGACTACTCCGTTCTCCAGGACGCCCACTTCGGGGCGCGTGGCGTCCCGCAGTCGCGCACTGAGGCGGTGCTTGAGGAATGGGCGCGCTCGCTGGGCGCGGACATCCGGCGGGGCTGGGAGCTGACGGGGCTCACCGACCTCGGCGACGCCGTGGAGATCAACGCCCGTGCGGCCAAGGGAGACCGCCGGCTGCGCGGCGCGTACCTGGTGGGCTGCGACGGCGGGCGCAGCGCGGTGCGCACGAGGGCGGGGTTCGACTTCCCCGGTACCCCGGCGGGTCGCGAGATGTACCTGGCCGACGTGGTCGGCTGCGGGATCCGGCCGCGCTTCCTCGGCGAGCGGCTGCCCGGCGGCATGGTGATGGCGGCTCCCCTCGGCGAGGGCGTGGACCGCGTCATCGTCTGCCCGGACGGCGTTCCGGCGGGTGAACGCTCCCAGCAGCCCGGTTTCGCCGAGGTCGCGGACGCCTGGTGGAGGATCACCGGCGAGGACATCAGCGGCGGCACCGCGGACTGGGTCAGCTCCTTCACCGACACCACCCGCCAGGTCACGCAGTATCAGCGCGGCCGGGTGCTGCTGGCCGGGGACGCCGCGCACATCCACCTCCCCGCGGGCGGCCAGGGGCTGAGCACCGGCGTGCAGGACGCGGTCAACCTCGGCTGGAAGCTCGCCGCGACCGTGCAGGGCTGGGCACCGCCCGGCCTGCTCGACACCTACGGCAGCGAGCGCCACCCGGTGGGAGCCAGGCTGCTGATGAACACCCGCGTCCAAGGCATGCTCTACATCGGCGGCGAGGAGGCCGACCCGCTGCGCGCGCTGTTCGCCGAGCTGATCGCGTACGACGACGTCAAACGCCATCTCGCGGGCGTGGTCAGCGGATTGGACGTCCGCTACGACATGGGTGAGGGCAGCCATCCGCTGCTGGGCAGGCGCCTGCCACCGCGCCGTCTGGCGACCGCCGCCGGCCCCACCTCCACCACCGCCCTGCTGCACACTGCCCAGGGCGTACTGCTCGATCTCACCGACGACCCCGGGACGCGCGCGGCGGCGGCCGGCTGGAAGGACCGGGTGCTGACGGTGACCGGCACCCCCGCCGAACCGGTCATGGGCGACGCGCTCGTCGGCACCGCTGCCGTACTCGTCCGGCCCGACGGCCATGTCGCCTGGACCGGCACGGACGCCGGCGGCCTGACCGAAGCCCTGCACCGGTGGTTCGGCCCGCCTGCGGCGTACGGGGCACCGCCCCGGCCGGCAGCCGCCCGCGCACGACACGACGACCATGAGGAGAACCTGTGACCGTCCACGTCTGGGACTACCTGGCGGAGTACGAGAAGGAGAAGGAGGACATTCTCGATGCCGTCGAGCGGGTCTTCGCATCGGGCCAACTGGTGCTTGGCCAGAGCGTCAAGGGCTTCGAGGAGGAGTTCGCCCGCTACCACGGCGCCGGATACTGCACCGGCGTCGACAACGGAACCAACGCCCTCAAGCTCGGTCTGGAGGCGCTGGGCGTCGGTCCCGGTGACGAGGTCATCACGGTGTCCAACACCGCGGCGCCGACGGTCGTCGCCATCATGGGCACCGGAGCGACACCGGTCTTCGTGGACGTCCGGGAGTCGGACTTCCTCATGGACACCGACCAGGTCGAAGCGGCCGTCACGCCCCGTACCAAGGTGTTGCTGCCGGTCCATCTGTACGGTCAGTGTGCCGACATGGCACCGCTGAAGCGCATCGCGGGCAAGCACGGCCTGAAGATCCTGGAGGACTGCGCCCAGGCACACGGTGCCCGCCACCACGGCAGACTGGCCGGCACCATGGGCGACGCCGCCGCGTTCTCCTTCTACCCGACCAAGGTGCTCGGTGCCTACGGCGACGGTGGCGCGGTGATCACCTCCGACGAGGAGACCGACCGCGCGCTACGGCAGCTGCGGTACTACGGCATGGAGAAGGTCTACTACGTGGTCCGCACACCGGGCCACAACTCCCGCCTGGACGAGGTGCAGGCGGAGATCCTGCGCCGCAAGCTCGGCCGTCTGGACGCGTATGTCGAGGGACGCAACGCGGTGGCCCGCCGCTACGAGGAGGGCCTCGGCGACCTGACCGGGCCCGGCGGGCTGTTGCTGCCGGCCACCAATGACGGCAACGGACATGTCTATTACGTCTACGTCGTCCGCCACCCGCGGCGCGACGACATCCTCGAAGCCCTCAAGGCGTATGACATCTCACTGAACATCAGCTACCCCTGGCCGGTGCACACGATGTCCGGCTTCGCTCGTCTGGGCTGGTCCGAGGGGTCGCTGCCGGTCACCGAGAAGCTGGCCGGCGAGATCTTCTCGCTGCCGATGTACCCCTCGCTGCCCGAGGCGGTGCAGGAGCGGACCATCAGCGCTCTGCGCGAGGTGCTGGCAGCGCTGTGAAGTGCGTCGACGATTCCCGAACACACCAGTGAAAGCAGTGAGCATCGTGCAGACAGAGAAGCTGGGCATCGACGGAGCCTTCGCGTTCACGCCCCCGGTATATCGGGACGACCGTGGTCTGTTCACCTCGCCCTTCCAGGACGCGGCCTTCACCGAGAGCATCGGCAGACCGCTCTTCCCGGTGCGGGACGTCAGCCACAACATCTCCGCCCGAGGAGTGCTCCGCGGCATCCACTACACCACCACGCCGCCGGGCCGGGCCAAGTACGTCTACTGCCCCTACGGCACGGTGCAGGACTACCTGGTCGACCTGCGGGTCGGCTCACCGACATTCGGCCGATGGGAGACGACCGAGCTCAGCGGCGACAACTGCCGGGCCCTGTACCTCCCGGTCGGGGTCGGGCATGCCTTCCTGTCCCTCAAGGACGACTCGATGGTGGTGTACCTGATGTCGGAGGGCTACGTGCGCGAGAACGAGTGCGCGGTCTCGCCACTCGACCCCGCACTGGGCCTCCCCTTCCCGAAGGACTGCGTGCCGGTTCAGTCGGAGCGGGACCTCTCGGCGCCCACCCTGGCCGAAGCCGAGGAACGCGGCCTGCTGCCCGAGTACGAGATCTGCAAGAAGGCGGAGGACCGGCTGTGGCTGTGAACCCCCCGCTGATCACCGTCCTCGGCGCCACTGGTTTCGTCGGCTCCGCGGTACTGCGCGAACTGGCCAGGCAGCCGGTGCGCATCAGGGCCGTCTCCCGGCGCCCGGCAGCCGTTCCGGCCGTGGCCCGCGCCGACGTCGAGGTGCGTGCGGCCGACCTGACCGAGCCCGGCGAGATGGCCGCGGCCGTCGCCGGAGCGGAGGCCGTCGTCCATGCGGTTCTCTACAGCGCCGGTACGTCGACCTGGCGGATCGAGGACGGCGACGCGGCGGCCGAGCGGGTCAACGTGGGCCTGGTCCGTGACCTCGTCGGCGCCCTGGCGGACAGGGCCGGCGGACCACGCACCAAGGTGCTTTTCACCGGCGCCGCGTCCCAGGTGGGCCCCTGCGACAAGGTCGTCCTCGACGGCACGGAGGAGGACCTGCCCGCCGGCGAGTACGACCGCCAGAAACTCACCGCCGAGCGGCTGTTGCTGGACGCGGATGCCCGTGGTGTCCTGTGCGGCGCCTCGCTCAGGCTGCCCACGGTGTTCGGCTACGGCCCGGACTCCACCGCACGGGACCGGGGCGTGATCACCGCGATGGTGCGCAGGGCGCTGGCCGGTGACCCGATCACGATGTGGCACGACGGCACGGTCCGGCGCGATCTGCTCTACGTGGAGGACCTGGCCCGCGCCGTCGCCGCGGGCGTGCGCCATGCCGAGGCGCTCGCCGGGCGGCACTGGCTGCTCGGTACCGGTGCCGGCCGGCCGCTGGGCGGTGTGTTCGAGCAGATCGCCGCCCTGGTCGCCGAGCGGACCGGGAATCCGCCGGTGCCGGTACTCGCCGTCGAGCCGCCCGCGCACGCGGAGGCCGGTGACTTCTCCAGCGTCACCATTGACGCCTCGGCGTTCCGGGGGGTCACCGGCTGGGATCCGCAGACGCCGCTCACCGAGGCGCTGCGGCGCACGGTCGCCTTCCTCGCGGACGAAGCGGAGAGGGACCCGAAGTGAAGGCACCCACGCTTCTGCGCCCGCGAGCCGAACAGACGCTGTCCGCCCGACTGTCCCGGTCCGCGGCGGCGACCGGCAGCGGCCACTGGATGCGGACCGAGGAAGTCACCGGCTGGCTCGCCGGGCGGTCCCGGGCCCACCGGTTCACGGTGGAGCGGGTGCCGCTCGGCGACCTGGACGGTTGGTCCTTCGAGCCCGGCACCGGCAACCTCGTCCACCGCAGCGGTGGGTTCTTCTCCGTCGAGGGGGTGTCCGTCTCGGTCGGCGAAGGCCCGGTGCCGAGGTGGCGCCAGCCGATCATCCACCAGCCGGAGGTCGGGATACTCGGCATTCTGGCCAAGGAGTTCGACGGCGTCCTGCACTTCCTGATGCAGGCCAAGATGGAGCCGGGTAACCGCAACATCCTGCAGTTGTCGCCCACGGTGCAGGCCACCCGCAGCAACTACCGGCGGGTCCACCAGGGTTCGGCGGTCAGATACCTCCAGCACTTCGTCCAGCCGGGCTCCGGGCGGGTCCTGGCCGACTCGCTCCAGTCCGAGCACGGCTCCTGGTTCTTCCGCAAGGCCAACCGCAACATGCTGGTGGAGACCGACGCCGAGGTCCCCCTCGACGACGACTTCTGCTGGCTGACCCTGGGGCAGATCGGCGAGCTGCTACGGCTCGACAATGTCGTCAACATGGATGCCCGTACGGTCATCTCCTGCTTCCCGATGTCCGCGCCGGAGGCGGGCGCGCTGTGCTCCGACACGGAGCTGCTCTCCTGGTTCACGGCGGAGCGAGCGCGCCACGACGTCGAGATCCACCGCGTCCCGCTGGCCGACGTCGATGGCTGGGAGCACGACGCCCACGGCCTTGGGCGCCCGGACGGCCGGTACTTCCGGGTGACCGGCGTCTCGGTCGAAGCGGGCAACCGCGAGGTCACCGGATGGGCGCAGCCCCTGTTCGAGCCGTGCGGGACGGGTGTCACGGCGTTCTTGTTCCGGCGCATCGGTGGTGTACCGCATCTGCTGGTCCACGCCAAGGTGGAGGCCGGGTACCTCGACACCGTCGAACTGGCGCCGACCGTCCAGGCGACGCCGGGGAACTGGGAGCATCTGCCGGCCGGCGCGAGGCCGCCGTTCCTCGACACGGTGCTGACCGCGGAGCCGCGACGGATCCGTTATGAGGCGCTGCACTCGGAGGAGGGCGGCAGGTTCCTGAACGCGGAGAGCCGCTGTCTGTTCGTGGCCGCCGACGCGGAGGGTCCGGGCGACACCGCCCCGAATCCGCGGAGCGGCTACCAGTGGGTGACCGTCGGCCAGCTCAACTCGCTCACCGCACACGGCCATTACCTCAATGTTCAGGCCCGCACTCTGCTCGCCTGCGTCAATGCCGGTGCCGTCAAGTTGTAGCCCGGGAAGTCGCCGCCGGCCCCGGGTGCCGTCCGACCGGGGCCGAGGCGCGTCAGGAGGCCGGTCATGGGCCCTGAACGGCGGGAAGCGGGTGGTCTCACGCGGGGACGGCGTGCCCGCCCTGCGGATCCACGTCGACCTTTCCCCGGCGGTAGAGCAGGAAGCTGATGACGGCTCCGGCAACGAAGAGTGCCGCCGACCACCAGTAGGCCGTCGCGTAGCTGCGTAGCGCCGCTTCCTGCACCGCGGCGTCGGAGTGGCCCCGCCGGTGGAGATAGTCGGACGCGGCACCGGTGGCGAGGGTGTTGAGCAGCGCCAGGCTGAGGGAACCGCCCACCTGGAGCACCATGTTGACGGTCGCCGATGCGACACCGGCGTCCTCGGCGTCGACGCCGTACGTGGCCAGGTTGATCGCGGGAGCCATCGCCCCGCCGAGCCCCGCACCCACCACCAGCAACGCGGGCAGCACGCCCGTCGGATAGCTGCTGCCGAGATCGAGTGAGGTGAGCCAGACCAGCCCCACGGCGGTCAGGGCCATCCCCACGGGAACGACCGGGCGGGGGCCGATCCTGGGCACCAGGCCGGCCGCCAGGACCGGAGCCACACCCATCGCCCCGATCATGGGGAGGAAGGCCAGACCCGTGTTGAGCGCCGAGTACCCCAGACTCTGCTGGAGGTAGTACGTCAGGAACAGGAAGATCCCCATCAGCCCGCAGCCGACGACCAGGATCGAGAGGAAGGACGCGCCACGGTTGCGGTCCAGCAACACCCGCAGCGGTAGCAGTGGTTGGGGTGCCCGGCTCTGCCACCACAGGAAGACCACCAGCAGGGCCGTGCCGGCAACCAGGAAGCCCCAGGCCGACGGGGCGCTCCAGCCGTCGAGCTCGGCGTTCGCGGTGCCGTAGACCAGGCTGAACACACCGGCGGAGACGGCCACAGTGCCGGGCAGGTCCAGTTTGGGCCGTGCCGTGATGCGCCGGGTCCCGGTGAGCACCACCGCCCCGCCGACGAAGGCCGCCAGCGCGAAGCCCAGGTTGACATAGAGGCACCAGCGCCAGTTCACGTACTCGGTGAGTACTCCGCCCAGCAGCAGGCCGACCGCTCCTCCTGCGCCCGCTATGACGCCGAAGACGCTGAAGGCTTTGGCGCGTTCGCCCGGGTCGGTGAATGTCGTGGTCAGCAGGGAGAGCGCGGCGGGTGCCAGCAGTGCACCGGACAGCCCCTGTCCGGCCCGCGCTGCCACCAGCATCGCAAAGCCGGTGGCAGCGCCGCCGACCGCGGACGCGCCGGCGAAGCCGACCAGGCCGATCAGAAAGGCACGCTTGCGGCCGAACAGGTCGGCGACGCGTCCGCCCAGGAGCAGCAGACTGCCGAAGGGAAGTGCGTAAGAGGTCAGGACCCACTGCCGGTCGCCGTCGGAGAAGTCGAGCGCCGACTGTGCCGACGGCAGTGCGATGTTCACGATCGTGGCATCCAGCACGACCATCAACTGGGCCAGACCGATGACGACCAGCGCCCACCAGCGACGCCTGGCACCAGCGCCTTCCGGGCCCGGGCTCGTCGGCCCTGCATCCGTGCGGATTTCGGGTTGGGGCATGGTCCTTCTCCTCGGGAGGTCCGGCTGGTCCACGGGCCGGTCCCCGGCCCGGATGCCGCACGGCGGACGCGCTATGCGGCTCCGACGCCGATGGCGTGGCGGATGGTGCCTGGATCGGTCAGGACGGTGAGCAGCGCCGTCGCGAGGTCGGCGCGGGTCAGACTGGAGCCGCTGACGTTGGCTTCGAAGGCGGTGCGATACCGCCCCGTGCCTGGTTTGTCGGTCAGGTAGGGCGGACGCAGCACGGTCCACTCGGCGGCACTGTCGGCGAGGAGCGCTTCCATCCGCTCCAGGTCCGCGTAGGTGTTCCGGTAGATGGCCCGGATGACGGGGGTGACGGTCATCCGGAACCAGAGCGGTTCGCCCGCTCCCGAGCGCAGCACCGGCTGAGCGCTGATGGCCGCGATCCGGTGCACGCCGGTGCTTTCCATCGCCGCCAGAATGCTGCGGACGCCGTTTGCGCAGACCTGCCCGGTGTCCTTTCGGCCCACCGCCCCGAGCGCGGAAATGACGGCGTCCGCTCCGGCGAGGGTGGGCTTCAGTGCCTCCGGGTCGAACACGTCGGCCTTGATGATCTGCAGGTTCCGGTGCTGCAGGGGCAGCTTGGCGGGCGTGCGGACGACGGCCCGCACGTCGTGCCCGGTGTCCAGGGCCTGCTCGACGACGAGACGGCCGGTCCCACCGGTGGCGCCGAAGACGGTGAGTTGCATGGAGATGTCTTTCCGTGGGGGTGGAGGGGCTACGCGCGGTGTGCGCGGGCGAGCCGAGCGAGCTGCTCGACGACGTCGAGGGGGTCGGGCATGGCCGCGAGCTCGGCGGCGACGTCCTCGCTCACCGCGCGGAAGGTAGGCTCCCGTACCGCGCTGCGGAGCGCTGCGCCCACCACTGCCGCGGTGCATCCGGCCGGGTCGACCACCACACCCGCGCCACGCTTCCCGACGACCTGGGCGTTGGTCAGCGCGTCGCCCTTGGTGGTGGGGATGACCACCTGAGGGACGCCCACGGCGAGGGCGGAGAACATGGTGCTCATCCCGCCGTGGTGGACGACGGCGGCACAGCTGGGCAGCACCGCGCTGAGCGGCAGGAACTCGTCCATCAGGTGCACCCGCGCGGAGAGTTGCCCCAGCTTCGCCGTCAGGTCCGAGCCGCCGGACGTCACCACGACTTCGGCGTCCAGCTCCTCGGCGCCCCGGATGACCTCCCGCAGCAGGTGGACCTGGGTGTCGTTGTGGGCGGGTACCGAGCCGAGCGTCACCAGGATCCGCGGACGTTCCGGTGCCGCGAGCACCCACGAAGGCACTCGTCCACCGCCGTTGTACGAGCTGGGGCGCATCGTCAGCAGCTCGTACGGCACCGCTTCCCGCGGCGCGGTCGGGTTGATCTTCTCCAGGGACTCAGGGCCCAGGCTGAGCTCCGCGTCGGGGTGGCGCGGCAGTTCGGCGACTCCCGCCTCAGCGGCCACGGAGGGGACCACGTCGGTGAGGAGCGGGAACATCGGATGGCGCAGACCTATGCCGTGCTCCACCGCCAGGCTGCCGGCCGCACGTGCCGCGAGTAGTCCCACCGGCAGCATCGGCGGGTACAGCACCACGTCGGCCGCCCAGTCCCGGGCGGTGCGCACGAGGCCCGGCAGCATCATGTCCCCGATGTCGCCGAACGCGCCGAACACCTGCCGCATGACGAACTCCACGGACAGTTCCTCGCCGATGGCGGTGGACGCGAGCCTCACGTAAGGGGCGGTGATGTCCTGGCCGGGCGCGGCATCGACGGCGGACAGACCCGCCTCGGTCGCGGCGCGCAGTGCCGGTCCGCCCGCGGCGAAGAGCACCTGGTGCCCGGCGAGCCGGGCCGCGTGGGCCAGCGGGACGAGAGGGACGGTGTGCGAGAACCCGGGCGTCGTCATGAAGAGAAATCGCATGGTTGCCGGCGTGCCTTTCCATCGTGGGCCGACGCGGACCTGCAGCGGACGGCTCGTCGAGTCGTACGAGACATGCAAAAGGGGTCGGGGCGGAAAGCCGGTGCGAGTACGCCGGTAGCGGCGGTTCTTCGATGGCCGGTGCCGTCCGGGCCCCGTCACAAACCGAGTAAAGCTTCCATGTTTTTTCGAGCCCGATGCGCCATCTGTCCCTGATTTAACGGGGAGTTGGCAGGCATCTGACGATGTTCGCACACCCTTGCGGAGCCTTCGCCGAACATGACTGAGGCTGACGTCGAGCTGAACCGCTGTTTCTTGAACGGCTTCCGGAGACCGGCGAGACTTGCGGCCACGGGGACCAGTGCACATTCCCCTCGGCCCTGCGATTCATGCATGGTCCATCGCCCAGGGCCCGTCATTCCTTTCGGCACTGCACAGTTTGGAGGGCCAGCATGCCCGAATCCGCTCAGTCCCAGGGTTTCGCCGACGAGGCCGAACTACGCCGGAGCAACCGGGCGATCGTGGAGAAGTACATGGCTTGTAGGGGCCAGGACCGGCTCCAGCGCCACACCCTGTTCACGGAGGACGGCCGGGGCGGTCTGTGGACCACCGACACCGGTTCCCCGATCAGCATCAACGGCCGGGACCGGCTCGGCGAGCACGCGGTGTGGTCCCTGAAGACCTTCCCGGACTGGGAGTGGTACAACATCGAGGTCTTCGAGACCCAGGACCCGAACCGCTTCTGGGTGGAGTGCGACGGTCGCGGCAAGATCCGCTTCGCCGATTACCCCGAGGGCTACTACCAGAACCACTTTCTGCACTCGTTCGAGTTCGAGAACGGAAAGATCAAGCTGCAGCGGGAGTTCATGAACCCGTTTGAGCAACTGCGTGCGCTCGACATTCCCGTTCCGGAGATCAAGCGCGCAGGCATACCCACTTGATCGGCCCTCCACCGCCACATAGGAGACCCCCTGTGGACGAAGTCCTGCGTGATATCCGTGTCCGCGAGGCGTTGCAGCAGCCTCAATGGCCTGACATGCCGCAGGTGGATCGTGTGGGGGACGCGCTGGCCGCGAGGCCGGCGCTCGTTCAGGCCGCCGATCTGCGTCTGCTGCGCGACTCGCTGGCCCGCGTGGTCACCGGCGAAGCCATGGTGGTACAGGCCGGGGACTGCGCCGAGGATCCCGCGGAGTGCACGCCTGACGATGTCCTGCGCAAGGCGGCACTGCTCGACCTGCTCGCCGGAACACTGCAGATGACCGCGCACCGGCCGGTCATCCGCGTGGGACGGATCGCGGGCCAGTTCGCCAAGCCCCGTTCCCAGGCCACCGAAACGGTGAGTGACGTCGAAGTCCCGGTGTTCCGGGGCCACATGGTCAACGGACCCGAGCCGGATCCGGAGACCAGGCGCCCCGATCCGCTGCGCATCCTCACCGGCTACATGGCCGCCGGCGACATCATGGAACACCTGGGATGGCGCGGGCGCGCCGCCGGACGCAACCCCATCGGACCGCTGGTGTGGACGAGTCACGAGGCGCTGCTGCTCGACTACGAGATCCCCATGCTCCGCATCGACGAGCGGGGCAAGCTGTTCCTCGGCTCCACGCACTGGCCCTGGATCGGCGAGCGCACCCGTCAGCTGGAGGGTGCCCATGTGGCACTCCTGGCTCGGGTGAGCAACCCGGTGGCCTGCAAGGTCGGTCCCTCGATGGAACCCGGTGAGCTGCTGGCGCTCTGTGAGCGGCTCGACCCGGCCCGCGAGCCGGGCCGGCTCACCCTCATCGCCCGCATGGGAGACGACCGCATCACCGAGCGGCTGCCACGGCTGGTGGAGGCTGTACGCGGTGCGGGCCACCCGGTCATCTGGCTGACCGACCCCATGCACGGCAACACCGTCGCGGCGCCGGACGGGAACAAGACCCGCCATGTGGAGACCGTCTCCCGCGAGGTGAGGCGCTTCCAGGAGGCCGTCCTGGGCGCCGGCGGCGTATGCGGCGGTCTGCACTTGGAGACCACACCCGACGACGTCACGGAGTGCGTCTCCGGCGACACCGAACTCGGCCACGTTGGTGACAAATACACGACGTTCTGCGATCCGAGGCTCAATCCGCGACAGGCTGTTTCGGTGGTTTCCGCCTGGAACGCCTGACCCCCGGACGTGTCAGAGCCCCGAGTCAGGTATGGGAAGGCAAAGCCATGACCGGCATACCCCTCATCGAGCCCTATGCGCTTCCGACCGCGGGCGACCTGCCCGTCAACACCGCCACATGGACGCCCGACCCGGACCGCGCGGTCCTGCTCGTCCACGACATGCAGCGCTACTTCCTGGCGCCCTTCCCGGACGGTGTCCGCGACCAACTGGTCGGCAACGCGGCGGCGTTGCGCGACCGTTGCGCTTCCCTCGGTGTTCCGGTGGCGTACACGGCCCAGCCCGGCGGCATGACCGAGGAACAGCGGGGCCTGCTCAAGGACTTCTGGGGCCCGGGTATGCGCAGGGACCCGGCCGACCGCGAGGTGGTCGACGAGCTGGCGCCACAGGAAGCGGACTGGCAGCTGACGAAGTGGCGCTACAGCGCGTTCCACAAGTCAGGGCTCCTGCAGCGGATGCGGGAGAGCGGCCGTGACCAGCTGATCGTGTGCGGGGTCTACGCCCATGTCGGGGTCCTGATGACGGCCGTCGAGGCGTTCACCCATGACATCCGGACCTTCTTCGTCGCCGATGCCGTCGCCGACTTCTCCGAGCACTACCACCGACTGGCCGTCAGCTACGCCGCGGAGCGCTGCGCGATGGTCACCACGGCGAAGGAGGTCTTCGCATGACCGGGCGCAGTACCACCGCTCCCGCCGGGGAAGGCGATCTGCTCGACCGCGTCCTGGCGGACCGGCCGGCGGCCTTCGCCCTGCTGTACCGGCCCGAAGCCGAGGGGGCCGACACCCTCGACGTGCTCGTCGGGCAGGTGACGACGCCGGAGACCCTCGCCGGGATCCCGCTGCCGGACGAGCCGTCCCGGCTCTCCGGCGCCCATCACGAAGTCCTCGCCGTCATCCCGTACCGGCAGATCGCGGAGCGCGGCTACGAGGCTCCTGACGATGGCGCTCCGTTGATCGCGCTGACCGTCACCGACCAGCAGCGGCTGCCCCTCGCCGAGGCACTGGCCCGGATCCCCCAGGTGCCGACCGCACTGAGCGGCGGGCACTTCGACGTGGCCGACGACGATTACTGCAAGACCGTCCAGGATGTCGTCGACGACGTGATCGGTGTCGGCGACGGCGCCAACTTCGTCATAAAACGCTCCTTCGTCGCGGACATCACCGACTACGGGCCGCACAGCGCGCTGTCCTTCTTCACCCGTCTCGTCGAGCGGGAGGCGGGCGCCTACTGGACGTTTCTCATCCACACGGGCGAGCACACCTTCGTCGGTGCGTCGCCCGAGCGCCACATCAGCGTCGAGGACGGCAGGGCGGTGATGAACCCCATCAGCGGCACCTACCGCTACCCGCCCACCGGCCCCACGCTCCCGGGCGTCATGGACTTCCTCGCCGACCGCAAGGAGACCGACGAGCTGTACATGGTCGTCGACGAGGAACTGAAGATGATGGCCCGGATCTGCGAGACGGGTGGCCGCGTGACCGGCCCCTTCCTCAAGGAGATGACCCGCCTCGCCCACACCGAGTACTTCATAGAAGGCCGCACCGCGCACGACGTGCGCGACATCCTGCGCGAGACCATGTTCGCGCCCACCGTCACCGGCTCACCACTGGAGAGTGCCTGCCGGGTCATCGCGGCGTATGAACCGGAGGGACGCCGCTACTACAGCGGAGTGGCCGCGCTCATCGGACGGGACGAGCGCGGCGGGCGGGCACTGGACTCCGCCATCCTCATCCGCACCGCGGACATCGACAGCTCGGGCCGGGTACGCATCGGTGTCGGCGCCACCCTCGTGCGCCACTCCGATCCGGCCTCCGAGGCCGCCGAGACCCGAGCCAAGGCGTCCGGGCTGGTGGCCGCCCTGGAGTCCGGGGGCACCGGGCGCTTCGCCGCCCACCCCGACGTCCGTGCCACTCTGGAGCGGCGCAACGACTCCATCGCCGGCTTCTGGCTGCGCGACACCGTCGGCCGCCCCGCGCCGCTGCCCCGACTCGACGGCCGCCGGGTGCTGATCGTGGACGCCGAGGACACCTTCACCGCCATGATCGGCCACCAACTGCGCGCGATGGGGCTGACGGTGACGGTACGTCGCTTCGACGAGGAGTACTCCTTCGACGATCACGAGCTCGTTGTCATGGGGCCGGGCCCCGGAGACCCGAGCGAGACGAGTCACCGCAAGATCGCCCATCTGCACACGGCGGTGCGCACCCTGGTGAAGCGGGGCGGCCCGTTCCTCGCCGTATGCCTGAGCCATCAAGTGCTCAGCCTGGCGCTCGGCTTCGAAGTGACCCGCCTGCCCACCCCCAACCAGGGTCTGCAGAAGGAGATCGATCTCTTCGGCCGCCGGGAACGGGTCGGCTTCTACAACACGTTCGCCACCCGGAGCCGCGAGGACAAACGCGAGGTCGCGGGAGTGGGGGTGGTGGAGGTGAGCCGTGATCCGGACACCGGAGAGGTGTACGCGCTGCGCGGCCCGCGCTTCGCTTCCCTGCAGTTCCACGCCGAGTCGGTACTCACCCAGAACGGACCACGCATTCTCGCCTCCAGTGTGCGGGACGCGCTCGGCACATGACCACAGAACAGCGGGAGAACCAGATGTACCCCTACGTAGTCGTCGACGCCTTCGCGACCGAGCCGCTCAAGGGCAACCCGGTGGCCGTCTACTTCGGCGCCGACGATCTGACTGCACATCAGATGCAGTGCATCGCACGGGAGATGAACCTTTCGGAGACCACCTTCGTGCTCCTGCCGAAGGAGGGCGGCGACGCGCACATCCGGGTCTTCACCCCGGTCAACGAGCTCCCCTTCGCCGGGCACCCGCTGCTCGGCACCGCGATAGCCCTGGGCAACCGCGTCCAGGCGGACCAGCTGAAGCTGGAGACCGCGATGGGGCTCATCCCCTTCGAGCTGGAACGCGGGGACGGGACGGTGACCGCGGCCTGGATGCAGCAGCCGGTGCCGACCTGGGAGCCCTTCGCGCAGCGGGACGCACTGCTGGCGGCGCTGGGGGTGCGCGATACCGCGCTCCCCGTGGACATCTACCGGAACGGCCCGCGTCATGTCCTCGTCGCCCTCGGCAGTGTCGAGGAGCTCTCGGCCCTCACCCCCGACCACCGAGCCCTCGCCCAGTTCCCCGACATGGCGGCCAACTGCTTCGCCGGATCCGGAGCGAACTGGCGGAGCCGGATGTTCTCACCCGCATACGGAGTGGTCGAGGACGCGGCCACCGGCTCGGCGGCCGGGCCCATCGCGATCCATCTCGCCCGCCACGGCCTGATCGAGTACGGACAGCGGATCGTGATCACCCAGGGTGTCGAGATGGGCCGCCCCTCGCCGATGCACGCGCTCGCCCACGGAGCCGGTGACCGGGTCGACTCGGTCGAGGTGGGAGGCGACGGGGTTGTGGTGATCGAAGGGACGCTGCGACTGTGACCGCCGCAAGCACCCGCAGCCCCTTCGACACCCGTACCCAGGGAGATTCATGAGCAGCACCAGGTCGGAGTCCCTCACCGCGACGGTGCAGGTCGGTTTCCCCGAGTTCCGCACGCCGCCACCCGAGCCGATGGACCTGCTGCGCCGGTGGCTCGCCGACGCACTGGATCACCAGGTCCGCGAGCCCCGGGCGCTGGCCCTGGCGACCGCCGACGCCCGCGGCCGGTCCTCGTGCCGGATCGTCGTGATCAACAAGGTGACCGACACGGGGTTCGTCTTCCTCAGCCACGACGGCAGCCGGAAGGGACGCGAACTGGCCGCCAACCCGTGGGCCTCGGGCGTCCTTTACTGGCGGGAGACAAGCCAGCAGATCGCCGTCGCCGGCCCGGTCGACAAGCTCCCCGACGCCGACGCCGACGCCCTGTGGAACGCTCGCCCCGTCTTCACCCACTCCATGTCGACGGCTTCTCGGCAGAGCGAGCCGCTGGCGGACCTTATGGAGGTCGAAGCGCTGCGCGAGCACGCCGGCCAACTGGCCGGGCGCGGTCCGCTGCCCCGGCCCACCGCCTTCGCCGCCTACGAACTCCGGCTCGACAGCGTGGAGTTCTGGGCCAACGGCACCGACCGACTGCACGAGCGGCTGTGCTACGACCGGCGCGGCGAGGGCTGGAGCATCAGCCGGCTCCAGCCGTGACGGGCCCGGCGCCCTCCCAGGACCCTCCGACGAAGCACCTCGAAGCGGAACGCGAGAACACCATGCAGGGATCTTCCTCCCCCTTCCTCCACGCCGGCTTCTGCGCCTCGGCCCGGCGTTTTCCGGAACGATCCGCCCTGATCCTCGACGGGCGTGCCTGGACATACGCGGAGCTGGACGCACTCGCCCGCCGCTGGGCCGCCGCGCTCACCAGCGCGCGCAAGCAGCCGCGGCGGGTGGGCATCCTCGGCCACCGCAGCATCGTCACCTACGCCGGCTTCCTGGCGGCTCTCTATGCCGGTGCGACCGTGGTGCCGATGAACAGGAAGTACCCGGCGTCCCGCAACAAGGAGATCGCCGACCGTGCCGGAGTGGAGGTGATCCTGGCCGACCAGGGCTCCGCCCCGCAGCTCGGCCGGCTCCTCGCCGACATGTCCGACGCACCGCCGGCCGTCCTCCCGGAGAGCGACGCGGTGCCCCAGGGCGTACCGGGTCACGTCCGGATTCTCACCCGAGCCGATGTCGAGGGCTGCACCCCGCTGGACGGGCCGGTGTTCACCGACCCTGGCGACAGTGCCTATCTGCTGTTCACCTCGGGTTCGACGGGCCGCCCCAAGGGCGTACCGATCTCGCACGCCAACGTCGCCGCCTTCCTGCGTGTCAACACCGAGCGGTACGCCTTCACGGCGGAGGACCGCTTCACGAACACCTTCGACCAGACCTTCGACCTGTCCGTCTTCGATCTGTTCATGGCCTGGGGCAGTGGAGGCTGCCTGCTGCCCATGGACGCCTTCGACCTCATGACACCGCTCGACTTCATCCGCGAACACGACGTCACCGTCTGGTTCTCGGTCCCTTCCGTGGCCGTGCTGCAGCATCGCAGGGGGCTTCTGGAGCCGGGCGGTCTCCCGTCGCTGCGCTGGAGCCTGTTCTGCGGCGAGGCGTTGCCGGCGACGGTGGCCCAGGCATGGCAGGAGGCGGCCGCCGGCTCCGTACTGGAGAACCTGTACGGGCCGACTGAGGCGACCATCGCCTGTATGGCGCACCGCTGGGATCCGCGGACCTCGCCGGAGCGCTCGGCCAACGGCATCGTGCCGATCGGCAGGCCCTATCCCGGTATGGAGGTCGCGGTGCTGGCCGAGAGCGGAGACCCGCTTCCGGACGGCGAGGCGGGAGAGCTCTGCCTGACCGGCACACAGGTCTTCGAGGGGTACCTGAACGCCCCGCGGCAGACCGAGAGCGCCTTCCACACCACGGCGCAGGACGGCGCCGAGCCCCGCAGGTGGTACCGCACGGGTGACCTGTGCCGCAGGATGGCCGACGGGGAGTACAGCTATATCGGGCGCCGCGACACGCAGGTGAAGATCCTCGGCCACCGCATCGAACTGGGTGAGGTGGAGTCCCACCTCCTTCAGCGCCAAGGGGTGGCTCAGGCCGCGGTCGTGGCCGTGCCGGGCGACGAGGAGGGCGTGCTGGTGCTTGCCGCGATCCTCTCCGGCGAGGGTCTGGACATTCCCGCGGTGGACGAGGAACTGCGCGCCGGCCTGCCCCCTTACATGATTCCGCTGACCTTCCACACCCTGGACGTCTTCCCGCTGAACGCCAATGGCAAGGTCGACCGCACGGCGCTGCGTGACCAGGTGATCTCCGGTGAGCTGGAGCCCTTCCCGCTCTGACCCGCACGGGCTTTGACCGGTACGAGAGAGAGGACTGCTCCCCATGAACGGCGCCGCTGCGGCGGGCTCCCTGCAAGAACACGTGCGGGGCGCGGTGCTGGTGCCCGGCAACGAAGGGTTCGACGACGGATGCGCGGGATTCCAGACCGCCTACCGTCACCGGCCTTCCCTACTGGTGCGGGCGGCCGGGCCCGCCGACGTGACGGCGGCCGTGGCGCATGCCGCCGACCGGGGACTGCCGGTGGCCGTACAGGCGACCGGTCACGGTCTTTCGGTACCCGTCGAGGGTGGCGTACTCATCAGCACCGCCGCGTTGACGGGCGTCACGGTGGACGCTTCGGCACGCACTGCGCGGATCGCGGCCGGTACCAGGTTCGCAGAGGTCATCGAAGCCGCGGCCCGCTATGGCCTCGCCCCGTTGAACGGCTCGGCGCCCGGAGTGGGCGCGGTCGGCTACACGCTCGGCGGCGGACTGGGCTTGCTGGCACGGCAGTTCGGCTATGCGGCGGACCATGTGAAGGCCGTCGACATCGTCACCGCCGACGCCCGGCTGCGACGGGTGAGCGCCGACAGCGATCCCGGGCTCTTCTGGGCGCTGCGCGGAGCAGGCGCGAACTTCGGCGCGGTGACAGGCATGGAGATCGGCCTGGTGCGCGTCAGCCGGATCTACGGCGGTGAGCTGACCTTCGACGTCGCCCGCGCTCCCCGTCTCCTGGAGGCGTACCTCCGGTGGACCGAGACGCTTCCCGAGGAACTGACGTCCTCGGTCTCACTGATCGGCTACCCCGATCTGCCGGCGCTCCCCGCCCGGCTGCGTGGCCGCTACGTGGCCCATGTACGGATCGCGTTCACCGGGGATGCGAGGACGGGAGAGACGCTGTCCGCGCCGCTCCGCGCGGCGGGCCCCCTGTTGTCCGACACGCTCGGGGAGATGCCGTACACGGAGTGCGGCGCGATCTACAACGATCCGTCTCAGCCGCACGCCTACGCGGGCGACAACGTCCTGCTCCGCGAGTTCGGCAGCGACCAGGCCGCTGTGGTGACGGAACTGGCCCGTCCCGGCGCGGCGGTGCCCTGTGTGGTCGACGTACGCCACCTGGGCGGAGCCCTGGGCCGGGCGCCCGAGGTGCCGAACGCGGTGGGCCACCGCGAGGCCCGCTATCTCCTGCGAGTCCTGTCGCCGGTGCAAGACACCGATCCGGGCGAGGTGCGCAGCGCGCAGCGCAAGGTGCTGGACTCCTTCGCCCCGTACTCCGCCGGCGGACGATGCCAGAACCTGGTGTACGGCGGACACCATGCCGGTGCGGTCGACGACCTGGCCGGCGACTTCTGGGAACCGGCTGACCAGCGGCGGCTCACCGAGCTGAAGACCCGCCTCGACCCGGCCAACCTGTTCCGCTGCAACCGCAACATCCCGCCAGATCAACGGACTTGAGAGCGAGCCCGCGGCGTCCCGGAACACTCGGGGCGCCGCGCCGGCATGTCCGGCCGAGCCAGGCCGGTGCCCCTGCCCCGGCTAGGCGTCCGGCCCTTGAAGCGCCAGTCCAAGCCCGGCGAAGGAGGGGAGCGAGTGGTGCCCTTCGACGGTCGCCTCCACGTCGAACCACTCGCGGAAGGCGAGCGGATAGCCGATCAGTTCACCGGCGCTCCGGGGCAACTTCGCCGCGGCCGCGGCCTCTTCGGACTCCCAGAGGAACACCGCTCCCCAGCGGTTCTTCTCCGGGTCGGACACCCATACCTTCAAAAGCAGACCGGGAATGTCCGACCAGGAACGCTCGGCCTCTTCGCGCAGGAAGTCGCGCAGCGTCTCGGCGGTGTGCTGTGACTCGGAGAGATCCCACCAAGCGATCATTGCCTTCATCGCACCAGTGTATGAGCGGGGGGCGGCGACGGCCGGTACTCATTCTCAACACATCTGCCGTATCGGAAAGAAGTTGAGTAGTGGTTACTCATGCAGACGCGCACCCTCTGGTGATCGAATGCCGGATATCAGTCAATTCACCATTGGGCCCGGCAATCGGGACCGGCCGGCCATCCACAGCCGACCCTTGTGTTTGGAGGACGCGTGGCGCGTGCAGAGCTGTCGATCCTGGACTTGCCCCATGACGCGAGTCCGGACCCCGACGAACTCGTCCGGGCTGCGATGGAATGGCATTTCGGCCCGGAGACCGGCTCTCCCTTCTGGCTCAGGAGGGCGGAGTCGCTGGATTTTGAGCCGCTGTCCGACGTCAAGGGCTACGACGACCTGAAGCTTTTCCCCAACGTCGCCAACGAACTGCGTGACGTGCCTGCCGCCGACCTCGTGCCGCGTGGCTACGGTCAACAGCCCGACATCGTCGGCGTCTTCGAGAGTGGCGGCACGACCGGCGCGCCCAAGCGTGTGATCTGCCCGCGCGACTGGATGGAGAAGTTGGTCGCCTGGAGCAACGCCAACCTCGACGTGCACGGCTTCCCGCGCGGCGTCGACTGGCTCGGTATCACCCCCTCCGGCCCGCACATCGTCGGAGAGATCTTCCGCCGCTCCGCGCTCACCCACGGCCGGTACGGATTCCAGATCGATCTCGACCCGCGCTGGGTGAAGCGGCTCATCTCCGAGGGCAAGGGCAGCCAGGCGGATGCCTACGCCGAGCACGTCATCGACCAGGCCGCGCACGTTCTGCGTACCCAGCCCATCGGGGTGATGACGGTGACGCCACCCCTTCTGGAGCGCATCGCGCAGCGCGATGAGCTGGTGGAGCTCATCAACGAGAAGGTGCGGGCGATCCGTTGGGGCGGTACCCAAATGGACGCCGACAGCGCGCAGCTGTACCGCACGGAGATCTTCCCCGAGGCGACCCTCTACGGCCACTACGGCAGCACGATGATCCTCGGCATCGCCGGACAGCGCCACGGCACCCCGCTCGGCGAGCCGTGCGTGTTCGACACCTTCTCGCCGTACATCACGTTCCAGGTCGTGGAGCCGCACACCGGCAACGCCGTGGCCTACGGCGAGCGCGGTCAGGTCGTGATGCACCATGTCAGCAGGGCGCTGCTGCTCCCCAACAACCTGGAACGCGACACCGCGATCCGGGTGGCCGCTCCGGAGGGCCGGATCGGGGACTCGGCCGCGGGCATCGCCCCGGTGGCGCGTTTCGACGACGAGGCCGTCATCGAGGGGGTTTACTGATGACGGACTCGGAGACTCCGCAGGTCGACCAGGAACCGACGCTGCCCGTGCTGGACGCGCTGGGCCCGTCGGGTCCGTACCGCACGCACAACCGTCAGCGGATCACGGATGTGACGGGCACGGCCATGGCCGAAATGAGCCTGGTTCCCGCCCTGTTCGTCAAGCGCACCATGAAGGCGCTGCACGCCGCCGCCGTGTTGCCCGCCGCGGAGCGGGCGACTGCGCTGGCCCGTGCGGCCGAGCTGTTCCGGTCTGCCACGCTGGGCGGTATGACGGCGCGGGAGTACGAACTGGCCGTGACCCGGGTCTCCGGACTTCCGGTCAACGTCGTACGTGTCGCCACGCAGACCTGCGCCGAGCGCGTCGCCCAGAGCTATCGCAGTGTCCAACTGGCCCGGCCCGCCGGCGCGGTGTCCGACTGGCGCGACCCGCTGGCCCGCACCGGTCAGGCGGTGTGGAGCCGGCGCGGCGAGGTGCTGGCCGTGCACGTGCCGGGCAACCACCCTGGTACGCACGGTTTCTGGCCGGAGGCGCTGGCACTCGGCTACCGGGTCGCGGTGCGCCCGTCCACCAGGGAACCGTTCACCGCGCAGCGGCTGGTCCTCGCGCTGCGCGAGGCGGGGTTCGGCGACGATCACGTGGCGCTGCTGCCCTGCGGGCACGAGGCCGCCGACGCCATCGTGCGCGGCGCGGACCTGGCTTACGGCGGTGACGAGATCATCCGCAGCTACGCGGACGACCCCGGTGTGCTCTCCCTGCAGCCGGGACGCTCGAAGATCCTGCTGACCGCCGACACCGACTGGCGCGAGCACCTCGACATGATCGTCGATTCGGTCGGCCGGCATGCCGGCAGCGGCTGCGTGAATGCCACCGCGGTGCTCATCGAGGGGGACCCGGCGCCGTTGGCCGGAGCCATCGCCGAGCGTCTTGCGGCCCTGCCGAGCCTGCCGCCGGACGACGAGAAGGCATGCCTGCCCGTTCAGCAGACCAAGGCGGCACGGGCGCTGGAGCGGTTCGTTCTCGATCGTGCCGAGGGGACCCGGGCCTGGCTCGGGGGGACGGGCTTCGTCGACGAGCTCGGTGACGGCAGCGCCGTACTGCGCCCCGTGGTTCACCAGGTGAACGCCCCTGACGCCCCGCAGGTCGGCGCCGAAGTGCCGTTCCCCTGCGTGTGGGTCGCTCCATGGAGTCGCGAGGACGGCATCGAGCCGCTGTGCGACACCCTGGTACTGACGGCCGTCACCCAGGACGAGGAGCTCGTCGACGCGCTGGTCGCCGAACCGACGATCAGCAACCTGCACGTGGGCAGCCATGCCACGCACTGGCACCGCCCCGGGCTGCCGCACGACGGCTATCTCGGGGAGTTCCTGATGCGAAGCAAGACCGTCGTCCGCGTCTGACCGGACCGGACCGGACGGCTCCGGGCGCAGCCCCCAAAGCGCCCGGTAACTACCAGCCAGCAGCCGCTGCAACCCCAGGGAGCGATGTGTCCCGCCGCCTGTTCACCTCGGAGTCCGTCACCGAGGGCCACC